>NZ_CP036313.1:1407500-1550000 GCF_004319545.1 Desulfobacter hydrogenophilus | reverse complement strand
TTCATTCCGCAGCTTCGGTACTATGCTTTAGCCCCGATACATTTTCGGCGCAGATCCACTCGACCAGTGAGCTATTACGCTTTCTTTAAAGGATGGCTGCTTCTAAGCCAACCTCCTGGTTGTCTGGGCATTCCCACATCCTTCTCCACTTAGCATAGATTTGGGGACCTTAGCTGGCGGTCTGGGTTGTTTCCCTCTCGTCCGCGGAACTTAGCTCCCGCGGGCTGACTCCCGTATTCTGACTTTTTGGTATTCGAAGTTTGATTAGGTTTGGTAATCTGGTGAGACCCCTAGCCCATTCAGTGCTCTACCTCCAAAAAGAAACATACGAGGCTATACCTAAATATATTTCGGAGAGAACCAGCTATCTCCAGGTTTGTTTGGCCTTTCACCCCTATCCACACCTCATCCGAACAGTTTTTAACCTGTGACGGTTCGGGCCTCCACGAGATTTTACTCCCGCTTCACCCTGGACATGGATAGATCACCTGGTTTCGGGTCTACTCAATGCAACTTGCGCCCTGTTCAGACTCGCTTTCGCTACGGCTACACCTATCGGCTTAACCTTGCCACATTAAGTAACTCGCTGACTCATTATGCAAAAGGCACGCGGTCACACTCGAAAGTGCTCCCACAGCTTGTAAGCAAACGGTTTCAGGTACTATTTCACTCCCCTAACAGGGGTACTTTTCACCTTTCCCTCACGGTACTGGTACGCTATCGGTTGTCAAGTCGTATTTAGCCTTATGTGATGGTCCACACAAATTCCCACAGAATTTCTCGTGTTCCGCAGTACTTGGGAATACAAAAATAAGAGAGATTATTTTCGCTTACAGGACTATCACCTGCTATGGTTAAGCTTTCCAGCTTATTCAGCTAATAATTTCTTTTGTAACTTATTGGATCCTGCCGAAACAGATCCGATCTGTATCCCGCGACCCCGTTAACGCAACGCTTTCGGGCTTGACACGTTAACGGTTTGGGCTGGTCCCCGTTCGCTCGCCGCTACTTAGGGAATCGTTATTACTTTCTACTCCTGGGGGTACTAAGATGTTTCAGTTCTCCCCGTTAGCCTCCTTAACCTATGTATTCAGTTAAGGATGACACGGTATTAACCGTGTCGGGTTGCCCCATTCAGAAATCCCCGGATCAAAGGAAGTTAGGCTCCTAACCGAGGCTTATCGCAGCTTACCACGTCTTTCTTCTTCACTTGACACCAAGGCATCCGCCGTTTGCTCTTAGTAGCTTAGCCACTATTCCACAAATAAGTTTAAACGCTTTGATGTTTTTGAAAATTTTGTGAACTTCTTCGTTGCTTCACGTCAATTTTAAAACAGCGTAGTCTACTACGCTTTATTTAAAATTGCCGATCGCGCCTTGAATTTCAGCAAAATTTTCTTCAACATAGCATGGAGTGATTGATTTTCATCTTTCACACCATTTTATATTTAGTTGATTGGGTATCCTATGATACCTGATCAACAACGCTATTGATATTTACTACAACAAATTGTCAAAGAACAAAGAGAGTGCGGTTACTTAATTTCACCGGGTTGATCTCTCAAAATTGGTCAGTGAATCCAAAAAAAGCTTTATGTATTTCTTTCCTTTGAAAGGAGGTGATCCAGCCGCTGATTCCTCAACGGCTACCTTGTTACGACTTCACCCCAGTTATCGACCATACCTTAGGCGCCTGCCCCTATAAATAGTTAGCCCAGCGACGTCGGGTATAATCAACTTCCATGGTGTGACGGGCGGTGTGTACAAGGCCCGGGAACATATTCACCGCGGCATGCTGATCCGCGATTACTAGCGATTCCAACTTCATGGGGTCGAGTTGCAGACCCCAATCCGGACTGAGATAGGCTTTTGGGATTCGCTTCCCTTTGCAGAGTCGCTGCCCTTTGTACCTACCATTGTAGCACGTGTGTAGCCCTGGGTATAAGGGCCATGAGGACTTGACGTCATCCCCACCTTCCTCCCCGTTGACCGGGGCAGTCTCGCCAGAGTTCCCACCATTATGTGCTGGCAACTGACGATAAGGGTTGCGCTCGTTGCTGGACTTAACCAAACATCTCACGACACGAGCTGACGACAGCCATGCAGCACCTGTCTCTGTGCTCCCGAAGGCACTATTGCAATTACACAATATTCACAGGATGTCAAACCCAGGTAAGGTTCTTCGCGTTGCGTCGAATTAAACCACATGCTCCACCGCTTGTGCGGGCCCCCGTCAATTCCTTTGAGTTTTAGTCTTGCGACCGTACTTCCCAGGCGGTACACTTAATGCGTTAGCTTAGGCACAGCAGATTTTAATATCCGCCACACCGAGTGTACAACGTTTACTGCGTGGACTACCGGGGTATCTAATCCCGTTCGCTACCCACGCCTTCGCGCCTCAGCGTCAATATCGGTCCAGAGAGATGCCTTCGCCATCGGTGTTCCTCCTGATATCTACGAATTTCACCTCTACACCAGGAATTCCTCTCTCCTCTCCCGTATTCAAGTCTTGCTGTTTCAAGTGCACTTCCGGGGTTGAGCCCCGAGCTTTCACACCTGACGGACAAGACCGCCTGCGCGCCCTTTACGCCCAATAATTCCGAATAACGCTTGCGCCCCCCGTGTTACCGCGGCTGCTGGCACGGAGTTAGCCGGCGCTTCCTCCACTGGTACCGTCAATAGCAACTACTATTAATAGAAGCTAATTTCTTCCCAGTTGACAGAGCTTTACGACCCAAAGGCCTTCTTCACTCACGCGGCGTTGCTGCGTCAGGGTTGCCCCCATTGCGCAAAATTCCTCACTGCTGCCTCCCGTAGGAGTCTGGACCGTGTTCCAGTTCCAGTGTGGCTGATCATCCTCTCAGACCAGCTAACCATCGCTGCCTTGGTAGGCCTTTACCCCACCAACAAGCTAATGGTCCGCAGACTCATCCCCAAACAATTGCTTTCAAGAAGAGGCAATCTTTCATCAATCCACTTATGTAAATCGACTTTATCCGGTATTAGCTACCCTTTCGAATAGTTATTCCAGGTTTGAAGGCAGATTATCTACGTGTTACTCACCCGTGC
Source organism: Desulfobacter hydrogenophilus (assembly GCF_004319545.1). Lineage (NCBI taxonomy): Bacteria > Pseudomonadati > Thermodesulfobacteriota > Desulfobacteria > Desulfobacterales > Desulfobacteraceae > Desulfobacter > Desulfobacter hydrogenophilus. Next base: position 1,546,931 of record NZ_CP036313.1, on the reverse strand, counting down.
GCCACTCTACTCAGGATTGCAAGCAATCCTTTTCTCGTTCGACTTGCATGTGTTAAGCACGCCGCCAGCGTTCATTCTGAGCCAGGATCAAACTCTCCAGTTATAATCCTTTACTAAAACTTTTTAAGGTCTACACTCAAAGCTGTTAAGCTAAAGCGTATTGTCATTGACCCGCTCTTTTCTTCTTCACTGACCAATTTTCAAAGATCAAACCTTGCAAAAAAAAACTTCCCGAAGAAAACCGTTTTGCTTTGTCCCCTCGAGAAGACCGGCGAAATATGCCTGAATCTGACACGGCTGTCAAACACTTTTTTTTATTTTTTTTTAAAACTTTGCATGGAAAATAATTTTTCATATAATTTCAGGTAATTAACCAAAATTATATTTCTTGTAAAAACCGATACAATCACAGACATCTGCAAACATCGACCGATTTTATGGGAGACGCGCATGTAAAAAAAACTTTTTTAGACAAAATTTTTTCCAATTCCTGTTTATCAATGGACACAGTTTACAATATTTATTATATGCTTTTTCGAACTTAACCTTGGGGACATTGTAATGCACACAGTTTATATTGACGCCTCTTCTGCTATTCTTTTATATAAAGCCGGGCTTTTTGTTCCGTGTACCCAATATTTTTCTATAATCATGGAAACCCATGTCTACAAAGAGGTGGGAGTGCCGGATCATCCTGGTGCCAATTTTTTTTTATCCATGGTTCAAAAAAACAGTGTAAAGGTATGCCGGGCTGATACCGACCGACAGGACAATATAAATTTACCCGAAAATATGGATCTTGGTGAACGGCAGACCCTGGTGCTTTATTTCCAGAATGTCGACCCGGATCAGCCCTCCTTCATTACGATAGACGATGCAAAAGGGGCCCGATTCTGTCTGAGGCACAAGGTGCCGTTTATCAATGCCCTGCTGGTCCCAAAAATTTTGTGGTTTGCCGGCATATTGAACAAAAATGACTATCTTAATAAAACCGCCTTTGTTATTGGAATAGGGCGGTACTCCAAAACTGTAATTGAAAAGGCAAAGGCGTTGTCCCCATCGGACCTGGCCATGTTTATACCTTATGAAATCTGATCTTTATTCTGAAAATAGTTTTTGTGTGGATGTCAAAGCCTGGGAAAAAAAAGCAAAGGCCTTTGCCATCAGGTCACACGATCATCTTTGGGGCAAAAACAATGAAGACCCTTTATCTTTTCTGTATATTAAGGGCTTAAATCTTAATTTTATCAGTAAGATGTATATTGGCTGGAATAAATTCGGTCACAACCGGCCATGTGAAGGGTGGGGGCTTTCCTGCAAAGATTCTTTTTTTATTCCTTCCGGCATTGTTTTTCCTTATCTTGTGGGAAAAAAAATTACAGGTGTTTTTATTATTTCAATGGAAAATCCGGATGATGAACCGGCGTCTGAATTGATAATTCCGGGCAGTTTTAAAGGCCCCTTGGTTTTAGGCCCTGGTAATCGTGAAGTCAAAAATGCGACCGGCATCATGGAAGGCCTTAAAATATTCCAAGAAGATCCGGATGTGTTCAGTGTCAATATTCCTCTTTAAAACAAAAAATGTTTCCCGTGAAACATTGTTAACATGGACACAATTTAATGTTTACTAAAAATTTGATTTTATCAGTTTAATAAAATCTGATATTCTTTTTATTTTTATTTTGATTTCATGCTTCAACCATTTATAATTAGGAGTTTTTGACGTGGAACAAGACAATATTATTCGATTTGCATCCCGGATGGATTACCTGCCCCCTTACCTTTTCGGTATGATCAATAAAATGAAAATGGATAAACGGCGGAATGGAGATGATGTCATTGACCTTGGCATGGGAAATCCAATGGACCCCACACCTGATGCAGTTATTGAGAAGCTGGTGAGCGTTGCCAAGGATCCAAAATCCCACAGGTACCCGGAAAGTTCAGGACTTCCCAATTTAAAAAAAGAAATTGCCAAATATTACAACCGGCATTACAACATTAATCTGGATGCGGACAAAGAAACTTACTTTACCATTGGTTCTAAAGAAGGAATTTCGCATTTGTGCCTGGCCATCATGGGCCCTGGGGACTGCGTTCTGGTTCCGGCACCGGCCTTTCCCATCCATATCTATGCAGCAGTGATCGCCGGTGCAAATGTCATGAGAATCCCCCTGGAACCTGAAAAGGGTTTTCTGGACAGGATTATTAAAGTATGTGAAGCCTGTTATCCCAGCCCAAAAGTTCTCATGCTCAATTACCCCCATAACCCCACCGGCGTTGTAACGGATAAGGCTTTTTTCAAAGAGATCGTAAAGCTTGCCAAACGGTTTAAATTCATGGTTATCAATGACTTTGCCTACGGAAAAATAACCTATGACGGGTATGTTGCCCCAAGTTTCCTTGAGATTGAAGGCGCCAAAGATGTCGGGGTTGAGTTTGGGTCCTTTTCCAAGTCATACAACATGGCCGGTTGGCGCATTGGATATTGCGTTGGTAATGAAAAAATTGTCGAGGCACTTGGAAAAATTAAAGGCTATTTTGATTATGGTATATTCTCTGCCATCCAGGTGGCAGGTATTATTGCACTTCGGGACTGTGATGATACCATTCCTGAACTTGCAAAAATATATGAACACCGTCGGGACGTACTTTGTTCAGGTCTTGAACGAATCGGATGGGATATAGAAAGACCAAAGGCCGGCATGTTTGTGTGGGCAAAAATCCCTGAACCGTTTAATAAAATGGGGTCCATGGAGTTTGCCATCCAGCTGATGAACAATGGAAATGTGGCAGTGGCACCAGGAACCGGTTTTTCCGAAGAGGGAGAAGGGTATCTTCGCCTGGCCCTGGTTGAAAATGAAGAACGCCTGCGCCAGGCTGTTCGGCAGATGAAAAAAGCCATGGACCAGATGAAAATTTAAAAGATGAAACGACAGTCTATACATTTCGGGTCAAAATGCCGGACAAATTTTATTCATAGCGCGTTCAAGCCCCTGACAATCAGACAGGGGCTTCACGGTATCATAAAAATGAACCTCTCCCTGGATACCGATAAAATAAAGACCGGTTTCCAGGGCAGCATATAATCGCTTAGGGCATCTATGAATAGTATTCCCGGCTCAGGCGCGTTCTTCTAATGCTCCGTCACTGAACAAAAATCTTTCGATCCAGGAAAGCCCAAGCATGAGCAGCTCCCGGTCATCTTGTTTCACCACATCCAGCTGCTGCTCTGGGACAACATAGCGTGATAAAAAACTGCTTTCAAAAACAAAATGGCGGAAGGTATCCATATTGTAACTGGCCATGAACGCCATCTTCATAGGCGGGCTGTTCATATCAAGGCCCTGGGCCCTGAACGAATCGGCCTGTAAACGGCCTGCAATGCGAGCCCAGCAATTGTTGGGTTCATGATATGCCTGCATTTCCTGGTCCACTATCCACGCTTTGGCAGTCCATTCTTTATCTTCACCATGTCCCTTGCAGTAATCATGGTGCATGACATAATACTGCGTGCGCATGCTACCGTCAGCGTCGCCATAGACAGCCGGTTCCAGGGGATAGGCCCGGCAGGAATAAGGTCTGTCTGAATAAACCGTACATCCTTTTTCTGTCAGAAAGGTGCAGGGATTGTTCTGCCGGTCACTCATTTTCAACATCACGTTGGGAAAGGTGGGCATGTCGCGGATGGCTGTTGTGGTGTGGGCAACCAGAAATTCTTCCGAAGTCATGTTAAGATTCTGCTTCATGCGTACAATGTCATAGGGATAAAGATACATGTCGGCATTGTGGCAGCAACGGGTAAAGCAGGGCACACCGTCGTGACAGGCAAAATTAAAGGTTCGGCTGCCAAGTAATTTACGATTTGCCTTGCTGTCCATGGTGTTGTCAGATGTTGTCATTGTCTTATTTCCAGTGTTTGTCCGTAATCAACGGGGTATAGATTTTCATTACTAACAGCTATGGCCGATCTGGTCTTTCACCGAGGTCAGGCCACAACAAACCATGAAGTAATTCAGTAAGTTATTAAAACTTTCATATAAAAATTTCTATATTTTACCATATTCCTGCATTTATCAACAGACTCATCTAAAATGTTCAAAACTATATTAATAAAACGTCAATAAACATAACAGTACGTTCAAAAGTTATTGATTACTGTGTTTAAAACATGTTCAAAATATATAAAAACCTTGTTAAAGAAGGATCTTGGCAATGTTCAAAAAAATGCCTGATTGTCGAAAAACAGGTTGAAAAAATGTTGAAAATTTTTAAACAGCATCATCCCGGAATCCTGGAAAGGAAGTCCGGGGTGATGTCAAGTTCAATAAAATGGATTGTATCGATAGGTTTACAGAAGGCTAAAAATGAAAGAACCGACCCCTTTAAGACATAAAGACAGCATCATAAATTTGTGCCACTTTGGCGGCCTGATCACTGAACAGATCCTCATCCACTGTGGCAGAACGCTCCTGGAGGGTGAGCCGATGTATGGTCTTTCGCATGTTTACATAGGCGTTCTGGAGAATGCCACTGTCCTCACCGGATATTAATGCATCCACACTCAGGGCCTCGAGCAGGCGGATATTATCCGTCCACTCCACAACATCGGGATGGTCACAGGCATGGCGCAGCACAAGGTATTGAACAAGGAATTCAATATCCACAATCCCCCCCCGGCCCTGCTTGAGATTAAATTGTCCGGGTTCGTACTTTAACCGCTGGGCCCGCATTTTTTCACGCATCTGACCCACTTCTTTTTTCAGTATTGCATCATCGCGTTTACGGGTCAGGATTTTTTTACGAATGATATCAAAACGTTTAAACAATGCCGGATCACCGGCCACGGGGCGGGCCCGGATCAAGGCCTGGTGTTCAAATGTCCAGGCCTGGTCTTTCAGGTAATCTTCATAGGTTTGGAGATGGGTGATAATGGTGCCTGAATCCCCGCCGGGACGAAGCCGCATATCCGCGCCGTAGAGGGTACCGGCCGGGGTATGCATGCTCAGAGCATGGACAATGCGCTGACCCAAATTGGAATAAAACCGGGTGATATCTACGGATCGTTCCGTTCCACTGGTATATCCGGGTTCAGCATCAAAAATAAAAACCATATCTATGTCAGATTTATATCCCATTTCAAGGCCGCCTACTTTGCCGTAGGCAACGGCGATAAACCCGCATCCTTCAATACCCTTGCCTTCCATACCCTTGGGATACCCGTATTTTTCGGTTACGATTTGCCAGGATGACACCACCACCTGGTTAAGAATGGTTTCAGCAATCCAAGTCAGATGATCACTGACCTTCATCAGCGGAAAATTGCCTGAGACATCTGCCGCAGCCACCCTGAGCGTATTAATCTGGCGAAAAATATTGAGTTCTTCCAGCAGAAGCTCCAGATCCCCTTCCGGGACCCGGGACATACTACGTTCCATTTCCCGTTCAAGCATATCCCGTTTAGGCGGCGAGTACAGGGTAACCGGATCCATCAGTTCATCTAGAAGTACCGGGTGCTGGCTTAAAAATGAAATAATCCATGGGCTTTTGCGGGCAAGAACGATCAGATTATCCAGGGCGCCTTTATTTTCAATGAGCAAAGACAGATAGCAGGTACGCCGCTCAATGGTCGCTACCAGATCAATAAGTTTGGCCATCACCTCGTCTGCATCCGGGTGTTCACCCACCTTTTTAATCAGATGGGGCAAAAGCTGAGATAATTTGTTTCGTCCGGCCTGGGAAAGTTGGCGGGTGTTGGGATGTGCTGCCAGGGCCTTGAGAAGCCGCACCACAGATCCTGTATCCTGGTAACCGGAAATAGAGAGATCTTCACCCTGAAACTGGGGATCAGTGATGCTGTCCCAAATCTGTTCCAATTCCTGGCTGCTGCTGTCTTCGTCTTCGTCATCGGCTTGTACCAGAAGTATAGAAAAATGTTTGTGAACAATGCCCTGGATTCTGGACAATTCCGCATAAAATGCGTCTTCATCCTCATATCCCATGGATAGCGCAAGGATCTGTCGCTGAAGCGGATCTTCGGGAATGTCGTGGGTCTGACGATCCTGGTACGCCTGAAGCCTGTTTTCCACAAGCCGAAGAAAATGATAGGCGTCTTTGAGTTCATCGCACTCTTTTTCTTCTATCAACTGTTTTTCCACCAACGTATCCAAAATCAACAAGATCGGCCTGGCCTGAAGAGCCGGTTCCACCCCGCCTCGAATGAGCTGAAAAAGTTGACCGAAAAATTCAATTTCTCTGATACCGCCGGCCCCGATTTTGATATTGTGTTTCAGCTTGGCGTTTTTCACCTGCAGTGTTATGCGCTGTTTCATATCCCTGAAGGAATCAAAGGCGCCGTAATCCAGATATCTACGGAAAATAAAGGGTTTTAACGCTTGAATAATTGTGTTGCCTGCTGCAATATCCCCTGCCACCGGACTTGCTTTGATCATGGCATAGCGTTCCCATTCCCGGCCCTGGGACTGGTAATAATGTTCAAACGCAGACGCATCCATGACCAGGGGCCCGCTGTCCCCGAACGGACGCAGACGGGTATCCACCCGGTAAAAATGGGTGCCGTTACCCATTGAAAACAGCTTGATGAATTCCCGGCACAATTTTGTGAAAAATTCATCATTGGATATGGATCTGTCTCCATCGGTCTGACCCGAATCGGGATATACGAAAATAAGATCAATATCCGAAGAAAAATTCAACTCACCGGCCCCAAGTTTGCCCATGCCCAGCACCACAATATTCTGGGCTTTGCCGTTGCTGTCCTTGGGGGTTCCCCATTTTTGGGTCAAAACCGGGTACAATTGTTCAAAGCCCGAAGAAATACAGGCACAGGCAAGATCGGACAGATCCATCATAATTTCGGACAACGGTGCCGCACCCGTAAGATCCCGCCAGGCAATGCGAATGATTTCGTACACTTTAAATTCAAGCATCCGGGCTTTAAGCCCTGCACTATCCTGGTTATCCCCGATAAATGCAGCAAGCTTCTTTTTGATGTCACCCGGGGCATAGGATGTGTCAAGATCACCGCTCTTACCAAGGCGGTCGAGTATCAAGGGCTTTGCTGTAATATGCTCAGCCGTAAAAGGGCTGAACAACATCACCCGGGTAAAATCTTGGGCATTGACAGGCAATTGGCTGATATCCTGTATATTCCCAGCGGAAAAATAGTCTTGAATCCGCCGCTGCAAAGCCTGGTAAAGGGGTTTGGCAAGTGCAGGAAAAACACGGGATATTAACTGTTCTATGGCATCTTGGGTCATGGCACAGCCTTCATTTTATAATTCATGGACAAAAAACGTTGGGTAGTGCATCCTAACCCAAACAGGCAAATAAAATCAATTAACCAGATATGTCCTATTGTTAAAAAAGCATTATTTACTCGCAGCAACCCATTTTTTCAAGGGAACGGGGATCTTGCATATAAGAGAAGTTTCCAGTTTCCATCTAGTTTTTAGAACCGCCCCCCCCATCATGACCGAGACCAGAGTGTCGGATGAGACGACTATCACAATAACATTTTCATGTTCTGCCGTGAACCTCAAAGCTGAATTGAACCTGGCACCCCTGGCCCTGTTTTCTCCGGGCACATTCCTGCCTTGCAAAAGGCAGGCAAACCCATGCAGCTTTATATCAGCCCCTATGTGCAGCGCCCCATCCACCTTGGACAGGGATTTGGCCAGATCATAATTATCCTGATTTTTCAGGTCCATGGGATGCAGTAATGAATGGCCCATGATAAAAACCGGGGACTCATTGAGGTCAATCACAATGCTGCATCCATGCCGGTGGCCGGCAGCATTGTGAACAATCCCGGTAACGACTTTAAATAAAGCTGTGACCTTTTCAGCATCCATATCAGCGTCCATTAATGCCTCTTCCACCTGAACCAGCTTTTCTTTATGCGTGGTCGATTTGAAGCTGCCGTCGGAGAACGAGCACACCAACTCATCATTGAGCGCCAGAAAACCGTATCCGCCTCTAAAATCCACTGAGATGGAAAAATCCGGATGATTTTCCCTGGTGATGCCAACAATCGTATTTTCAGTGGCAACCAATTTCAAATCTGAATTTTCAACCGACTGAAGCAGCTTCCTGATATGCTTGACATTGTCCAGGACCGGTTGCTCTGCCTCGGGAAGCTCTAAAATAAAATTCATTTTGGGGATTGAGTCTTTTTCCACAAAAATCAGTTTGCCTCTAGGCCATTCTCCTTCTTCCGGCGTTCTTGAAATTTTAAGCACGGTTTCTAAAATCGGGTAAACCCTCATTTTGGTATCCCAGCCGATCCGGACATTCATTTCATCCACAATAAAATCTCTGACCGCATGGGTGGCATATTCCTTGAGAAAACAGCCGGAAATGCCTGTGTACAATTCTTCTTCATTGGCCATGTCGTGGGAGAATCTGTAAACCGCATGCTCCAACCACCGCTCAGTTGGGCCTATGGTACACATGTCCGGGTGGTGTTCGGTAAACCACATCTGATAGACGATGGAGCTTGATCTGCCGCCATAGGATATCAGTCCGGCCAGCCCAAGGTTTTGTTCGGGAATCAGATTGCTGAATTTCTTTTTGTCATATTTGATGGAACACTTGTTTCGCCAATCATTTGACTCAATATACAATTCTTTAAATTTCGGCTCGTGCCCGGCCAAAAGGTTCTGGGGATCAAAGATATAGATGGGATCGTCGGGTGTGATGGCATAAATGACTGCCGCCCTGCTGGGCCCGGAAAAAAGAGTCAGACCCTCTTTCAATCCCTCTAAGGTTTCCGTGATGCACCTGCGGATAAAGCCATATTTTGCCAAACAGGAATCTCCCTTAAATCATTTTTAATAGTATTTCCTGAATAAAACTTCAATGGCGGAGGCAAATCCATCCGATGTTCCGGGAACTGCAATCAGGTGGGTATGATTGGGCATCAGGCAGTAAGGCCAGCTTTATCCATTGAGTTTTCAGGCATTGAACACAACACTTTAAGGAATGGGAGCGAAATAATTTAACCTGGGAGCGCGGGCGTCTCGCCCGCATTGTTACTGCAGGCGCGACGCCTGCGCTCCCGGATATAACAAAATGGGTAAGTTATTTAAAACCCATGCCTAAACACCCAGAAAAGACAGCATTGACATGGCTGCTTTCCGGCCCTGGGCAATTGCCGTGACCACAAGGTCCGAACCCAAGACCGCGTCACCGCCGGCAAAAATCTTTTTATTGCCGGTCTGAAGGGGAAAGGCGCTGGTTTCAGACGCCAGAATACGGCCGGTTTCTGTATCGGTCTTCACCTCCAGGGGGGTCAGCCAGTTCAGGGGACCGGGTCTGAAGCCAAATGCGAGAATCACAGCATGGGCAGGGATGATCTCCTGGGAGCCCGGCACTGGAACAGGCTTACGTCGACCTCTTTCATCTGGTTCTCCCATCTGAGTTTTCACTACACGGACACCTGCAGTACGGCCGGCGTCGTCCAATACAATTGCCTGTGGCTGGACATTGAATAAAAACCGGGCCCCCTCATCCATAGCATTGCCCACCTCCTGGGCAGAGCCCGGCATATTTTCCCTGTCCCTGCGGTAGGCGCAGGTTGCCGTGGATGCCTCCTGACGAAGCGCAGTTCTCAGGCAGTCCATGGCCGTATCCCCGCCCCCCAGCACCACCACATTTTTTTTCTCAAGATTGATATATGGATAGGTGTCCCGCTGGATTTTCATCAAATAATCCGTGTTGCCGATCAAGAACGGCAGGGCCTGGAGTACACCCGGGGCATCTTCATTTTCAAGCCCCCCGGAAATGGGGGAATAGGTGCCGGTACCCACAAACAGGGCGTCAAATTCAGCGACCAGATCCCCGGGGTCCATATCTTCTCCCACCTCAATTCCCAACCGGAATTCAATGCCCATGGCTTCAAAAATTCTGCGCCGCCGTACCAGCACTTTTTTATCCAGCTTAAAGTTGGGGATGCCGAAACACAGCAGTCCCCCGATCTCAGGGTGCCGGTCAAAAACCACCGGCGAGACCCCGTTTCTCACCAGAACATCAGCGCAGGCAAGGCCCGCCGGACCGGCCCCGATAACAGCCACCCGCTTTCCTGTGGAAACCACGGCGGAGAGATCCGGCTGCCATCCCATATCAAAGGCGGTGTCTACAATGTACTTTTCAATGCTGCCGATGGTGACAGCGCCGAATCCGGTGTTCAGGGTGCAGGCCCCTTCGCAGAGGCGGTCCTGGGGGCAGACTCTGCCGCAGATTTCCGGCAGGCTGTTGGTCTGGTGGCAGAGCTCGGCTGCCGCCAGAATTTTGCCTTCGTTGGCCAGCCTGAGCCAGTCTGGAATATAGTTGTGCACCGGGCATTTCCACTCGCAGTATGGGTTGCCGCAGTTGAGACACCGGTCCGCCTGCATGGCTACCTGGGATTCTTGAAAGGGTTCGTAGATTTCCCTGAAAGTATGCCTGCGCTCCTCAATGGATTTTTTCTTGGGTGCAACCCGGTCGACTTCAATGAATTGATATATATTTGTGGTCATGAGAATTTCCTTAATAGGCCTCTGACAGGATCTCTTCGGGTCGGTTCCCCCGGTGCCCCAGCAGGGTTTTGATATCGCTTGTTTTGGGTTTGACCAGTTTGAACCGATCCGCCCATATCTGTTCAAATCCTGCCATGATCCGCTCTGCATGCCGGCTGCCGGTGGCCTCATAGTGGGCATTGATGATTCCCCGCAGATGTTCCTGAAAAACAGGATACCCGATTATGGAAACCACTTCTACAAGCTCGGAATTGGTCCGCTGGGCCAGCCGATCCTCCTTATCCAGAACATAGGCAAAGCCGCCGGTCATACCGGCCCCGAAATTGACCCCGGTGGGTCCCAGGATGGTGACCATGCCCCCGGTCATATATTCACATCCATTATCGCCGATACCCTCCACCACCGCCCTGGCACCTGAGTTTCTCACGGCAAAGCGTTCGCCCGCAAGGCCGGCGGCAAAAAGGGTGCCGCCTGTTGCCCCGTAAAGACAGGTATTGCCCATAATCACAGCTTTGTTGGATTTGTAAGAGACCCCGGCAGGCGGCCTGAGAATCAATTTTCCGCCAGCCATCCCCTTGCCCACGTAATCGTTGGCATCGCCTGCCAGAACCATGTGAAGTCCGCCGGCATTCCAGGCCCCGAAACTCTGGCCCGCACTGCCGGAGAATCTGAGGGTCACAGGCGTCTTTTCCATGGCCGTATTGCCATGGACCTCGGCAATGATGCCTGAGAGCATAGCTCCCACAGACCGATCCGTATTCTGGATATCAAACGCGCCCTCTCCGCCGGAACCGGAGGTCACGGCCGCTTTAAACTGGTCTGTAATCGTCAAGTTCAGTTGTCCGTCATCTGCAGGGGGATTAGGATCTGTGTGATACCGCTGCCCCCCCTGGGGCGGTATGGGAGATACCAGAAGGCTGGACAGGTCCAGCTTGTTCTGTTTCTTGGTTACCCCCTCCTGGGGGACCAACAGATCGGTACGGCCGATAAGATCTCTTAAATCCCTGATCCCCAGGCTGGCCATAATAGACCGGGTCTCCTGGACCAGGAAGGAAAAGTATTGAATCACCTTTTCAGGCAGGCCGGAAAAATGTTTTTTTCTGAGGGTCTCATCCTGGGTGGCCACCCCTGTGGCACAGTTGTTCAGGTGGCAGATCCGCAAAAATTTGCATCCCAGTGCAATGAGCGGTCCTGTTCCGAATCCAAAGCTTTCTGCCCCCAGAATGGCTGCTTTGACAATGTCCTGGCCGGTTTTCAGCCCCCCATCCACCTGGAGACGAATTTTGTGGCGCAGCCCATTTTCCACCAAAGCCTGCTGGGCTTCGGCCAGGCCCAGCTCCCAGGGGCTGCCCGCATACTTCACACTTGTCAGGGGAGAGGCCCCCGTCCCCCCGTCATAGCCTGAGATGGTAATCATATCCGCATAGGCCTTGACCACGCCGCAGGCAATGGTCCCCACCCCGGGTTCCGCCACCAGTTTGACAGAGATCTGCGCTTTAGGGTTGATCTGTTTCAGGTCAAAGATGAGCTGGGCCAGGTCCTCGATGGAATAGATATCATGGTGCGGGGGCGGAGAGATCAGGGTGACACCCGGGATGGCATAGCGCAACAGCGCGATCTGGGGGGTGACCTTATGGCCGGGCAGCTGCCCCCCTTCACCGGGTTTGGCGCCCTGGGCCATCTTGATCTGGATGACATCCGCACTCATGAGATATCCAGGGGTCACGCCGAATCGGCCCGAGGCCACCTGTTTGATCCTGGAAACGGCAGGGGTGCCGTACCGGGCCGGATCTTCCCCGCCTTCACCTGAGTTGGAATATCCGCCAAGTTGATTCATGGCCAGGGCCAGGGCTTCGTGGGCCTCCTGGCTCAGGGCACCGATGGACATGGCTGCTGTATCAAAGCGTTTGAAAAACTCTGTGTCAGGTGCCACTTCCTCCATGGGGATAGGGGTCTGCCCTTTTTTCAATGCCAGCAGATCCCTTAAATGGGCGGGCTGCCGGTTGTTCACGGTATGGGCATAGATCTCATAATCCGCATCAGCACCGGTCTTTACCGCCTTTTGCAGGGATTGAACTACATCCGGATTATAGGCATGAAATTCCTGGCCGTGGATATACCTGAACAGGCCCCCCCGGGGCAGGGGCAGAAACGCCTTTTCCCAGGCCGGGCAGGACAGGATCTCCTGGTCTTTCTGGAAATCTTCAAAGTCAGCTCCCTGGATTCGGCTTTCCATACCCTTAAAACAGAGATCCATGATCTTGCTGGAAAGTCCGACGGCCTCAAATAATTTGGAACAGCGATAGGAGGTAATAGTGGAAATCCCCATTTTGGACAAAATTTTCAATAAGCCGTTATCAATACCCTTTCGATAGTTGAAAATGGCCTTTTCCAGGGGGAGGGATAATTCATTATTCTCATCCAGGGCCGTTAATATGTCATAGGCCAGAAAGGGAAAAATCGCTGTGGCGCCGACGCCTAAAAGCAGGGCAAAGTGGTGGGGGTCCCTTGCTGTGGCTGTCTCCACAATGATATTGGTATCAGACCGGAGGTTGTGCTCCACCAGGGCCTGCTGCACTGCGCCCACTGCCATGGCTGCCGGAACCGGCAGGGTCTTTCGGGAGATATTCCGGTCTGAAAGGATGAGCAGAACAGTTTGTTCCCGGACTTTTTCAAGAGCTGTATTCACAATGGCCCGAACCCCGGCTTCAAGACCGACATCAGGATCATAGTTCAGATCAATGAACTCATGCTTGTAATACAGGGGATCCAGGGCAAGGAGCTGATCCAGGTCTGAACGAACCAGAACAGGGGAAGCAAACAGCACCCGCCAGGCATGGCCCAGGGTCTCGTTGAATACGTTTCTCTCCCGGCCGAGACAGGTGGCAAGGGACATGACATGGCGTTCTCGCAAAGGATCAATGGGCGGGTTGGTAACCTGGGCAAACATCTGTCTGAAATAGTCAGACAAATTCCTGGGAAGTCTTGACATCACTGCCATGGGCGCGTCATCCCCCATGGAAATTACGGGTTCCTTGCCCATGTTTCCCAGCACCCGGATCACCTCCTGGACCTCTTCATTGGTGCAGTTGAAAATTTTCTGATACCGGATCAGGGTCTCATGGTCAAAACCGGATGCAGGCTGGGATCCCGGTCCATGGTCCGGGGCAGGTTTTAAAGACGTACAGCAATCTGCCATCCACTGCTTGTAGGGATGGCGGGACATGAGCTCCTGGTCGATCTGCCAGGAGGTCCAGCGTTTGCCGGTGAGGGTGTCAATTACCAGGAGTTCACCCGGGCTGACCCGGCCTTTTTCCACCACCTCGTCCGGGGCATAGTCCCAGATGCCCACTTCAGACGCCAGGGTAATCCACTTGTTCCGGGTCACCACGTACCGCGCCGGCCGCAGACCGTTTCTGTCCAGGCCGCAGGCGGCAAAACGGCCGTCACTCATGACAATACCTGCAGGACCGTCCCAGGGTTCCATGTGCATGGAATTGAAATCGTAAAATGCTCTTAAATTTTCATCCATGTCCGGATGATTCTGCCAGGCTGGTGGAATCAGGAGTCTGAAGGCCCGAAAAAGGTCCATCCCCCCGGCCAGAAGCAGCTCCAGCATATTGTCCAGAGAAGAGGAGTCAGACCCTGTCTCATTCACAAAAGGCGCAGCATCCACCATATCCGGCAGCAGGGGGGAGGTCAGTTTGTAACCCCTGGCCCTGGCCCACTGCCGGTTACTTGTAATGGTGTTCAGCTCCCCGTTATGGGCCAGGTAACGAAAGGGCTGGGCCATGGACCATTGGGGCAGTGTGTTGGTGGAAAATCGCTGGTGAAACAGACATACCGCAGAAGCCATCCTCAGGTCCCCCAGATCCTTGAAAAACAGGGGTAGGTCCTTGGGGCGACAAAGTCCTTTATACACCACCACCAGGTTGGAAAAGCTGGCCACATAGAACTCCGGGTCATGGACCATACCCTTTTCAATTCTGCGGCGGGCCATAAAAAGTCTGCGCTCCAGATCCTTTGCCCCCCACCCAAAGGGGGCGTTGATCAATACCTGGAAAATGGCAGGCAGGCTCTGCTTTGCAATATCTCCCAGCACATCCGGATTCACCGGAACCTGCCGCCATCCGGCAATGGTAAGGGTTTCTTTTGTCAATTCAGACTCAACCCTCTCCATGGCTGCCTGGCGCAGATCCGGATCCTGGCTTAAGAAGATCATGCCCACCCCGTATCTTGTGGCCAGCTGCCAGCCCGCCTCCCGGGCCAGGTCCCTGAAAAAACCATCAGGCTTCTGGAGTAAAAGACCACAGCCGTCTCCGGTTTTGCCGTCAGCACCCACGGCTCCCCTGTGGCTCATCCTGGCCAGGGAAAATATGGATTCGCGCACCAGCTTATGGCTGGCCCGGCCTTCCAGATGGGCAATCAGCCCGAATCCGCAACTGTCTTTATCCAAACGGGTATTATATAAGGTCATGGCGCCTCCTGGGCAGCAGGGTTAACGTATTGAATAATCGCATATCATAATACAACAACTTTTTATTTTTCACCCCCACCTAAATTTTAATTTGGCGAAGGTATTGACGTTCTATATACATTTTTAATTTTTCGTAGAGAATCAAGACTTTCTACCACTTTTCCTAATGGCTTCCATTCCACCTCAACACCTTCAAGTCGCTTTTCCATAAAAATGACATCACTCATTACTACAACTCCTCGGTCTTAAACTCGCTATAGCCTTCATAAAAATAGCTAATGTCAATACCCTTCATAAACAACGCACGGTCATTAATCAGATCGGTTAAGGCTTGTTTTAATAACACTTTAATTTCAACATCTTTCACCACGCTGCGCTCCATGGCCGAGCGATATTCCTCCTTATCCACCAAATTCCAATCCACGACCTGCTTGATTTCTTTTTTGAAAATGAGGTCAAGCCAGATACGGGTGGCGCGTCCGTTGCCTTCACGAAAAGGATGGGCAATATTCATCTCGACATATTTTTCAATAATTTCATCAAAGTTACCTTGTGGCATTTTATCGATATATTTTAGTGACTCAACTTTCGGAGGAGTAAATTTACACCCCCAATAATTCCTCAGGCCTACTTGAAAAACCGAAATACTTGAGAGCTTGGCCCATTACCTGATCAAGCATCACTTGAACCATACGCTCGGTAAAATTAAATAATTGCCGAATATTTACCAAAGCTAAACGCATGATCCGCTCCAAAGAAACCATAAAAGACAAATTGGTCATCTCATCGTTACAGGCCCTGAAGAGCTCCCCGAATGATCTCTGATCCATACATTGCCGCTGATAAAGGCTGAGAATATTATACCTGGCAATAACCAGAGATGTATGGCCCACAAGGCCATCGTAATTTCGAATTTGTATTTCCTTCACCAATTTTAAGTGCTGTTTGCACATTTTGAAAAAGACCTCTATATCCCAACGTTTGCCGTACAGACGAATGATTTCTTCATTAGGAAGGGCCAAATCTGTCGACAGGAGTGCAAGCCAGCCACGTTTTTTATCACAGGGAACAAAAATGATTTTTGCCTGCTTGCCGTTGGAAAGAGTAACAATAGCTTGGGCTTTGACTTTTGCTCTTCCTCGTTTTTTCTTCAATTTTCCATAGAGTTCGGACAGCCTAAGCTTTTTGCCTTGATATTCATAAAGCCATTTTGGATGATCTTTCAGCATGCATATGACGTGTATGTATTCCCGCAAATTTGCGATTGCTGACGGCATCGAAAACCAACTGTCCATTAAAATATACTTAGCCCGGACACCCATATCAAGGGCTCTTTTTACCATCGGTACGAGATGGGCTGTGGTTTTTGTAACCGCTTCCTGGCGGCGATGATATCCGCAGGTCCTTTTATCAATATCAGGATTTATTTCATTGTATCGATTCTTTTTGTCTACAGATGATAAAAGGGCAAAATCAAGTCCAAGAAAACTGTTACCGTCAGACCAGCCAAGAGTCAGCATCCGGAATCCTTTGATGTACTTCATATCTGTATGATCAAACACCCGGGATAAAAGCTCGACTTTTTTAGAACGGTTTCTGCTATAGGTAGAATCGTCGAAGATAAGAACTTCTTCAGAAGAATCATCAAGGAGCTTTCTGATGATAAAATAAATTCGGCGGCAGAGCTGAAGGGTAAACCGCCGCCAGTTATATGTTGGAGAGTTCAAAAAATTGTAAGCGGCGTCCTTATCGACATCAACTTTTTTATTTTTCACAATGCCCTGGTATAAATTCTTGTTGTGAAATGCCAAGTTAAATAGGGCTGTGAAAATGGCAAGCGGTGAGGCTCCTTTGGTTTTAACGATTCCTGATTGATTCAATAACTTACCAATTTTGAATTTTGTAAAATAATCATTGAGTACGCCGATTTGTTCTGAATTTGTCATTTGATTTTCTACGTTGGTAAGGGTAGTATTCATTTTGGCGAATTTCCTTTGTATGAAATGTTTGTTTAGTGGTAAACAAAGCGTATCATATAAAGTGAAATTCGTCAATTTAAATAATAAAATCAGTTTGTTGTGTTTTTATTCACTATCATTTTTAATCACCGAAAGTTGAGTTAGTGATGTCTCAAGGTACATTAGGGGTGCAAAACGAAAATTTCCTTTGGAAATATTCACTTTGCGGATTTTGCCTGCAAAGTGGTAAATATCTTCAAATAGATACCCATGAATGGATGAAAGCCCGGCAAAGGTTCCGACTTCCACTTTGCGAATATCGCCTGAGTCAAACAACTGCTTAGCTTTTGTTTTACTGATTTTTTCTTCGGCTTTAGACAGTTCGATCTGATCGGTTATTTTTAGTTTGTTTTCCAGTATCATGAGTCCTCCTTAATACCCGCAAAGCCTCTATCGCCACACCAGACAAGCCTTGCCCCCAAACAGGCGAGTTTCGATCTGCATCATCAGCACATTGCGGAACCAGCCATTTCAAGCGCCTTTTGTGCATAGGCCAGATGTTTCTCTGCTGTTTTCAGTTTGGAAATCAGCACCAGATTATGTCCCCACGGCAATTGTCCAACAGCCTGTTGGACAATTTGCTCATTCGGCCGATTTTTTCAGCCCTTTTTATATTCGAGACGCCTTGCCGCACGCGGCGACTACGTGTTCCAAAGGTCTTGCATCCCCAGTGCTCCTCATCAAACCGTGCATACGGTTTTCCAGTACACGGCTTTCCGATGTTCTTCATCGTAAGACTTGCGCTCTTTTTTCCCTGCTTGGCCTTACAATAGAGCTTCCTCAGTAGCGTCCTGATTTTTTTTAATTGGAGTTAATAGCATAATGCAATCTCCTGATCTTCAGCTCGTTGGTTGCTTGAACAAAGCAGGGTCCCTTTCCTCAGCCGGGGTTATGTTGTCCCTTGGCCTCAAACGGTACTATGAACCCCTCCGACTCCCAATATGGCCCGATGGAATTTCGGATATCCTTATTCCATCAGTTGCCGGCACTGCGCCTTAACCATATTGGGTCTCCCGCACTGCACTGCAATTCTTCCGATACATGCCATCCCTGCTACCCCGGAAGGTTACTTGGGACGCTTCCGTTTTCAAATCCCAGGTACAACGGCCTTCTTTTACTGTCCAAAAGGTCGGCATCTTCATTTCGTTAATGAGGCTACATATAGGTTCACTTGCGTTACGGCCTGTATCTTTGCCCATGGGAAACTTACAACCCCTGGTTATCCAGACGCTGCTTCCCGGTGCTAAGGAGGCGTACCGATAATTCCCCCCTGCAGGACTTAAACCTGCGAGAACTACAGTTGTTACGGCATACGGACAGACCACGTTTTTTAGAAACGTGGTCTGTCCCCTATTTTATGAGCATAACTCCCTCATGGCTGATAATGGGCCCCCACCGTCGGAGGTCATGAGGGGGTTGTGCTGCAAAGTTAGAACAAATTACAGCAAAGGCGACAACTTGCTTGACACGCGCCGCTATCTATAAATATTAATAATCATAACCGAGAGAACGAGGATTCATTATTTTTTCTATACCTTTTTCGATTAAGCCTTTTTTAAGGGCTTGGTGTATCAGTAAAAAGCTTGGGATTTCTAAAAGATATTTTCCATAAATCTTTTCTTCTCCACACCTTTTCAACAATTCTCCACGGCTTTGATTGAAAGGAAATATGTGGTATCGATTAAAACTCCATGTCGCTAACAATTTGGCTCTTAGTTGTAAAGACCGGTAAATTACTGAAAGAAGCCAACCATCGAGTTCCTTTAATTGGTCAGTATCATCAACCAATGGATAAAAACTCATTATTCCTTTGAAGAAAATTCTATTTATTCTTCCCGATAGATAATCATTGATATGTTTTTTGCTTAAGCCACCATACAGGTAACGTCTAATCTGCATCATAGCGGTCAAAAAATTCTCATCTTTATCATTGGCGGGTATTTTTTGTCCCGCAAGAGAGGGTTTTTTAAGTGGTTGAATCAAGTTTCGATACAATATATAGGAAATTTGTTTTTTAATCTTATCAACAGATTTATTTTTAATAGAGACCCTATCAACAGATAATGTGTAGCCAAGGAAGTTTAAAGATTTTTTTGATGAGATCTCAGAATGCAAATTGGGTTTTGACAGTAAATTAATTCCATCTGATTTTGTTATGTTAATTCTAATGCCAGCCTCTTTGGAAAATTCATTTATTAATAGAAATGAATTGCATATTTTTGAATATTCTGGAGACCAGGCTATAGTATCATCAGCATATCTTGAAAATTTCACCCCTTCTTTTTCTAATTTCTGATCAAAACTCCAACAGGTTAAATTGGCTAAAAATAAACTGATAGAAGTGCCCTGTGGTATGCCAACTTTTCTATCTTTAAGAAAGGCTCGAATAATAAATCTTTCTTCTGGGCTAATGAAAAATCCATTTTTCCCAAATTGGTCAAATAAATAGTTATGTGAAATCGAGCCAAAAAAATCTGAAAAATCGAATTCTGCGATGAAGATACGTTCACTATTTTTAAGATCTACAGAGATGTCTTGGATCGCAAAATGAACATTCCGATCATTTCTATATGCATATGAAAAAGAACTGAAGCGATGTTTGTTTTTTGATAATAATCGATTAAAAAACAACTTAGAAACAGCGGCGTCTGGAATCTGATAAATGGTTACGTTCCGTTTTCCACCGTCATGCTTTGGCACTTCCTTTATAAACGGCTTATTCGGATTGTATGTTCGTAATTTTATATTTTTTGCTATTGATTTAGCGATATTTTTATGTTTGCGCCTAACGTAAAAGGGATTGAATTTTTTGTCTATGTTCCAATAATTTGGTTTTTTAATAGATTTAGGAGGGGCAGAGTCTCCCAACCTTTTTTTATTTCGCAAAAACTCTGCATGTGTATTATTGTGATATTCATGGTATCTGCAAATTAATTTTTCTGCTTCCTTCTTTATTGCAATAGCAAGTCTGTTTTCTAAACTCATATATCCTCCACAAACAAAAAAGCCCGAGTTCTCACTCAGGCTCTTCCACGGTGTCACCCAGGGAAAAGTAAGTTTTCTGGTTGAAGGAGTTTTGAGACTCCAACTCCGTCATCACTTCGCATGATGACTCGGCCAATCACTTATGATCGGCAGAAGGTAAGACCGTTCTTCCCATTAGGAAGTAATCTAAATGATAGTTTATCGTGGCTCAATTTTCAACGCCTTTTTTTGTCGCACTATAATCGCGGTGCTGACCGGCACTGGACAAGGTGCTGGACGAAGTCAGCACCACGATTCACGGCGGCGGAGCCGCCGTGAACATTAACATCTGCGGCTTGTCCGCAGCATGTTTCTTGTTTGAATTGAGTATGGTGTCCCCCGATCCCTAAAAACGGGTGCGTCCCGATTCTTATGGTTATGTTTTCTTAAAAGCCCCATTTCGGGGTCAAAATAAGGCTGCTAAGAGCTATTTTTGAAGAGTTTAAAATAAATTCTTTACTATTTACAATGGGTTGCAAAAATTTGCTTGGTCCGACCCCATTGGACATTGGAACTGCAGATTGAATCAACTTGAACAACCTCCTCACTTGTTGGTTTGTTACCATCCAAATCACTCCTTCAGTAAAATTTGGTGGCTTTTACCATTTTTTTTGATTCTTTAAATTTCGGGAATTTTAATTGTCGTTCGGCGCGCATTGAATCGCACAAAATGTAACCGCACTGTATCTATTGCCTCACGAATAATGTTACCCAAAACAGATTATAAAAATATGTGGAGGGTAGATTGTGAGGTCACTAATGAGTTTTCAAGCAAAAAGAGAATTGTTGGCAAATGTTGCTCCCCGATATAGGGAAGAAAATAAGAAGCACAAATCAGTTATTTTGAACGAATTCATTTTAGCAACTGGATACTCGCGTAAATATGCAATCCGGTTACTGT
Organism: Desulfobacter hydrogenophilus; assembly: GCF_004319545.1. Lineage (NCBI taxonomy): Bacteria > Pseudomonadati > Thermodesulfobacteriota > Desulfobacteria > Desulfobacterales > Desulfobacteraceae > Desulfobacter > Desulfobacter hydrogenophilus. The sequence continues at coordinate 1,525,973 of NZ_CP036313.1, read as the reverse complement.
CTTTAAAAGAGTTACCGGTTGTGAGAAGAATTAAAAAGCCACGGCCAAGAATTTATAACAGTGACGTTCAAGAAGCATTGAAAATTGCCTGGGCGGCTTCAAACTATATCGCCTCAAAAAGGCTTGCCCCGTTTTTGAAGGATCTGGTGCCGACTTTGGAACGTTACGGACACCTTGAACTTAACGACGAAACCCGTTCTCAACTTATTTCAATAAGCCCCGCAACGATTGACCGAATTTTAAAACCAATAAGAAACAATGGCCTGAATATGAGTACAACCAAACCCGGAAAACTTCTTAAACATCAGATTCCGATAAGAACATTTACTGATTGGGAGGAAGATGAGCCTGGTTTTTTTGAGGCTGACCTGGTAGCACATTGTGGCTGGAGCATGGAAGGAGAATTTCTTTATACATTGGTTTTGACAGATATCGCCACAGGTTGGGTCGAGTGTATTGCTCTACCATACCGCAGTGGTTCTGCTGTTATTCATGCTTTGGATAAAGCCCAGGAATTGATACCTTTTCCAATATTAGGGATTGATACTGATAACGGAACTGAGTTCATCAATACTGAATTGATCCGTTATTGCGAAAAAGAAAAGATAACTTTTACCAGGGGAAGAGCATATAAGAAAAACGATCAGTGTTATGTTGAGCAGAAAAACGGAATAGTTGTAAGGCAGATAGTCGGGTACGATCGTTTTGAAGGTCACCATGCTTATATGCAACTCTCTGAGTTATATCGGGCAGTACGCCTTTATGTGAATTTCTTCCAACCTTCAATGAAGCTGAAAAAAAAATGGCGAGATAACAGCAAAATAAAGAAAACATATGATGCTGCACAAACCCCATTTCAAAGGTTGAAACAAGCCGTCCAGATCCAAAAGGAAACAAATGAAAAGCTGGAATTGGTAAACTATTCTTTGGATCCGGTTCTTCTGTTAAAGCAAATTCAGTTTTTACAGGATGCGCTGTGGAAACATGTAACTTTGGCGAAACAACCTTCCTCCGGTAAAAATGAAGATAGGCAGCCTCTATACGGTTTTAAATTACCATTAACTACGGAAGAGCCTACTGAAAAAAACAATGACAATTTGATTTTAGAACCTGGCATTATAAAAAGGAGGCAGTATAGGAAAACGGAAAAACCGCGTGCCAAGCACTGGTGGCGAACCAGGAAGGATCCTTTTGAAGATGCTTGGGATGAGGTCTGTTCATGGTTGGAGAATGATCCTGAAAAGACCGCCAAATCAATGCTTTCAAAACTTCAGGAAAAATATCCAGGACAATACACAAAGGGGCAGCTGAGGACTTTACAGCGGCGGGTCAAAGCCTGGAGGGAAAAAGCCATTATTACATATGATGATAATCTTTTAAAACGTAATCCTTTGGCTGAAGATACCAGAATCGGGGACCTCAAAGCTATAACAGTGGATACCCAAAAAATGGAAAAGGGAAAGCTTACTGTATAATAACGGTACGTTTGGAACTATATAAACAATGTCAGTGCTATGGTGCTAAAATAATGAAAAAAAAAGATGATGATATTCATCCTGTACCATCAGAAAGCATCATCGTAACACATGACAGGGCCGGCTTAGTGGAAAATCCCCTTTAATATCAAAGGGATGATAAACTGTCATTTTTTATGCAAAAATCACCTATTTTTTTTGTAAAGCGTATTACAGTTATCTAAAGCGCTGAATTGGCGACACTCTTGAAGCATTTATATTAAAAAGGAGAGGATATGCGTGGCGGATATAGAGGAAAACTAAAACCGAAGTTGCCGGCACATCTAAAGCGAGTTCGCGTGAACGCTCGAATTCAGCAGTAGATGCTTGATGAGCTCAAAAGAAGAGGTGAGGTTGGGATAGTTTTGGAATCTATATTGATTGAAGCCGGTTTTAAGTATCAACCAGAAAAATGAAGAAAGACTGATACCCTTGGCAGCCCTACGGAATATTTGTTTCGCACTATGGTGCGACCCCTTCAGGGGGACCCTACCGGGGGTTTCAGATTTAGAATCTGAAAGCAACTGGACTCCGCTGCGCTCCGGATTAGGCCCAGGTCAAAACAGAAAGGCTTGGTTTAATATGCTTTTTACCTTCAAATACCAGCCCCTTTTTTAAGGGAGCACTACACGAGTCAATGTTTTTTTCGGTTTCCAAAAATCTTTTTCCCTTGGCCGCTTACAAATGCCATGGTTTAACCAAAATCATACTTCACCGAAAAAAGCCCTGGAAGGAAAAAAAGATTTTCGGACCCTCCGAAAAAAACATTGACTCGCTCCGCTTATCCCTTTTTAGGGGCGTGGGATTTGAAGGAAAAAAGCTGCTGAAACACGAGATAGCGGGATAGAAATCAAAATAGCAAGGGTAATCTGGCAAGAAAGAAGGTCGTTATCATCAAATTTGACAAAGGATTATAGAAAAATGTAACTTAAAAAAAGTCAAAATCGGTCTTGACATTGGGTCCACTTCATATCAACCTGAAAATACAAAAAGGCAACGTAATAAAAAAGTTTGATTTTAATACAGAAGTCAGTATGTTAAAAATTGAATAATAACCCAGAAATAATACCCTCTTGTCGGTAACATTATTCGTGAGGCAACAAATCAGGTATGGTATGATTTATTCATGAGGCAATACGGGCGGGAATTATAATTGACGTTCATCAAGTAGGCTTTTAATTATTGACTTGTCAGGACATCAATTTCCTGAATTAAATAATCATTAAAAAATGCATCAGACCAAAGATTCAACTCATCCTTTTGCCTTGAGTTTTTTAAAAATGGTTCAACATCTCTTTTTGCCAAGGTAAAATCAATCTGCTTAATCTTTTCAGATAACAATTCAACAACTTTTTTTTTATCCAAGACCTCTGACAAATCAAAATGGCCGGTTTGTACCATTTTATTTTTAAGATAATATAACTCACATGGGATATTATTCTTCACAAACCAGATTAAATCATACCAGTCTCGGCCTTTGATGTTGGTCCTTACAGTACGGCATAATAAAGCATGCATTTTGCCTGCAAACAAACTCGGCAATGTCATGGTTTTAATGGTGAATGGAATTGGGCGGAGATGATATTTGATGTCACTTGTAAATCCGATGGCTGGTTCTTGATCAATTTCTAATTTTATTTTCATTACAGCATTTTTGTGGGTTTTTAAATTTGAATTAATTTTTAATAAATGGATCAATGTATTTGCTTTTATGAAAGCTGAATCAATATTGCTTTCATTTTTCTTGCTCTTTTCTTCGGTGGAAACCTCAAAACCCCATAATTCCAATTCTGATTTTACTGCACCGAAGTGTTTTTTAATATCCAAAGTATTTTCAGGCTGAATTAGTGAAAAATCCAGATTTTCAGAAAAACGCTCCAGCTTATGCAGAATTCGTAATGCGCTTCCACCGTAAAAAACAGCCTTTTCATAAAATTTTGACCGCCATAAACCAAGCAAAACGATTTCTTGTATGATCTCTTTGAGAGCATTCTCATGGTCATGAACTGTAAGTAATTCATACCTGTCTAACATTTGTTCGATTTTTTCATCAAACATAATCTTCCTTTAAGCAATTGAGCAGCAGGTTCATACTTTGCCTTTTATATCCAGCCTTGATTTCTTCTAATAATGATGAATCAAGTTTCTTGATATCACCATACTCCAATCTCATTAATTGGAGAAATTCCTTCATTTCCTTTTCTGATGAAATCTGGGTCTGGGTTGCAATAATATCACTCAGTGCCTTCTCAGGCGAGGCTATTAGAATTCTTTTTTGATCACCAGTATGTTCAAGCTTAATCCCAATGTTGAAAACCTTTTTATGGCAATATAAATACGAAAATCTGCCAACCGGTGTTTCAAACAGCTTCTTTCTTTTAGTTGTCATGCTGATAATGAGTTCAACACGTTCCGGTATCATGTTCCAGAATGCCAAAGCGCTTTGACCAGTGATATAGGACGGCCCATAGATCTGATTGGCCAGGATATACTTATTGTACGGCTTATTATACTCTTTGCCCAACACATAGAGACCTTTTTTGACCCTTAAGATATCTTTATTCTTGATCAGGCCTCTGATTTTATCTCTTGGTTTTTTGTAATACTTTAAGGCATGAAGTAACAAATTGTAATCAAATTCTGCTGGAAGCTGAATTAAACCCTTCATAATATCTAACCCAATATGTCTAATTAATTGGACTTACTGGATGTATTTTTATGCGCTGAGTTGAAGTTTGTCAAGAAAATATTAACAAGTTGATTACCGGTTGTCCGTATATCTTCATATATAACCGCATATCATTCACTGAATTAATGATATTTAAAAATTGTTGAAATTGACTCTAAAATATAAAATTCCGTATCAAGACTAAAGATGGAAGTAAAGAAATTTCGAAAGATTAAATCGGCCCGGGTCTTGATAATTAAAGCTTTTTCATGATATTTAAACAGGTTCTAAATAAACTGTGGAACGCTTTTTACCATAATATTTAAGGGACAGGTATTAATCCATATGAAAGCATTGTTAGCCCTGGAAGATGGAAGAACATTTTCCTGCAGAAGTTTTACAGGGCCGGGGGAGGCCCAGGGAGAGGTGGTGTTCAATACCAGCATGACCGGTTACCAGGAAATCCTAACCGACCCGTCCTATTACGGGCAGATGGTCACTATGACCTATCCGCTCATAGGCAACTACGGCGTGTGTCCGGAAGATGTTGAATCAGACCGTATTCATGTGGCAGCCTTCATTGTCAAAGAATACCAGGAGTTTCCAAGCAATTTCAGATCAAAGGGAACCCTTGCCGACTATCTGATAAAATCCCATGTCCTGGGCATTGAGGATCTTGATACAAGGGCCCTGACCCGGCATATCCGAAAATCCGGTGCCATGAGGGCCATGATATCCACCACGGACCTGGATCCAGAATCCCTTGTGGCCCGGGCCAGTCAGATTCCTTCCATGGAAGGATCAGACCTGGTGGGCCATGTCACAACCAAAAAACCCTATTTCTGGAAATACAACCAACCGGATTATGTGGATGCCAAAAGTCTTGAAGCCCCCTTTATATGGCGTCACAAAGGTAAAAAACATTCTGTGGTAGCCCTGGATTTCGGCATAAAATACAATATTATCCGCTGCCTTGAAGACGCAGGGTGCGAGGTGCTGGTCGTTCCGGCAAAAACCAATGCCCAAGCCATAAAACGCCTGAACCCGGACGGTATTTTCCTGTCCAACGGCCCCGGTGACCCCGAGCCCTTGACGTATATAGTGGAAACCATACGTGAACTTCTCGAACACTTCCCAATGTTTGGTATATGTCTTGGCATGCAGCTTTTAGGACTTGCCATGGGCGGTAAAACCATGAAGATTAAATTCGGCCACAGGGGGGGCAATCAGCCGGTGAAGAATATGGATACCGGAAAGGTGGAGATCACCTCCCAGAACCATGGGTTTGCCGTGGATCTGAATACCCTTGACAAAAACAAGTGCCACCTGACCCACATCAATCTGAACGAAGACTCCCTGGAAGGGCTTAAGAACGATAGCATCCGGGCGTTTGCAGTCCAGTACCACCCCGAAGCCTCCCCGGGTCCCCATGATGCGGCCTATCTTTTTAACCAGTTTGCAAAAGTGATGGAAAATGCCAAAGCGTAACGACATCCATAAGATTCTGATCATTGGGGCCGGCCCGATCATCATCAGCCAGGCCTGCGAGTTTGACTATTCCGGCACCCAGGCCTGCAAGGCCCTGAAGGAAGAAGGGTTTGAAGTTGTTCTGATCAACTCCAATCCGGCCACCATCATGACCGATCCTGAAACCGCCGACCGGGTCTATATTGAACCGGTGACGGCTGAAACCCTGTGCAAAATCATTGAAAAGGAGCGGCCCGATGCCGTGCTGCCCACCCTTGGCGGCCAGACAGCCCTGAACACCACCATTGATGCAGCCAAAACAGGGATATTTGAACGCTATAATATTGAACTGATCGGTGCATCCATTGACGCCATAAATAAGGCCGAAGACCGGGAACTGTTCCGGGATGCCATGAATAAAATCGGGTTAAGAATTCCCAAATCCGGGTTTGCCACCAATATGCAGGAGGTGGAAGAAACGGCCCAGCGCATCGGATTTCCCATTATTGTCCGGCCAAGCTTTACTTTAGGGGGAACCGGTGGTGGTGTGGCGTATAATATGGAAGAGCTTGCAAATCTTTCCAAGGCCGGTCTTGACGCCTCCCTGATCACCCAGGTGATGCTTGAGGAATCTGTTCTGGGATGGAAGGAATATGAGCTTGAGGTGATGCGGGATCATGCGGACAACGTGGTGATCATCTGCTCCATTGAGAACATTGACGCCATGGGGGTTCATACGGGTGATTCCATTACCGTGGCCCCGGCCCAGACCCTGTCGGACAAAGAATACCAGGCACTGCGGGACGCCTCCATTGCCATTATCAGAGAGATTGGCGTAGACACAGGCGGTTCCAATGTTCAATTCGCCGTAAACCCGGACAACGGGGATATTATCGTGGTTGAGATGAACCCCCGGGTGTCCAGGTCGTCCGCCCTTGCCTCCAAGGCCACGGGCTTTCCCATTGCTAAAATTGCAGCCAAACTTGCGGTGGGATATACCCTGGATGAGATTCCCAATGATATCACCGGCGAAACCATGGCCTGCTTTGAGCCATCCATTGATTATTGCGTGGTAAAAATTCCGCGCTGGACCTTTGAAAAATTTCCCGAAACCGAGGATGTACTCACCACGGCCATGAAATCCGTGGGTGAAACCATGGCCATCGGCAGAACATTTAAGGAAGCACTTCAAAAAGGATTGCGCTCCCTTGAAATCGGCCGGGCCGGTTTCGGTGCCGACGGAAAAGATCCTGCACCCGGATCTGTGGCCGGTACGGATCTGGAATACAAATTATCCACCCCCAATTCCCAGCGTATTTTTTACATTAAATATGCCATTGAACACGGCATGCCCATCACCATGATCCATGAGCTGACTGACATTGATCCCTGGTTTCTGTATCAGATGAAACAGATTGTGGACCTTGAAAAGCAGTTAAAACTGGCCGGTATGAACCTGCCAAAGGATCTTTTTGAAAAGGCAAAAAAATACGGATTTTCCGACATGCAGTTGGCCTATTTGTCCGGGGGACTGACAGACAAGCAGATCGAACGGAAACGAAAAGACTTAGGGATTATTCCGGTATATAAACTGGTGGATACCTGTGCCGCGGAATTCAGGGCGGTTACCCCTTACTATTATTCCACCTATGAAAGCGAATGCGAAGCCCGGGTGTCGGACAGAAAAAAGGTGATCATCCTGGGCGGCGGTCCCAACCGCATCGGCCAGGGCATTGAATTTGATTACTGCTGTGTTCACGCCTCCTTTGCTTTAAGGGAAGAGGGCGTTGAATCCATCATGGTCAACTCCAACCCGGAAACGGTCTCCACTGACTATGATACATCCGACAAGCTCTATTTTGAACCGCTCACCAGAGAAGACGTACTTCACATCGTTGAAAAGGAGAAACCCTTTGGTGTGATTGTCCAGTTCGGCGGCCAGACGCCTTTAAACCTTGCCACGGATCTTCAAAAAGCAGGGGTTCCCATCATCGGTACAAGTCCGGAAAGTATTGACCGGGCCGAGGACCGGGATCTGTTTGCGGCCATGCTTAAAAAACTGAACCTGCGCCAGCCGGATAACGGCATTGCATATTCCTATGCAGAAGCCGTGGCCGTTGCAAGGGATATCGGATACCCGGTCATGGTTCGTCCCTCCTTTGTTCTGGGCGGCCGGGCCATGAAAATCGTCTATGATGAAAAAGACCTGGAAGAATATTTCAACCTGGCGGTCCAGGCCTCACCGGACAAGCCCGTACTCATTGACAAGTTCCTGGAAGAAGCCTTTGAGCTGGATGTGGACGCCATTTCCGACGGAGAGGATACCGTCATCGGCGGCATGATGGAACATATTGAAGAGGCCGGCATTCATTCCGGCGATTCCGCCTGTGTACTGCCTCCCTATTCCATTGAAGCACACCATATTAAAGAGATGTCGGATGCGGCAAAAGCCATTGCCAAAGAACTGAATGTCAAGGGATTGATGAACATCCAGTTCGGGATTATGAATGACACCGTGTACATCATCGAAGTCAATCCCAGGGCATCCCGAACCATCCCCTTTGTCTCCAAGGCAATCGGCGTGCCTTTGGCAAAGCTTGCCACCAAGGTTATGCTGGGAAAAACCCTAAAGGAACTTGGGGTGACAAAAGAAATCATCCCGCCCTATTATTGTGTCAAAGAAGCGGTGATGCCCTTTGACCGCTTTGAAAACGTGGATCCTGTTCTTGGGCCGGAGATGAAATCCACAGGCGAAGTTATGGGGATTGACAAGGATCTTGGCGCAGCTGTGGCCAAAGCCCAGTTTGCTGCCGGACAGAAACTGCCCAAGGAAGGCACGGTATTTATTTCTGTCCAGGACAAGGATAAAAAGGCGGCACTGCCTGTGGCCCAACTTTTCCATGACATGGGATTCACCATCATGGCCACCCGGGGAACCGTCACATTCCTGGAAGAAAACAAAATTCCATCCACATTTGTGAAAAAAGTCTCTGCAGGCCGACCCCATGTGGTGGATGCCGTGAAAAACAGTGAAATCCAGCTTATTTTAAATACAGGCGCGTCCAGCCAGACCCAAAGAGACGGATATGAAATTCGCCGGGCCGCCATTAAATATAAAATACCCTATGCCACCACCACGGACGGGGCCCGGGCCATCAGCCTGGCCATCCAGGCCATGAAAAAAGAGAATCTGACGGTTAAGCCGCTCCAGCATTATCACCAGGAAAACTGAACAATGTTTAACGGATTTTTGTTCATACAATAAATATTGGAATAACCAGAAATGAATACCATCCACCCAAGTTGTACTACCTGCGACGCTTTCACGCCAAGCGAACGCCCCAAAGATGAATGTGGGGTTTTTGGCCTTTATAAACACCCGGAAGCGGCCAAAATTACCTATTTCGGGCTTTATGCACTTCAGCACAGGGGCCAGGAAAGCGCGGGCATCTCCGTGAACCGGGGGATCAACGACAAGATTTTCTCCCATAAAGGCATGGGGCTTGTACCGGAAATTTTCAACATTGAAGACCTTGACCGTATTGAAGGCGGGTCAGCCATCGGTCATGTCCGTTACTCCACCACGGGTGATTCTGTTCTGGCCAATGCCCAGCCCTTTGTGGTCAACCACCGGCATCGCTCCTATGCCCTGGCCCACAACGGCAATCTAGTCAACGCTCATATCATCAGAGAAGAGCTTGAGGAACAAGGCTCCATCTTCCAGACCACCATGGATTCGGAAGTATTTTTGCATCTGTTCATTAAAAATCTGATAAAGGGAGATTATGAATCAGCTATATTAAAGGCAACGTCAAGGGTCGAAGGCGCCTATTCCATGATTCTGCTCACCTGTAAGGGCGAAATAATTGGTATGAAAGACCCCAACGGATTCCGCCCCCTGGCCCTTGGAAAATTGAACGGGCACTATGTATTGGCGTCTGAAACCTGTGCCTTTGACCTGGTACAGGCCGAATTCATCCGGGAACTGGATCCCGGTGAAATCGTTATTATTGATGAAGACGGTATCAGGAGTATCAAACATCCTAAAGCGGCTATCAAAAAATCTTTGTGCATATTTGAATATATCTACTTTGCCCGGCCGGACTCCACCATTGACGGCAAAAACGTCTATGAAATGAGAAAAGCACATGGAAAGCGCCTGGCCCAGGAATCCCACGTGGATGCAGATATAGTCATGCCGTTTCCTGACTCCGGCAACTATGCGGCCATCGGTTATGCCGCCGAATCCGGCATCCCGTTTGAAATGGGAATGATACGCAACCACTATGTGGGTAGAAGTTTTATTCAACCCACCCAGTCCATGCGGGATTTTGCCGTGCGGGTGAAACTGAATCCGGTGCGGGAAGTTATAAAAGGCAAAGATATTATCATCATTGAAGATTCAATTATCCGGGGCACCACGGCCAAAACCCGTGTTAAAGCCCTGAAAGAGTTGGGCGCCGGAAAAATACACATGCGGGTCTCCTGTCCGCCCCATAAGTTCCCCTGTTACTACGGCATTGATTTTTCATCCAAGGGAGAATTAATTGCGGCCCAGATGCCTTTAGATGAATTAACTGAATACCTTGGGCTGGATTCTTTGCATTACCTGTCCATTGAAGGTATGCTTGAAGCCTCCGGGGTTGATGAGCCCGAAGCCAATTTCTGCAAGGCCTGTTTTGACGGTACCTATCCTGTGCCCTTTGATCCTAATTTTACCAAACAGTGTATGGGATAAAATGAAAAAACAAACAGTTGCATTTTCAAGGCAGAGCACCAATCTTTTTTTTCACATACTGACAGGGTGTAATTTACACTGTGCCCACTGCTATATCAACCGGGAACAACACGGAAGTAACACCCTTTCCCTGGACACGATCAGGGAGTGGCTTGGCATCTTTTCTTCAAAGGCAAAGGATACCAACCTTATTCTTTTAGGGGGTGAACCCACCCTTCATCCGGATCTTGCTTCAGTCGTATCTATTGCTGGAGACATGGGCTTCAAATCCATCACCATCGATACCAACGGTTTTTTGTTTCACGATATCCTGGACAATATCACACCGAATCAAATTGACTTTTTTTCATTTTCCCTGGACGGTGTCACCCGGGAAACCAATGATGCGATCAGAGGAGAGGGATGTTTTGATGCAGTCATGTCCGGTATCAGTAGTGCTGTAGAAAAAGGATTCTCCTGCTCAATGATCTATACGGTCTCTGAAAAAAATATTCATGAGGTTACAAAGCTTCCTGAATTAATAAAGAATCTTGGTATTTCACGATTTTTTATCCAGGTGGTGGGTCTGCGGGGCGAATCGAAAAACACCGATGCAAAGCACCAGGTGTCAAAATCAATCTGGCAGGATACCATTCCCAAAACTGCAGAACAGATTGCAGAACAGGGAATTATTGTTACCTATCCCAAGGTGTTCCTCACCCATGAAGAAACGTTTGAATGTGCGGCCAATGTGGCGAACAACTATTTTATTTTCCCCAATGGACGGGTGTATCAATGTCCTTTATGCGAGGATTTTCCATTTCATTCCTATGAAATAATAAACAATGCGCTTATACCCCGTCCAAAAATAAATGAAACCAATTTTTTCTCTTTGCAGATTCCCGAAGGGTGTGTAATGAACAAATTAATACAGCCGGGAAATCTATCCTACGATGATAACGGATTCCCCCGCTATAAAATAGCCTGTTGTATGCTCAAGGAAGAACTGCAGCCTTAAAATAAAGGCCATGGAACTTTTAAAAGTTACCACATGGCCCTAAAACGTCAAGCGGTGGTTCACTAAGGACTTATTCGTTTAAGGAAGGTGAAAGAAAATATAATTCTTCTTTTTAAACTGTAAGGGCCCACCCCCCTCCACAATACTTCTGCTGATGTACTGAGCAGTGCCTTTTATTTTGTTGATTTTTCAACGAAGGGAGATGTATCATGGCTGGGGTATCTGCCGAAATGACGAATTCATTCAGGTGTAAACTCCATGAAATTGACTATTTATCTGGCTTATGACGGTTCCATAAATGCCGATTGGGTTGCTCGCTATGCCTTAAATATGGCGGCTAACGGCCAGGATTTCCAGATCATCTTGATCCATATTCTGGATTACATCTATTCTCCCGATAAAATTGCTAAGAAAATCGAGGCAATTGAAGCCGAATCTGTGGTCCGGGGGATAAGGATGACCAGCCGTATTTTGCCCCTGCAGAAAAACGTCTTTTATTCCCTGCTCCAGGCGATTCCGGCCGGGGGGGAGAGTCTGTGTGTGTGCGGGGCCAGGATTTTCTCACGGAACAAGGGATTCCTGGCCGGCACTATCTCTGAAAAGCTACTGCGCCGTAAACAGTTCAATGTCATGGCTATCCGGGTAGTCAAGCCCGGCATCCTTGGAACTCCCAGTGAATTGCTTTTCCCCCTTTCCGGACATCCCAGGGGGTTTCAAGCCGCTATGTCTTTTTTTATGCTCCTGGCACCGGAAGTGGAACGACTCCATCTTTTACGGATCATGCTGGTTAGCTCCCTGTGGTTTCAGTATATGCCGGTAACCATTGTCCAGAGCCTAAAGACAAAGGGGTATTCCTATGTGAACGGGGTACTGAAGGAGATTCGTCAGCAGTTGGGAGAGAACAATATTTATTTGGATGCCAAGGTGGTTCTCTCTGATGACTGGGCCAAGGAGATTCTTATTCACGCCAGCAACACTCGTGCTCAGATGATCTTAATGGGTGCATCTGACCGAAATCTGCCGTCTCGTTATTTCTACGGCAACAAAATTGAACAGATCCTCAGGCGTTCTCCTTGTGATGTGGGGATTTATCGTAAGATATGAGTAGTCAGGGCAAACAAATCCAACATTTGGCGCCGGATCGGGTCTATACTCTTCTGGAAACGAATCCCGAGGGCTTGCATGGCGAAGAGGTGGAGGAGCGGTTGCTCAATGTGGGCAGAAATTCATTCGATATCCCTGACCGCTGGAAAATGCTGCGCAATTTTGGTAAGCAGTTCACCAATTTTTTTACCATACTCCTCATAGTTTCGGCAATTATCTGTGTTGTCGCCCATCGTCTCAATCCAGGGGAGAGTATGAATTTCCTGGGCTGGGCTCTATTTGTTGTGGCTCTGCTCAACGCTTTTTTCAGTTTTATCCAGGAATATCGGGCTGAACGGGCCATGGAGGCCTTGAAGAAATTCCTGCCTCAGATGGTTGAGGTCCAGCGTCAGGGTCAGGTCATCAAGGTTCCTGCTGAAGAGATCGTACCCGGTGATCTCCTCATCCTGGCCGAGGGTGACAAAATCACGGCAGATGCCAGGGTTGTTGAGGCTGAAGGGTTGCTGGTCGATAACGCACCTCTCACCGGTGAGGCCAATCCCTGTGTACTTGTTCATGGGGCCAGTTCGAGTCGCCTGGTTGAAAGTAACAACATTGCCTTTGCCGGCTGTACGGTTATCCGGGGCAGCGGTAAGGCCGTGGTCTTTGCTACCGGTCTTCGTACCGAGTTCGGTAAACTGGCTCATCTCTCGCAGGAGATTAAGCGGGCGTCTTCGCCTCTGGAGCAGGAGACTGCCCATATGGTGCGGGTCCTTACCGTCATAGCCGTGAGTATGGGGTTTGCTTTTTTTATGTATGGGATGGTGACAGGTAGGCCGCTGTGGGTGAATCTGGTTTTTATGATGGGGATCATCGTGGCCAATGTTCCGGAAGGACTTTTGCCCACCTTTACCCTCTCTCTGGCCATGGGTAGTCTGCGCATGGCCAGAAAAAACGTCCTGGTTAAAAGTCTCAATGCGGTGGAAGCGCTTGGTGCGGTACATGTTATCTGTTCGGACAAGACAGGCACTCTTACTGAGAACAAACTCACCATCACCGAACTGCTGAGTCCCCTGCATGGCAGGCCTTTAGCCGACCAGGAGCAGCTGGATCTTTTGACCTTAGCCCTGGCTGCATCTGAGGTCAGGGGTATTGATCACCTGAGTGGTGATCCATTGGATGTGGCGGTGGCCGAACGGTTAACTATCCTGGGTGCTGATCTGGAGGCGCTCCGGGAACGGATTGAGCATTATTTCACCTTTGACGTGGAGAAGAGACGATCAGCTGGTATCATGACTGTTGCCGGGAAAAGGTTTTTTGTAGTTAAAGGGGCCTTTGAGGCCTTGTCTCCGATAGTTGTCTCTGTTCGCAGCGCAAAGGGCCAGGAGGCCGTGGATGCAAGGGCTTTGGGTCAGGCGGAAGAGGTGCTGCGGGGAATGGCCGGTCAGGGCTTGCGGGTTATTGCTTTGGCCTGCCGGGAACTGGAGGGAGGGGCGCAGGATTTTTCGTCTCTTCAGGATGCTCTGGAAAAAGAGCTGGTTCTTGTTGGTTTTATCGGCATCGAGGATCCTCTTCGCAAAGAGGTTCCGGCGGCTGTTCGTAAATGTCATACCGCCGGGATCGATGTCCTGCTTATCACCGGTGATCATCCGGATACGGCTCAGGCCATCGCCCGCAAGGCAGGGATACTTCCCCAGGAGGATGACCCGGTCATGTTGATGACCGGTGCCGATTTGGAGCATCTGACCGAAGCGGGGCTCATGGAGCGCCTCGGTCAGGGAACCAGAGTCTTTGCCAGGACGACTCCGGAACAGAAAATGAAAATTGTCGCAGCCCTCAAAACTATGGAAAAAGTGGTGGCCATGACCGGGGATGGGGTCAACGATGCCCCGGCCCTCAAGGCCGCTGATGTGGGCATTGCCATGGGGAGGCAGGGAACAGATGTGGCTAGGGAGTCGGCTCAGATCATTCTTCTTGATGATAATTTTGCTTCTATTGTTGCGGGCATTGAAGAAGGGCGGACCGTGTTCGGGAACATCAAGAAGTTCACCAACTATGTCCTGGTAAGTAACGGCCCGGAAATCCTTCCTTATCTTCTCTATATTCTTCTACCGGTACCCCTGGCTCTGAATGTGATTCAGATTCTCTCTATTGATCTCGGCACCGACATTATCCCCTCCATGGCCCTGGGCCAGGAGCCGCCGGATTCCGAGACCATGAACCAACCGCCCCGGCTTCGAGAGCAGGGCTTACTTACCCTCTCTCTGATTATGCACAGTTATCTTTTTCTTGGCCTCTTGGAAGGTCTCTGGTCTCTGGGACTTTTTTTCTATGTCCTGACGAGTGGAGGATGGCGGTTCGGAGAGGATCTGGCTACAACTGATCCCCTCTACCACTCGGCCATGGGCATCGCCCTGTCCACCATTCTCCTGATGCAGATCGGCAATCTCTTGGGGCGTCGTTTTGCCAGGCGCTCCGGACTTGATGGGGGAATTTTTAAAAACAGGCTGATGCTTTTGGGTATTATCATCCAGGTGGTCTTTTCCTGGGCCACCCTCTATTTTCCGCCTCTACAAAAAATCCTTAATACCGGGCCGGTTCCGTTGTCCATCTATTTTCTGGCCTGGTTCGGGATTATCCTCATCTTCGGCAGTGATTATCTCAGAAAACGATATTTGGAAAACAGAGAGAGAACATCTCTTGCCGAGCGTTAAAACCCCTGCTATTGAAAGAGGTCAGGTTGTCTTAGGCATTATTCGTAATAACATTTCATTTGATTACTCTGTCTTACCACTCAGATAATGGCTGGTTAGGAAAAACAGGAAGAATGATAAAGGTTATCACTAAAAATTTTTATAAAAAAAGGAGTATATATGGGATTGATCTCGTCCACCCATTCCATCAGCCGTTATCATATTGACGGTGAATTTCCTGACGGTACTGCAGAAGGTGTCCGACAGGGACTGATTGAAAACGCCATTCCTGAAATTGAAAATGAATACGATGAAATTTCAGCCGGATGGACCCCCCTTGAAACCCCTTATAAACCAGACTTTCAATCCGCTTCATTTCTATTCGGCACCTATTTTGCTTTTTCTCTGCGCATTGATAAAAAATCAATCCCGGCCAAACTGATCCAGAAACATATGGCCATTGAAACAGAGAAAAAAAAGAAAGAAAGCGGCAGACCCTTTATTTCAAAAAATGAAAAAGCTGAAATAAAGGAGATGATCATTGATATTCTAATGCATAAAACACCCTTTATTCCAAATATCTATGATGTGTTATGGGATTATGAAGAAAAAAGCTTAATCTTATTTTCCACCCAGAAGGCAGCCAATGAACTGTTTGAAACCCTGTTTTTTAAATCCTTTGATCATAAACCCATCAGGATATTTCCCTATACAATAGTGGAAAAACTAGGCAGTTTTTCAAGCGATAAAAAAGACAGGGTATTGGCGCTATCGCCCTTAAATATGAAAGGTGCATGATGTTAGATATAGCAACTGCTTATAATAAATATGGATTTTTGGGCAACGAATTTTTGACCTGGATCTGGTACCTCGTTGAAACGGACCAGGATATGACAGCCCTGTCAAATTCAAAAGATCCGGTAACCTTTGAGATTGGAAATTCCATAAGTCTTGAAAACAACCTAGGCGATAAATCAAAGGAAAAAATTACCATTAAAGGTGATCAAGCCGGTCTTGAAGAAGGGACCACAGCTCTTAAAAAAGGGGCATGTGTAACAGATATAAATCTGATCTGCAGGATAGGCGAAGAAGAGTATAAATTTTCCATCAAAGGAGAAAGCTTCAATATCACCGGTTTAAAAACACCAACCATTGACACATCCGCATCAGAAGATGAAATAGAGGGTCTGATTATTGAAAAAACCTTTTTAATCATGAAGGTTGTCAACGTTATTGACACCCTGTTTTTAAAATTCATCGAGAAAAGGATTTCAGATGACTGGAATACATCGGATTTAAAGGGTATCAGGGATTGGATTCAATCCTGACAATAAATTGTTTGAAAAGCCTGCTTTATGGCCATTATCATCAGACCTTTACTCCGAGCCGCTATATATAAAAATCACTTTGCTGGTTAGGAGAGACAGCCTGCAAGGATAAGGGTGCACAGGAATGTTTGACGCAATTGAAACGTTAAATTTATGACATGCCTACCTCGAGTTTGTGTTTTATCTTCTCCCAGCCCGGAATGACAAAATCGAGGAGCTGTCATGGGGTTACCCCCAATGCATGCCAGTAAGGTTTGAATCCCGATTCCGCAATATTTGCAATAAGCGTCAAGAATGGCTCATAATCATTTTTCGTATGGGCTGTATCCAGGGTCTCGTAATATTCCAACCGCTTTTCCACAGGCAGAACAACCGGTGGGAACCCGCTTTTCATAAGCTCCAAATTCATCAGAAGCCGTGATGCTCTGTCATTACCGTCCACAAAAGGATGAATTTTCACAAAATCAGCATAAACACGGGCCGCCCGTTCCACCTGATGGAGAGATGCCCCATCTGTTTGATACCAGTTGATAAAACGTTGCATGTAGCTTTCTACATCCAGGGCATCGGGCGGAACATAATCGGCACCTGAGATGATGACATTTGTTTTTCTATAAACACCCGCATTTTTGTCATCAATATTTTTCAAAATCAATTGGTGAATCGATTTAATCTGCCATTCAGACAGAAACTCATTTTTATTGACAAGATCCTCAACAAAAAAAATGGCTTCCCTGTGGTTGACCGCTTCAAAGTCTGCAGTGTGAAATTTAAGCTGATCCCCCCCACAATACTTCTTTTTATTGAATACTGATTCTAAATCGGATCGGGTAACCAATGATAGACATAGGGCTCGCTTCTTCTATTCAATAATTTTGCTCAAAAGTAGCTTAACCCTGTGTCCAATTTTCTGGGGGAGGATCACACTTATAAAAGTATAACAAAGCCGCATAAGGTAAATATTATGCGGCTTTGTTATTGTAAATACGGCATCCTTCATATGATCCCAAAAGTACTTTACACTTTTTGAATGGAGGTTCCCGAAAAATTGGAGTCGGCATCTGGAAAGTGTAAAGCGGGAAATGAAGGATGCCGTAAATATCTGTTCGTGCCGGACCCTCCCGGCTAACACAGGAAGAAATATTACAACATCTCTCTTATTTCCATTTATCTATTGAATAAGCGATGGGTCTTCCAAAGGCACCGCCCCATGACCATGCATCTCCTGTCCCGCCTGCAACAATGACAGTAATGGCTTTCGGGCTTGAAAATTTAGGAACATCAGCATCAGCCGGAAGCTTGGAAAGTCTCTCTGAAGAGGATCTTTTATCAAGCTGATAGTCAGCCGGATTATCCTGATCAGAAAAAGGGGTCTCCTGCTTTCCCCGTCCCAGAATCTGAATCCAGTAATTCTTTGCCCAGTCTGCCTGCTTCCATGTCACATGGGTGTACATGTACTCTTGGATATCCGCTATAGTCTTAAAGCCGTAATGCTCTTTCCAATACCGTGCGGTATCAGGTGTCAGCGTCAGCAGGGCGCCATTGACACTTGTCAGGGTTTTAAGGGCTGCCACAGCATGTTCCGGAGTACCTGTCATAACTTCATGAAGAGAGGTTCCCGACTTTACTTCTATATTCTGAAACGGCAGGAGTTGAACCTTACCGCTGAATGATAGAAGGATATTCTCATCTGGACCATAACCAAATTGTTCATTCAGACCTTCAAATGGAGTGTCCTCATTTTCAGCAAAGATCGTACCCCAATGAAGCGGGCCGGTTCTTTCAAGCACGTTGATACCGAAAACAGTACCGGCAAGGTTGATACCCATAAGCGTTCCAGCACGCTTCAGGGACATATTGGCAGGATTG
Source organism: Desulfobacter hydrogenophilus (assembly GCF_004319545.1). Classification (NCBI taxonomy): domain Bacteria; kingdom Pseudomonadati; phylum Thermodesulfobacteriota; class Desulfobacteria; order Desulfobacterales; family Desulfobacteraceae; genus Desulfobacter; species Desulfobacter hydrogenophilus. The sequence continues at coordinate 1,507,616 of NZ_CP036313.1, read as the reverse complement.
CCAGGGGCCAGGTAGTTGAACCCTGAGTTCATTCCAATCTCTTTAGCTATAGGACCACTTACAATATACATATGGCCAAAAGAGGAATCACCGGGATACCCAACACAGGCTCCAGACTCTGCAATTGCAAGGACCACCGGCATATATTTCGGTTTACAACCTGCCATCACTGCATTCGTCGCAACCTTCTTGACTGTAGCATAAAATAACCCATGGCTCATAAAGCCGTCACGACCAAACTCCATGATTTCTTCAGGATCACGGCTCGTACCTTTCAGCATCTTAGCAACCCTGCTCTCCGTTGGAGGTACTACCGGAAGGCCGTCAGTCATCTCTGCAATCGGCCCTATGGTTGCATGTCCTTCAAGTTTACCTTCCAGCAATTCACTGATCTCATCATAGGTTCCGGTTGTGAGTATGCCTTCATTTTTCGAGGGTTTATGTATTCCTGATTTCTTTTCCTCATCTGTCAAGGACATGGTAAGTGCATCGATAAATTTCTGGGTGTACTCATCAGGGAACTTCTTTAGAGACGTGTCATGAGGCGTCAGAACCTGACGTATCATTGGAACACCTTCTTTCACAAATTCCTGGGTGGCAGTCGTAACAATGCCTTCATCATCAAAGGATTCCAGCACAACAGGCATGCCCTTTTTTTCCAATTGAGCCGCAACTCGGCCCATCTGCAAAGCAGCGCCGCCTCAGTAGTTGTGCCCCAGGATAACGGCATCACCTGAGAGCATTTTCGTCCAGTCCTCGGGTTCAAGGGTAGACCACTTACCTTTTACAGCATAATACTCGACATTACTGGCAGGAACAGCGGCCTGCAGGTCTATGGCAAGCGCCTCCATTACCTCCTCATTTCCCCCATGCAGATTCACAACCATTACCTTTTTGCCATCCAGGGTATTCAGTCGTGGATTCAACCCCTGATATTTCACTTCCGGTGCCCTGCTGCGGGGATCCAAAATAGAATATGTTGGTTCATTAAATACTGAATTATTCGCCATGCTTTGTTCTCCTGCTTTGGTATCAGCATTCAACGGAAGGCTCAATGAGATCAAGAGTACAGCCGAAAGGATTAGCGTATAGGGCTTTATTTTTTCCATTTTATTTGCTTTCTTTATTAAGAAAATTAATCGTAGAATGTTCTCTCTTTTTGCAATGAAAGAAATTTTGTTCTGTTGTTTCAGTGCCCCTGCGGGACCGGAAATATTGTTTTATGGTTTTACCTCCAACAGATCCTGACCAAATATTACTTCGCCATTGTAAAACCGTTTATATTGTTTCAATGTGGTCTCTATATCCACTTCAAAGGGAGGATAATGAGTAAGAACAATTTTCTTTACATTTGCCTTTGCCGCCATGATTGCAACATCTTCAAGCGATGCATGGCTTTTCCCTTGTACTTCCTTTGGCACATATGTTGCCGGATTAGCAGCTGCTGGCGGTCCTGATTGTTTACCTCCCGGCGGCGGTTTCATTTCACCCGGTCCCATATATCTCTTATTCACAACTCTTCCTGAATCAACGACTAAAATATCTGCATTTTTAGAAAGCGTTATCAGATTTTCACTATAAGAGGTATCACCGGATACAACAATGGAGTTCCCGTCTACATCAAATCTATAGGCTAAATTATATACTGCGTGAATAGTAGGAAGCGTTCTGATTTCAACACCATCCAATGTAAACGTGTTCGCTCCTTCCAGCTCCGTAATATTAACTTTTTCATACATACCATCGACTGTAGCGGTCTTTCCTAAACGATATTTGATATCTTCAGGGAAAACCGTTGCAAAAATATTATGTAGTGCGTTAACACCTTTTACTCCAAAGATGTCTGTATCTCTTCTCCCCAGAGTCCAGCTTTCAACCATAAACTTCGAATAACCGTCTGTATGATCTGTATGCATATGGGTGATAAGTATGTTTTTAATACGGTCTAAATGAATACCCGCTTCAACCAATCTAAAGGTGGTTCCTGCACCAATGTCCACAAGAAAATAGTTACCTTTATACTGTACTAACGTACTTGGTCCTGATCTTCCAACTATAGTGTCGGGACATCCCGTTCCTACCGTCATTACAGTAAAATCGCCTTTATGTTCATAACTTTTTGGCGAAATTCTGGAAGGATTTACGGGATAAGGATTCACCGACATCCCTTCTTGATTGGCAGGAGTAACTGCGCCACTCTGTTGGGATGTGTCTTCCACTTTCGATTTGCTGGATGCACAGCCAATGGGTACCCCTGTTGCAGCAATGGTCGCAAATCCCATGGCTCCGCCCGCGAAAGTCATAAAATTTCGTCGTGACATACCATAGGTCTTTTGAGTTGTTTTCATTATTTTTCCTTTTGGTAATGTTGTTAACCCCACCCGACCATAGGTCGTACATATTTTACAGGCGATATTGTTATTGCGTCTTCCGGACAAAATATCCTGCATAAATGACAGATCTGACAATCCTGTGGATAGACGATTTTAGACTGGCCGGAGGTTTCATCCAAACGTAAGACATCCATGGGGCAAGTCTCGATACAGGTGCCGCAGCCGATACATTTGTCTTTATCAATATTTTCTACTGGCATTTTATAATTTCTCCTTTGTATAATCTGTTTCAACCTGAGTTATTTTCCTGTCAGATATTCCTCTTCTCCGGGAAATCTGTTTGCATATCTTGCTTTATAGGACAGACTGGCTTTAGGCTTCCAGGCATTAGGAACCAACCGCTTTGAAAGTTTCATGGTGTCACCATCCCTGGATATAATGACCCAGGCCAGCCAGTTTTTGTCATCTCTGGCAGGAAAATCCTCCCGGTAATGAGCGCCTCTGCTCTCTGTCCTGAAAAGAGATGCCTTAAGCTTCATCTCAGCATTGAGCAGCATATTCTTGACCTCATGGGCAAGCCTGAGTTCATGGGTATCATTTGCAATCAGGTTGGGCGCGAAATGGTCTCGCAGAAAAGATAGGTTTGCAAGGGCACCCTCAAGTCTATCCTGTTTTTTTACATAAAGTACATAGTAGGGAACCATCATCCCCTGCAGAACCTGTGTCACCCATTCGGGAGAATACCCCTGTTTCCTTGTCCGGGGTTCAAATATCCGTTTTTTGATGGTTTTAATATCCCTGGCGGTAACACTCACTCTGCCGGATTTTTTGGCATACTCTGCAGCATATACACCTGACCTTGCCCCCTGAACAGCCGAGTTGGATGAAGAGGAGCCAAAGCCGTGATAAGCGGCTCCTTCTGTGCAAAGGGCATCGCCTGCGGCAAAAAGGCCTGTAATATTTGATTCGAATTTCGCGTTTTGAGGAAATATTCCTTCGGATTTATGGGGTGCCATACCAGCAGTCGCACCGCCTACTATGGGCAGCTCAACAGAGCGAACCCCAGGGGGAGCCTGCCCGACGGCTAAACCTGGCGGAAGTTTTTTCCCCTTTTCGGGCTCAGGTCCTTTAATAAACAGTGGGACCTGACCGTTATGGGCACTTATAGCGTTTGAAAGAGGTGGCAGCCCCCCATCCGGCGACGTATTGACATTCAGATCATGACCCAGATCCCCCTTCCAGTTATCGTAGCAGGCGGCAGGGTTTTCCCAGTGTGTCCAGTGGAAATCGATAAACTCTTTACCGGATATCTCGGCACCGATCCTGTATGCCATGGCGTCTCCGTCATGGGTAAGCGAGCCTATGGGAAAACCGGGTGTTTTAAAAGCACCTGATCCGGCACAAAGGATTACGGCCTTGGCCCCAATGACAACGGCCTTGTCCTCATCCATTGGAAAGCCAACAGCGCCTGTAATGCGGTTATCCTTCTTGATCAGTTCAGTGATCATGGTCCTTTCGACAAGTTTGATATCCCGTTCCATGACTTTTTCTTTTAGAACGGCGACATGGCCCCCGGGGTTTGCCTTATCCGCACCCATGGCCACCATGTCTTTATACCTTGCCTGTGACTCCTCTATGAATAGATCCACATAATCCATGTTTGTGAGGTATTCACCCCCATGGGATTTTTTGGCCCTCCAGTTTGCCCTGGTTCCGCTTGAGGCGGGATCATAATAATTGTAAGCACCAAACCACGGACTGAGACCTGACCTGCCCACAGTTCCCTTGTCTGCAATAGTCACATCCAGGCCCTGGTCTTTTGCCTTTAAGGCAGCAAAAATACCTGCAATCCCACCGCCAATGATCAGGACATCGGTTTCAACTATTTCCTGACCCATGTCAGTGTTTGAAGCTGCATTGGCGTTCCTCAACAGGCCCATGGGAAAAGCCATGGCGGCGGCACCTATACCTGCAGCCTTAAGAAAATCCCTGCGATTACAGTTAGAAAAATTTGTATTCTGCGTTGAACTCATACTGTCCCCTTTAAATATTGGTTATATTGTCATTATTTTTTTTTCAATTACCCCTCTTGAAAGGCATACTGCACAAAAGGTCTGTTCCGGATCACGAACCATAAAATCCCACTGGTCAGACCAATCATGATCTGGATGCAGCCCAGAGCCAGTATGAGGTCATTGGGGTTGAGTGAAACAAGATGCATTCCGAGACTGCCCAGGAGCATCCCAAAGAAATTAATCAAAGCGGAAGCTGAACCGGTATCGTTTTGTTGTTGTTCAAGCATGAGGTTGATTCCCGGTACTCGCATGCCATCTACAATCAGGGTCGCCAGGGCTGCAGATAATGCAAACGTCCAGGGGGAAACATGTCCGACCGTGGCAACTGATATGCCACACAAAATGAACACAGGAAATCCAGCCGAGATGATTGCCTGGGATTTGAAATGTCGGGATAATTTCACATACAGCATGGGGCCGATCATGGCGAAAACAGCATTAAAGGTAAGGAAATAGCTGAATTCACGTTCGTTCAGGCCAAAGCCATTAATGTAGATAAAGGACGAGGCCGCAAGAAAGGTCATGATGGACATGGATATTGTGGAGAAAATAGCAAGCAAGATTGAAAAATTCGGATTTTTCAGGACGACTGCAAGACGTCCCCAGGAGCGCCATACGGAATCGGTATAGCGATTGTCTATGGTTTCTTCCAGCAACGCACCAGCCATCAAGGCGGTTGCCCCCACTCCGGCCAATACAAAGAAAACGACTTCCCATGAAACATACTCAAGCAGGAATGCACCGATAACCGGTGCTACAATCGGGGCGATAATCACCATGGACATGACCATAGCCATAACCTTTTCCCGCTTTCGTCCGCTGTATAAATCTTTTACCATGGCTGTAGAGACGGCAGTGGCAGCGCTTCCGCCAATGGCCTGAATGATTCGTCCTACTATCAACTGGCCCACACTTTGTGAAAAACCGCACATGATACTGGAAATAGTGTAAATAACCATACCTATTAGTAATATGGGTTTTCGCCCGTACTTTTCACTTAAGGGCCCCCAGAACAGCAAGCCGATTGCATAAAAAACAAAGAACATACTCAGTGTGAGATTCACCTGGGATTGTGTTGTGTTCAGGATCTCTTTCATCTGGGGCAGCGCCGGCAGGTACAGGTCCGTTGACAGCGGAGGAAAAGCACTGATAAATGCCAGCAGGGCGAGCATCCCCTTATCTTTGAGATATTTTTGTTTCTGGATCATTCTAAACAGTTTCCAGGGGATGCAGGATGGGTTCCGTGAAAGCCATTCAGCTCTTTGCCGTCGGCCAGCTGTCAAAAGACTGTTTTTCGAGTTTCATTGAACCGTCACTGTTCTTATAGATATTGATCCAGGCATTCCAGTTTTGGGTGTCCATCTCAGGATAATCCAGGCGAAAGTGGCTGCAGCGGCTCTCTTTTCGCATGAGTGATGCCTTGAGCTTCATTTCAGCACTGATAATCATGTTGGCGGTTTCAAAAGCCAGCCGTAATTCATGTAAATCTGCAGCCCTAAGCATTGGCATGTGATGATCTCTCAACTCTTCAACGTAGGCCAGTGCCGCTTTTAAAAGGTTCTCTTTCTTTATGTATATTATGAAATTAGGAATCATGATGCCTTGCAACGTCTGCGTCACCCAGGAAGGGCTATAACCGGCCTCTCTCTTTAAAGGTGCAAGTATCTCTTCCTGCACGTCATTCATCTTGGCTTTTGAGATTATGGGCATTTCAACGCCCTGGCAATATTCAGAAGCAGATTTACCAGCGACAGCACCTTGTACCGCAGAACCGGCCAATGAGGATCCTATCTGGGTATAAATTGCCCCAGCCATATGGGAACCTAATGCATCACCGGCAGCGTATAAGCCTGGGATGTTTGATTCACACTTCTCGTTGATGGGGACCAACCCCTCTGATTTGTGGATAGCCATCCCTGCAGAAGAACCGCCCACGAGTGTTCCCGCCATTCCAGGAGGTGCTCCACCTTCCTTGTGCGTGCCACCCGGTCCGGGCCCCTGTTCGCCCTGGTGAGGGCCATTTTGTTTGAATTCTTCGGGAACATACGGCCCACCTTTTACGGCCTTCCCTTCTTTTTGCCCGGGACCGCCCATTTTAATTGGATTTCCGGACATATAGGCTTTGTAATTTAGATCCACACCCAAATCATGGCGGACTTCCACACCATTTATGCCGGGTTTTTGTTCAAACATATCCCCCCATCCGTCAAAACAGGCCGCAGCGTTTTTTGCCTTTCCGGGATGTCCGTCGTTCCACTCCTTGCCGGTCACTTTGGCGCCAATATTATAGGCCATGACACTGCCGTCGTGGGTGAGATCACAAATCGGAAAGCCATTGGGCTTGAAACCGCCGGCCCCGGTGCATAAGATCACACTTTTGGCTTTGAAAAAATGAACCTTTTCTTCATCCAGACTGAAGCCTGCAGCACCTGCAATTCGGTCTTTTTCTTTGATGAGATGGGTAATTACGATTCTTTCTTTGACAGGGATATTTCTTTCTTTGATGGGGTTATTAAAGCTCTTGTTGTAAAGAGGTGATTTAAAAAAGCCCCATTCTTTGAGTTCATTGACACGGGCAAGGGAGTGCTCCGCCATTTGCCGGGTGTACACGGGATTGTTCGTACCCAGGGCAGAGCGGGAAACCGTTTCGACGAACTGATCAAGGCTCATTTTGGCCGTTGCCGGGTCATAGGCGAAAATCCCCTTGGCAAACGGTGTCATCCCGGATGAGCCGAGCCTGCCCTTGGAAACCATCAAAACCCGGGAACCGGCATCATGGGCCTTGACAGCTGCAAACACTCCTGCCATTCCGCCGCCGATAATCAGTACATCCGCTTGGTTTTCGTTATAGGTTATTTTGCTGACATCAACTTTAGAGATATTGGGACTGTACTCTCCCCGGTCCGGGGATAATCCCATGGCGGCCATTGCCGCCAGACCTGCGGCGCCACCTGCCACTGTCATGAACTTGCGGCGGGAGATCTCTTTTGGTGCTTGGGAACTTGTCATTTATTCCTCACTAATTTTTTTGTGTTTTTTAAACATATAGGTTTTTAAAACAAGCAAAATTCCGCCTGTTGTCAAAATCGAAGTCATGACCCCCAGTGAAACTGGGGGCTTGATTGTTAACCGCTCAAAGCGGTCTTTTAAAAGCGCCTAAAGGCGCGGTTTAATCAAACAAGTTCATCTGTTCGCAACGTTGATCCTCTTTTTCTTGATGCCGGATATATGCTCGAACAATTTGTTCGTCGATTCCTACTGTTGATGCAAAATAACCTCTGGCCCAAAATTTTTCACCATTATAGTTCCTTTTTTTACCACAAAACTGACGTGCTATCTGAATAGCACTTTTCCCCTTGATGAACCCAACTACCTGAGCCACGGCAAATTTGGGTGGAATGGAGATCAGCATATGAACATGGTCTGTCATCAAATGTCCTTCTTCGATCTCGCATTCTTTTTGTTTTGCCAAACCATGTAGTATTGACCCCAGTTCCCGACGTAATTGCCCGTAAATAACTTTCTTCCGATATTTTGGAATCCAAACCACATGATACTTGCAATACCACTTTGAATGCTTTAAACTTTTATAATCTTTCATACAACCTTCCTTTAATAGCTTTGAGCGGCTAACTTAAGGAAGGTTGTTTATTTTCAACTCCCGGAACTGTCAAACTTTTCGAGTCCTCCACCGGAGGTGGAGGTTTACCCAATAGAATTAAAATTGACATGGAAAGGTTAAAATGGCGGCCAAGATCAATGGCGTGCCATGCGGCAACAGCAATAAACAGCAATGCCAGAATGCCATGGAAAACCCGCCAGGTTTTGTACTTCATGGGTAACTTTTCCCGGGCAAACGAGGTAATTCCCAATACCAGCATCAAACACCATGCAATGATACCCATCACAACCCCCTGGTTCATGGTTGTGATGAGGGTGATAAACGCGTCAACCGGGGAAATCCCCGACTCAAAAAACCGTGGAACCACCAGGCAGATCGGATGGAGCAACAGAAGGAAGACCAAGGTATACCCCATGATTTTATGGTATTTTATCAATCGAATCATCTTAAGCTGTTTAACAGCGGTTCCATTCATCCTTGTCCAAAAAAACTGTCCAATCATCTGGCAAAAGGCCAGAACCGTTATAACAGAAAGAGAGTCTTTCAACACCGAACGCTCCGGAAAATTACCCATGGCCCAAATCAGCAGCGGCATTCCGGTAAACGCCAGCAATATCTGTCTGAAAAAACGGCTCGTAATATAGGTGTTCATTTTTACCCCCATGAAACCACAACCGGAATAGATTTCTCCGGTGAAATGGTGATTGCATCCACCGGACAGTACATCCGGCACAAGTGACATATCTGGCAGTCAGCCGGATACGCGATGAACGCTTTTTTCGTCTTTGGGTCTTGGCGGATGACATCGGTGGGACATGTTTCTACACAGGTGCCGCAACCGATACATCCTGTAATTTTTTTTATGGTCATTGCTTTCCTCCAATTCTATTAGATGTTAAATATTTAGATATCTAATCTTATGGGTCATGTTTTATATCAAAGAGTAGGTGTGCCTAACAATATTTCATGCTTCGTTGTGGGCGGACCGAGGTCAGAATATGGTCTGCCCGTGGCAGTTATTGAAAATTTAAAATGTTTTCTATCTGAGTCCCTTATATACTTGGATCAGAGCCGCCAAGGGTGTTGCGGACCCTTTCAAGGGGAGGATGCAATCCATCGATTTTTCGTTGGGAAAGTTCTGAGCGGATCTCATCTTCAATCTGCTCCATCACGGTTAGGGCGAAATTGGCGGCCTCTTTCCCTTTTGAAGTTAGAGTGACGTTTATGATTCTATCATCATTTATGTCTCGTTTTCGGTCAATCAGCCCGGACTTATCCATTTTTTTCACCATATTGGTGACCGTCGCGGGTTTGATGTCCAGCCCTTGCCCGACCATTCTTTGGGTCAATTCACTGTGCCGCATCAATGAAACAAGAACTCTGACCTGCCCAAAATGAATTCCGCCTTCGCCAAGAGCACTTCTTAACCTATCATTTAGCAGTTTTCCTATGTGCATGAAAAGATGCATTAAAGGTCTATCTAAATCTTCATATTTCATAATTTTGTTTTTCTTTTATTTTTTTAATTAGCAAGCTAACGATTAGTAAACTAAGTGTCAAGTGCTTTTTTATCTTTCCCTGAAAAATTATCAGGGTACATATAAGGTCAAGCCCACTTCATTGATGATATGAAGGCTGATCTATTATTATTTTGAAACAGGAAGGGATAGTTGAAATATTATTGAGAGATTTTTGATGTTGCCAGGGAAAGCCTTTTAAGCAGATAGACAAAAATAAATCTATATTAAGAAAATGAGATCCTAAATTCCTTGCCGACATTTGCCAATATATTGTCCAATTCTGCCTTCAAAAATTTGAATCCTTTATAAGCTGAGGGCGATAACCAAAAATACTTGATATGTTTCCATAAAATTTCAATCAAATTCAGTTCTGGTGAATATTTGGGGATAAAATAAAGAAAAAGTCCTCTTTCTTCCCATTTTTCAATTTGATCCTTAAAAATGGCGCTATGATGTATTGGAGCGTTATCCAGAACAACGATGGTTCTTTTTGCTATGGAAAGTGAAAAAGCATCAAAGCAAGCCACTACAATATCTGAAGTGACCGGGCAATCAAAAACATAAGGAAAGAAGTCATTCTGTCTACTCAAGAATCCCAATACATTGATTCTTGAAGTTTTTCCAGTCGGAAGCAAAAGCTGCTCATCTCCATCCTGCCAGGCATATGGAACATCAGGCACCCCGGTAAAGCCGGATTCATCAAAATAATGCAAATCAATGACATCTGCATCATCTTCGTGTTTCAAAATTTCGATCCCTTTTTGCGCTTCCCTGAACTCATCCTCATTGCGCTTGCTTTTGAGAGATTTCCGTCCCCGGCACCAACGCAGTTTTTTTTTATAATCCGCTTCAGGGTTTTTACGCTGATTTTTTCACCAAATACTTCCTCTATCTCAGTAATGGCACTTTTAAGTTGTTTTGGATTTTTCTTTACAATATCAATAACTTCATCATGCTTCTCACCAGGGATCAGTGGTGTTCTTCCAGGACGTGGTTTATCAATTAAAGAGTCAAATTGATATTTTTCCCACCCATCGATCCACTTCGAAACTGTTTCCTGAGTAGTCAAACATATTTGTGAAATCTGATTGATACTATACCCAGAGTTACTCAATCGGATTGCTTGAGCCCTGAGTTTAGTACGGTTTGACTCTTCATCCGAAAATTCAATAAGTGACAGCCATTTTAATGCCAACGGCTCAATTGGAGAAACAAATTTTCTACCCGTACGTTCCATCTGATATCCTTGCTATGCTATGCAAATTAAAACAACAACAATGATTTATTGCAAAGCAAGATAAAACAAAAATTATTTTTGTCCACATACTTAAAGTGGAGTTCGATATTTACAATTCCAACCAATTCGATTTTTCCTGGGGTGAACGTACCGGTATTTATGTAGCGAGTTTTTTATGTTGCTAGTTTTACCCCGCCTGACCCAGCGGGACCCCGCCCTATTTAAAAAATTCTACCCAGCCGCTTTCTGCTTGTTCATAGGCTCTAATAGCGAAAGGGCTTTAGCCTTGTCATATGAACTATAATTTTGATCATAGAGGCTAAAAACGTTGAAAAAAATTATGTAGCCAGTCGTTTTTCCGGATTTTACAAATTCGTCGTAACCTATTTAATTATAAGGAGATATCAACTTGCACGAGCATTGTTCGGATATTTTTTAAATTCAAGAAGTTAAGCCCACTCGCAACATAACGGTATTTAAGGACTCCTAAGCCAATATTGAAAAGGCGTTGACTTCTTTTGTTATTGGGGGGATGAAACATAAAATTGAGCAGATCAACTCAAGGTGTCGGTGGTATTCATGATATATGATTTATAGAAACGTATAAACAGAACCAGAATTGAATTATTCATTGTCACTACAACTACTTACCAAATTTAATCATGAAAATTATCAAAGTTATTGACACCCTGTTTTTAAAATTCATCGAGAAAAGGAGGTCAGATGACTGGAATGCATCGAATTTAAAGGGTATCAGGGATTGGATTCAATCTTGACAATATATTGTTTAAAAAGCCTGCTTTATGGACCTTTGAAAAATAGGCTTTCAATACCTTATATTTTTAAAAATCTTTTATTCCAAATTATCAACAGGAAAAATAAAGTAATACTCAATGATATCAAATAATTAAAACAGTTATAAACATTTGATACTTGGTTATTATTACTATTATTCTTTTTAAAATAATACTTAATATATTATCCATCCTCTTGGACATTCCCCAAATTTAAAAAATATTTGTTTCAACGAAAAATAGCCCATAGGCAAATTTTGCATATAGGCTATTTTGTCAACATGGGCTCCGCTATTCAGCTGGCCCCAAAAATAATTTTTTGCGTTCAAGTCAAAATTATACTTTTTTTGGTAGAATCCATGCGATGATCATAAAAGCGATCCCAATGCCGACTGCCAACAGGGTACCCGGAATGGCGGGTAAAAGTGCTTGAAACGTATCCGAACCTGTGGCCAGCATAACTTTGCCGCCTGCTATGTTATTAAACAACCAGGTATTTTTAATACTGCCGTATACCAACGTGTAAATCAGGGCGCCTAAAAGCCCGCCACACACGAAAAAAAGGGCATCTTTACGGCCATCGGCAAGGGCTGTCAATCCCGTGCCCGGGCAGTAACCGGCCACGGCAAACCCGACTCCCATAATAGCCCCGCCGACAATCACGCCAACGTAACTGCTTTTAACGGAAAGATGTCCCGGATCGATGACACCGATACTCATAAGTACAAATAATAGGGTTGAACTGAGGCCAATGGCAAAAAAGATGGCTTTCATCAAGTGTAGATCGGTCAGGCGCAGCATGTTGATAATGTTTGCCGGATTGGTAGCACCCACCCGTTGCAGCGCAAATCCAAAAAAAATACCGAGTATGATGGCAAGAAAAATAGTCATGGGTTACCTCCTATATTCTTTTGTAAACAAGTACAGCAATGGGAACGGCTGCGGCAAATGTGCCAAGGGCGAACAGATATCCGCTCAAAGATGTTTGCATCATGCCGCTCATCATATGTCCACTGGTACACCCGCCGGCCAGACGTGCCCCGAAAAGAACCAGCACACCGGCTAAAAATACAGTTACATACCGCGGCACAGGGTTTTGTCCAAAACGGGTTCGCCAGGGCTCAGGGGCAATGCGGTCCTGGGTCGTTGGGTGTGGTCCGCCCAATCGTGCCGAGAGAAAGGCACCAATGACCATGGCAATGACAAATACAAAACTGTAGTTCAAAGGCTTTGCAACATTTTTGGCGTATTTCCCGCCACTTTTATTCAAATATGCATTGGGGCTGGCATATCCTGATTTGTTTGCTGTATCTTTCTGAATGACCGTGTCGGAAAACAGATTCCAAATAATACCGTCGGCAATGACAAACTGGGTGGATACTCCGATGGGGTTCACGAAGGCCACCGCCAGAAGAAATGCGGCTCCCAATAAAAGGCCGCCTTTAAACCAATTCAATTGTCCGTCCATAATTTATCCTCCTTGCTGTTGGGTTGTTGCAGTCAGTTCGTATAGGGCTTTTTGCCTTAAAATACGAATATTCTTAAAGTTATTGACACCCTTTTTTATAATTTTTTTTTAAAAAAGGTTTAGATGACTGGAATACCCGAATTTAAAGGGTATCAGGGCGTTGATGCAAACCTTCTAAAAAAATGTTCAAAAAGCCTGTTTTATGAGCCCTTAAAAAATAGGCTTTCAATACCTTGTAGTTTTGAAAATTTTTTATTCCAAATTTTAAACATAAAAAACAAAATAATAATAAATAATATCATACAATTAATTCAATTATAAACATTTAAGTCTTGATTGTTATTACTATTCTCTTTTTTTAAAATAACACTTAATATATTCATCCAGTAACAAAAAATATATGCTTGTTTCTTATTTCCCAATCTCTTGTTTCTTAATCTGTAAACTGGTATTAAAAAACCCGAATTAAAACTCCCTTCAGGAAAATTAAAATGACAGACGATTTAAAAATATTTTCCGGTGGATCCAATCCGGATCTGGCAACAAAAATCTGTAGGCATATCGGAATTCCCTTAAGTTCTATGAAAACGTCCCGGTTTTCAAATGACAATTTATTTGTTCAGATTAAGGAAAGTGTTAGAGAAGATGATATATTTGTGGTCCAGTCTTTAACCACACCTGTCAGTGATCATCTCATGGAGCTGATGATTACCCTGGATGCCTTGCGTAGCGCATCTGCCAAACGGATTACAGCTGTCATTCCCTATTATTCTTATGCCAGGTCCGATAAAAAAGATGCCCCAAGAATTTCCATTACTGCCCGTCTGGTGGCGGATCTTTTAAAAACTGCCGGAGCAGACCGGGTGTTGACTATGGATCTGCACGCTGATGCCGTGCATGGATTTTTCAGCATTCCCGTAGATCATTTAACAGCCATGCCCACAATATGTGATTATTTTGCAGCGCTTTTGGATCTGTCAAAGGTTGTGGTTGTGGCCACGGATGCCGGCGGGGCTAAAAGAGCCGGCCGGTTTGCCAATCGTCTGAATACCTCCCTTGCTATCATTGACAAACGTCGACTCAGCGATTCAGATGTTGAGCAGGGATTGGTTGTGGGTCATGTAAAGGGTTTGGATGCCATTGTTTTTGACGATGAAATATCCACAGGGGGAACCTTGGTGAGCACGGTTGATACCTTGAGACGGGCAGGCGCGGATAATATTTATGTTGGTGCAACCCATCCGGTGCTTTGCGGCCAGGCTGTGGAAAATTTAAGTCAAACCGTCATATCTGGAATTGTGGTCACCAACACGGTGCATATCCCTGCAGAAAAACAGTTTCCCCAGCTTAAATCCTTGTCCGTGGCACCGCTTTTTGCCCGGGCCATCAAGCATATTCATACAGGAGAAAGTGTATCAGCACTTTTTAAGCCGTAACAAGCAGGATTATATAGTTGAAATTGCGGCAACGGCAGCTGCCACCTGATCCTTGGGCAGGGCAATTTCCCTGATAAAAGCAGGCAAACAGTCCCATATTTTTTTGGGTTGCCTGATGCTTCTGTCACTGTCAATGGCAAGGACGCCGGTCTGTTTTCCGGCGTTAAAAGGATCCGGTCCGGATGTCAATGGAACTTGGTTTTTGTCTGTAAAAGGAAGGACAAGGGGGCCCTCGTTTTCAAGGACATAGGCCATCTGTCCATTTTTAAGAAAAACAATGCTGCCCGGTGGATAGAGTCCAACGGTTTTAACAAACGCATGGAGAATAAACTGCAAGATGGGATCTTTGTGCACATAACTGCGGAACAGGCCGGTGACGGCAGTAACCTGGTTAACGGCATCCTGATAGCACCGTTTGGAAATCATGGCGTCATAGATGTCCATCAGTTTGCATATTCTGACATAGGGCGGCATCATTCCACACTCCAGCCCCAGAGGATAACACCCAGGTTCTTCCTCATATAGTGGCCCATGATGATACCGGATCATGTTGCTGAGCACAGTACTGCTCAGATGATTTTTTTCAATAACCATAAATCCAAAATCACTGGCGTGCCTGCGCAGCAGTTCGGTTTCATCTTTGCTCAGGGCAGATGTCTTGTTTAAAAGATTTTCCGGCACCATGGATTTTCCCAGATCATAGATGAACAAGCCAAAGGACATTTCATCTATCTCCTCGGGGTAGTAATAGGAAAACATTCCGGAGGATCCATTGCCCGCAAGTGCTGGTGATGACCAGAGTGATTTTTCCATTATCTTTGAAAAAGCGCTGTTGAACCGGTGCAACACCTGGGAACCCAAGGCGCAGACATTGGTGGCATGGTTGTAAAAATAGTCATCATAGAAAAACCACTCCCTTGGCGTGTATGCAAAGGGGTGGTTCTTATGTTCGGCAAATGATGCAAGTTCCGATGCCTGCTTTGATACGGCATCCACATCAAACTCTCCCTGTGTCTGCCGGATCTGGTTCACGGCATTTTTTATGATGGCCTGGGCTTTGATACTTATGGATTCGGCAAGCCTGCGCAGTTCCAGGATTTCTTTGAGCCGGTCGGTTACGTTTTGAGTTTTGATGGGTTCCGGATATAAAAATGAATCAGGCAACGGATGGGGCATGTCGGCAGATCCCAGCTCTATTTTATTACCAGATGCGTCAAACACGCCCCCATTGCTTGCCACCGGAACATGCCGAAGTCCGTTGTTACGAAGAAATTTAAGCGGCTTTGTCTTATTCACCATCACATTTTTGGCTAAAAGCAGGGTGCCGTTGCTGTCATACACATCCACTCCGGTTTTAACCTGGCCACCCTGGCGAACAATGTCAATCAGCTTATCTATTGAAATCCTTAGTTCAATCATGATTCATTGGTGCTAACTTTCCCCACCGCTTTTGACAGATCTATAAACTCCTGTACATTTAGGGTTTCAGCCCGCCGTGAGGGGTCAATACCCGCATTTTCAAGGGCAATACCCACAATTTCTTTTGTTAAGCCCAGTTCGCCGTCAGCCATGGCATTGTGAAGCGTTTTTCTTCGTTTGGAAAATGCGGCCTTGATTACGCTGAACAGCAGGATCTCGTCCTCTTTTCCCATGCCTTTGGTTTCAAAAAAATCAAAGCGCAGGACCGTGGAATTTACGTCCGGCCTTGGAAAAAAATTATTGGGCCGGATATCTGCAACCCGTTCTATTTTTGATGCATACTGAACCACCGCAGCAAGCCTTGAATAGTTCCTATTACCGGCTGGTGAAAGAAGGCGTTCGGCAAGCTCTTTTTGAAACATCAGAAACGCGCGTGTTACAACCTGCCGGATTGTAATCAGTTGAAAAAGGATCTGGGATGAAATATTGTATGGTAGATTCCCGATCACCACCAGTTTTTTCGTTCCTGCAAGCTCCCTGATATCTGTTTTTAAAATGTCCTGATTGATAATGGTAACATTTCTGATTCCCTCATTGGCTAGTTCTTCTTCAAGCAGAGGAATGATACGGCGGTCTTTTTCAACGGCCACAACCTGCTTGCAGGCCCTTGCCAAAGGCAGGGTGATTGCCCCTAATCCCGGACCTATTTCAAGCACGATCATCTCTTTATCAACGCCGGTTCTATCCACAATCATCTGGGCTGTCGCGGGGTTGGACAAAAAATTCTGGCCCAATTCCTTTCCGGCATATAAACTGTTTTTCTTTAATAACTCACCAGGATGCGTCATTCCCTTATTTGCTCTCCGTTTTTTGGCTGTTCATTTTTAGAACGCAATATGTCATATATTTTTATCTTGGAAAAAGAATAAAAGATTGACAGTAGCAGTTTTCCTTTGAAATTTTTAAAGTAAATACCAGTAAATCACAGTTTTTTATTAATTTCCATAAAATTTAACACCTTCTGCCAGATACTTTTTTTACTTATTTAGATATGGCCTACTTGACTTTGATAGATTTAAGAAGTAATTTTTAGAATATCATATTAAAAAAGTGACTTGAAGCACGAATAAACACCTTAAATAAAATTACTATGACTAAATTAATAGATAAGCGTTAAACAGGATATACCGGTCTTTTTTTAAGTTTTAAGAGACTGTAAAACCTAAGTTTTAAGAAGGATTGAGATATGGAACCCACAGAATTCAGCAACAATTGGGAGAACTTTATTAAAATGCTTCTCCATCGTCTGGATATTCCAACTAAAGAAGATCTTACTAATATCCATAAAAGGCTTGACAAGCTAGAACAATTAATTTATCAGGATCATCCATCGAGCAGACAGAAAAATAAAGGCCGGACGCCAAGGAAAAAAAGTGCATCTTCCATTGTGCTGAGTATCATCGGCAATCATCCGGAAGGCACTAATTTTAAGACCATTAAGGCAGCCACAGGTTTTGACGATAAAAAATTAAGAAATATAATTTTCAGGCTGGATAAAATAAAAAAAATCCAACGGGTCAGCCGGGGAATATACAAAATAATTTAGCTTCCCCAAAGCTTTTTACTATTAAGCTATGGATTACACTCGAATTCGTAACCCCATAAAAATATGCGAAACAAGGCCCATGCCCTAAGACGGTTAAGGAAAACTTTTGACAGGAAAATATATGAATCAGAATGCATTTACACCCGGGCAGACCATCAGCGGCTACAGAATTCAACAGGTATCGCCCCTGCCTGCAATCAACGCCCATCTCATCCAATTGGTCCACGAAAAGACAAAAGCTGTCCATATTCACATTGCCAATGAGGATAAGGAAAACACTTTTGGGGTATTTTTCAGAACCGTGCCCACGGATTCCACAGGGGTTGCCCATATTCTTGAGCATACCGTGTTGTGCGGGTCCGAAAAATACAAGGTCCGGGATCCTTTTTTTTCCATGCTTAAACGAAGCCTGTCCACTTTCATGAATGCATTCACTGCATCAGACTGGACCATGTATCCTTTTTCCACCCAGAATAAAAAAGATTATTATAACCTGATGGATGTTTATCTGGATGCGGCGTTTTTTCCGGATATTGATGATTTGAGTTTTAAACAGGAAGGCCATCGGCTTGAATTGGAACCAGGTGAAAACGGGAAACCGGAACTGGTATATAAAGGGGTGGTTTACAATGAAATGAAAGGTGCTATGTCTTCACCTGGGCAGGTCATGTCCCGGGCGCTGCTTCAAGGGCTTTACCCGGATACCACCTATGCCAATAATTCAGGCGGCGAACCCGCAGACATTCCAAAACTCACCCACGAGGGTCTTAAGGCATTTCACGCAAGGTACTATCATCCGTCCAACAGTTATTTTTATACGTATGGGAATTTGCCCCTGGAAGAGAGCTTAGGCTTTATTGAAGAAAAAGTGCTCTCCCGATTTGATTTTCTTGACATGGACACCCGGGTACCTTCCCAGCCCCGGTGGCAGGCTCCTAAAACCATGACACAGGCATATGCCTACTCAGACACCAGTAATATCGCCACCAAATACCAGGGATGTGTGGCTTGGCTGACGCCTGATATCGCAGATCATTTTGAAATGCTGGTTATGGCAGTGCTTGAACAGATTCTCCTTGGAAATGCAGCATCTCCTTTAAGAAAAGCACTCATTGACAGCGCCCTGGGTTCTGCCCTGTGTGATGGTACAGGGTTTGATTCAGATAACCGGGACACCATGTTTGTTTGCGGGCTGAAAGATATTGAAGTATCTGCAGTCCCCCAAGTGGAGAACATTGTTCTCAGCACCCTTGAAACTCTTGCCACAAAAGGCATTGAAAAACATTTAATTGATTCTGCCATTCATCAGATCGAATTTTCCCGCAAGGAGATCACCAATACACCATACCCGTATGGGATCAAACTGCTTGTGGGTGTTGCTTCGATCATAATTCATGAAGGCGATCCCGTAACTGCCATCAACATTGACAGTGATTTGAAAAAACTGGAGGAAGAGCTGGCCAAAGGCCCCTTCCTGGAAGGCCGAATTCGCCGGTATTTTCTGGATAATCCCCACAGGCTGCTGTTTACCCTTGTCCCGGATGAAGGTCTTGAAGCCCGCCAGGCCGAAAAGGTACGCCATGAACTTGAAAAAATTCAAAAATCCCTGGGGGAGGCTGAACTGGCGCAGATCAAAACGGATGCGGCAGCCTTGAAAGAACTTCAGGAAACAGAAGAAAACCTGGATGTGCTGCCTACCCTTGCCCTTGAAGATGTGCCCCCTGAGATTGAAATCGTTCATCCCGATACCATCAGGGGCATCACCTGCGCCACCGCCTTTAATAAAGCCACTTCGGGCATCCTCTACTTTACCTGCCCGACAGGTGCCGGAAACATTGCACCGGATCTTTTCCCCATGCTGCCTTTTTTCGCACGGGCCTTTACGAATGCAGGCACAAAAAGTTCTTCCTATGTGCAGATGGCCGAACGTATGGATCTTTATACCGGCGGCATTTCAATGTCCCCTTTTTCCGGTACCCATTTTGACCGGAAGGGAGACGGGCATTCCTTTCTGGCGTTGCAGGGAAAAGCCCTGGACCGGAATATTGACCATCTTTTTGATATGGTGGATGAATATATAAATGATGGTGGATTCAATGATCACGACCGGCTCAAAAGCCTTCTTCTACAATATCAGGCAGGTCTTGAAGCCTCTATTGTCGGGTCCGGGCACAAGTATGCCATAACCCTGTCTGCCCGGCACCTGTCAATGGCTGCTGGCATAAATGAACTGTGGCACGGCATTGCCCAGTACACCCGGATCAAGGCGCTTACCGCCAGGGTGAATAATGAAAAAACAGGCGCCCAAGCCCTGGCTGAACTGGAAAAAGACCTTTCTGCCATGGCTGTCGCCGTCATGAGAAAAGATAATTTTAAACCTGCTGTTATCGGGTCTGTTTCGTCCATGGTCCAGGCAGATAAGCACATTGAAAAAATATACGACAACCTTCCCAACGGCAGCAGTCCGGCCTTTCATACACCACAGATAAAAACAGATACCCTGCGGCCCTATGACGGCTGGATGACCAATACAGCCGTTTCTTTTGTGGGGCAGTCCTTTAACGCAGTGCGTATATCCCATGAAGACGCACCGGCCCTGTCCATTATTGCCAAGCTTTTGCGGTCCCTGTTCCTGCATCGGGAAATCAGGGAAAAAGGCGGGGCATACGGCGGATTTGCCCTGTACAACATGGAAGAGGGTATTTTTTCATTTGGTTCCTACCGTGACCCCCATATCAAACGAACTCTGGATGTTTACGCAGATGCCTGTGATTTTATTACCCAGGGACGGTTCACCGGGACAGACGTAAAAGAAGCCATTCTTCAGGTCTGCTCGGAC
Organism: Desulfobacter hydrogenophilus; assembly: GCF_004319545.1. Lineage (NCBI taxonomy): Bacteria > Pseudomonadati > Thermodesulfobacteriota > Desulfobacteria > Desulfobacterales > Desulfobacteraceae > Desulfobacter > Desulfobacter hydrogenophilus. The sequence goes on along the minus strand of NZ_CP036313.1, from coordinate 1,487,267 downwards.
ATTGATAAACCCGAAACACCCGCACCTTCTGCCATGAAAGCTTTTTATCGCCAGATTACTAAGTTATCCGATGAGATTCGCAAAGGGTTTAAGGATGCTCTGCTGGCTATGGACAAGCAAAAGGTCGTGGAAACGGCAGGTAGGTATTTTTTCCGGGATGATTCTGCCAAGGGTATTTCCGTGATTTCTTCAAAATCACTTCTGGAACAGGCCAACCAGGAATTGGCGGCAGAAGGACGTGAGCCGCTGATTCTTCATAAAATATAGGTATTTATTAGTTTGAAGCACGGAAAGCACGGAAATGAGTTTGATTACTGATAAACTTTGGCAGTCACCCGAAAATATAGATTGGGTTTTGCGCTTAAACTTTCCGTGTCTTCCGTGGTTATAAACAGAAGATGGGGTGATCGTTTTACATTTCAAAAAGTTTGGATAGTGTTTGTTCCGCTTCTTCAGTCAGTCCTTCCCCGGCTTTGGCTATATCCAGGGTATGGGTGCCCAGTAGGCGGTAGAGGGCTGAAAATTCCGGTATTTTTTCGTCAATATCAGCCATATGCCGTGACACTGTTTCATGATCCCCTCGGGCCACAGGGCCTGTCAAGGCACGGGTGCAGCCCCTGGAACCTATATTGGAAAGGGTGCCCTGGATCAGGGGCGATAAAATTTCAAATGCCACATCTTCCCGAAGCCCTGTTTCCATTAAAAGGGTCAGAGCAAACCGTACCAGAGTGACAAGGTAGTTGGATGCCACCACAGCCGAGGCATGGTAAAGGGTTTTGGATTCCGTTGGGATGGCAAAGGCCTTGGCACCAAGAGTTGCAGCAATATCCTTTCCCTGGGAAACGGCATCCGGGTCCCCTTCAACAGATATATTGATTCCCTCAAAGGGGCTTGCCTGTCCCGGTTCATAAGGAGCAAAGGACTGCAGGGGATGGATGGAGCCCACAACCGCACCGGCCTGTTTTGCCTGGGCAAGAATTTCTGAAGAATGGGCGCCTGACAGGTGAAACACCATGGTTTTCGGTCCCAGGGCGTTTTGTTGTACAAGATCACCGCAGACAGACTCTATGACACCGTCAGGGGTGGTGATAAAAACAATATCCCCGGCCCGGGCACAGTCTGCAGCCGTATCAAACACGGTACCGCATCCGGCTGCTGTCCTGGCGGCCTGAGCCGAACTCCTGCTTTTGCTGAAAAAACCTACAGGTTCATACGCTTTTTTAAAGAGGAATGTGGCCAGACAAATCCCCACCCGTCCACAGCCGATTACGGAAAATTTATGTTTGGGAGTATTCATTATTCTATTTGTATGAATGCTTCTGGGAGGGAAAACTGCCCTCTTGAACCTCTTTAATATATTCAGCAAGCCCCTGGTTTGCCAGGGCCGCGATATCCACATATTTTTTTACGAATTTGGGTATAAATCCGTCATTGATACCCAGCATGTCGTGGAACACCAGAATTTGGCCGTCGCAAGAGGGACCGGCACCTATGCCGATGGTGGGAATGGTCAGGGACTGGGTTATTTTTTGGGCAATGGGAGCGGGAATACCTTCCAGAACTACGGAAAACGCCCCGGCTGCCTCAACGTCCCTGGCGTCCTTAAGCAGACGTTCTTCATCCCGCTGCACCTTGAACCCCCCCATTTGATGTACGGACTGGGGTGTCAGACCAATGTGAGCCTGGACAGGTATCCCCGCTTTTGCCATGGCTGAAATAGCAGGACAGACATCAGCACCGCCTTCAAGTTTTACAGCTGTGGCACCGGCTTCCTTTAAAAACCGTCCGGCATTTTCAACGGCTTTATCCAGGCCGCTCTGGTAGGACATGAAGGGCATGTCACCTACCACCAGGGATCTTGTGCAGGCTCGGGTCACAAGTTTTGTATGATAAATCATTTCATCCATGGTCACGGGCAGGGTGGTGTCCCAGCCCTGGACTGTCATGCCGACGGAATCGCCCACGAGGATAATATCGATTCCAGCACGGTCCACCATGGCGGCGGAAGGATAGTCATAGGCGGTAAGGGCGGTGATTTTTTTGCCCTCTTGTTTCATCTTCATCAGGCTGGAAGTGGTAACTTTTTTGTTCATAAGTCTCTCCTGATTTTCTGTTATTTATTTATGGATTCCTGTCGAATCAAGCCATTTTCTGTACCGGACCATTCCGGCCAGAGCCTTGACAGCACGTTCCGGCGAAGGAAAAAATACCCCCTTATAATCCAGATCGTCATAACGGTAAAGGGTGCGGCTCAATTCATCGGTTAAAAGGCTGACACCGACCACAGGCTTTTTGTATTTCTGTGTCATTTCAACGGTATATCGGGTATAGTCATCTTCATTCTTGCGAAGGCCTGCCATAAAGAGGTCTGTTGTTTCCTTTGTTATATCGGGATCTGTTTTGAGCACGGCCTTTGCCATGGCATTAACCAGGATGCGTCTGCCGTGAATGCCCAAGTGAATTACCGCATCACACCCATCCCATTTTAAAAGTTCCTCCAGGCATATCTTGGGTATTTCCGGGTCTCCTTCGCCCACAATATCCACAGGGTTGTCATGACTCCAGAAGTCCGGCAGGCAGTTATTAAGCCGTTCAATGATTTCTTTGGACAGTTTTGGCACCCCAAGTCCGTATTCTGCACAAAGGTCTGTGGTGACCACACCCCATCCGCCGCCCAGGGTCATGATGGCCACACGTCCTCCCTTAGGCATGGGCAGGGATGAAAATACGGTGGACATATCTAAAAGTTCCATGGGCTGCTCCACCTGGATGATGCCAGCCTGGGTGCAGGCCGCATTAAACACCCCTGCATCCGAAGCCATGGCCCCGGTATGGCTGGAGGCAGCCTTTTCCCCCACCTGGGTTCTTCCGCCCTTGAGCATCACCACGGGTTTGGTTTTTGACAGCCGGGAGGCAGATTCAAAAAATCGGCGCCCATCTTTCACGCTTTCGATATACAGCACCACCGTGCGGGTCAGGTCATCAGGTTCAAGGGCCTGCATATAATCTTCAATGGTGATCATGGCTTCGTTACCTGAGCCTACAAATACCCGGATGCCGATGCCCTGTTGCTCGGCAAAGGCCAGAAGCTGGGTGCCAAGATTGCCCGACTGGGACACAAGGGCAGTGGAGCCGGGAAGAGGATGGGCATTGGCTCCGCAAACGTAAAGTGATGCATGGGGATTGCACAGCCCCATGGTGTTGGGGCCGATGACCAGGATACCGGCTTTTTCGGCTGCTGCCATGATCTGATCTTCAAGCTGTCTACCCTGATACCCAACCTCCCTGAATCCGCTGGTGATCAGCACCATGCCTTTGACATGTTTTTTTTCCAGGGCAGGTATCAGGTCTATTACCCGGCTTGCAGGCACGGTTACCACAGCCAGGTCCACATCGCCTTTTATGTCATCAATGGTTTTGTAAACATCCCGGCCCATAATCGTGCCGCCCTTGGGATTAATCAGAAAAATTTCGCCTTTGAACCCCCCGGCATAGGCGTTTGTGGGCAGTATGTGACCCCATTTGCCCGGAACTGCAGAGGCGCCGATAAAGGCAATGGTTTTGGGATAAAAGGTGGTGTATAAGCCTTTGGAATCAATTTTTTGATGCACATGGGTGTCACAGTTTTCACAGTTTTCACAGTTTTCAAGAATCATCAGCCCGTCAACTGCCACGGGTGACCCGTCCGGACTGATAATCAAAGGGTTGATATCAATTTCGCGGATTCCCGGGCAGGCCATGGCTATGTCAGACAGACCCCGGAGCACGGATTTAAGTGTTGTGCGGTTTACAGCCGCCTCCCCCCTGAATGACCCCAGAAGGGCCTTGGATCTCAGGTTATTCAGCATGTCGTCAAGGTCTGCATCGGATAATGGGGCAAGCCGCAAAACTATGTCCTTTAACGCTTCGGTTAGCACACCACCCACCCCGAACATAATCACCGGACCAAACTGGGGGTCTTTAAACATGCCTGCGGTAAATTCCCTTTTACCCTGGATCAGGGGTTGGATCAGGAATGCGTCAAAACTGTCACCCGCACGGGATTTCATCTTTTGGGCCGCTTCCTTTAAATGTGCCTCATGGGTGATGCCCACTTCCACCATGCCGGCTTCGGTTTTATGCAACATCTGTTTTGCAATACCTTTGAGTACAACAGGGTACCCGACAGTTTGGGCGGCCCCATGGATATCTTCAATGGCTTCCAGCCGTATTTCCTGTACTACGGGCAGTCCCAGTTGTTTTAATATTTTTTTTGCCCGGTCTTCGTTGAGGCTCTGGATTCCGTTTTTGATGGCATTGTTAATTGTTGCTGCGATTTTTTTGAGTTGGGTCATGGTTTAACTCCGTTGAAAATGATGTCTGAAATACCGGCAGCAGTTTTTTTATGTCCAAGGGTAAAGGTTTATATGCAGGAAACAAGGTGAGTAAAACTTACTTATAAGCTTATGTTCTGTCAATATGAAATTGTTTGTTAAAGAAAATGATCCGTCATTGTACGCTTTTTATTAAGAGGCCAGGAATCCGGACTGATACTGTTTTGAGTTTTCAACATTTTTTTAACCTGTTTTTCAACACACAGATGCTTTTTTTGAACAGTTCTAAGATCATTATTTGATATGGTTTTTGATATGTTTTAAACATGTTCTAAACACAGTATTTATATGTTTTTAACATTAGTGCTGTGTTTATTGGTATTTTATAAACACCCTTTTGAACATTTTAGACGGGTGTGTTGATAAAAAATAAATTGAAATGTAATTATTCAGCAAAAAATGCATGTGATGTCGTAAAGAACCCAGAGGAAGGTCGATAAGGACCGCAGATTAACTAGCTTGAACGAAATAGCTTGCCTTTTGGCCCATCTACTTCGTTGCATCAAAGGTCCAATAGGCGAAAAGCCGGGGGCAAAAAGGGGGGAATGCGGGTATATGTTAAAATCTCGAGGGAGACCAAGTTCAATAAAAATAAATGCTACAAATTTTGTGCCGAATTTTATTCGTAATCAAAGCGCGGTCCAGAAAACATATTTAAATATGTTTTTCCTGGGTCGCGCTTCGAATATTATCGAGATTTAAAAACGGTGAAGGAAACGATGAATACCTTTTATTTTCTGGGAACTAAATTTTGAGGTTTTCCTGCCAGATAGCTTTTTATATTTTCAACGGCTATGGACATCAGTCTTTCCCTTGATGCAAGCGTTGCCCAGGCAAAATGGGGCGTAATGTAACAGTTTTTAGCCGTTAGCAACGGGCAGGACTTCTCCGGGGGTTCTTTCTCAAGAACATCCATTGCAGCCCCGGCAATACGACCTTCATTTAAAAAGGAAGCCAAGTCGTTTTCCACAATCAGCGGTCCCCGGGAGGTGTTGACCAAATAGGCTGTTTTTTTCATTTGAGCCAGGGTATCCTTATTAATCATTCCTTTTGTCTGGGGCGTCAACGGACAATGCAGGGATATGATATCGCTGGATTTGATCAGATTATCCAGATCCGAATAGGTGATTCCCTCGGGAAGATCAGGGGGAACAGAACGGTTGTAGATCAGAATATTCATCCCGAAAGCCAATCCGAGTCGCGCTACCGCTTTGCCGATACCGCCATAACCGACAATACCTAGGGTAATGCCTTCCAATTCCACCAAAGGATAATCCCAATAGCAGAAATCCTTTGATTCCGACCATTTCCCGTCTGTCACCGTTTGACTGTGGTGTCCAACTCTGTTTGTCAATTCCAGAATCAGTGCAAAAACCATTTGCGCTGACGAAGAACCGGAATAGCCCGGAACGTTGGTCACCGTAATCCCCGCTTTTTTTGTATATTCAAGGTCGACGACATTCACCCCTGTTGCTAAAACCCCGATATACTCAACCTTGTTCATTGCCGCAATATCTTCGGCCGTCAGCACGGTTTTATTTATCAACACAATATTAGCATCAGCCGTTCGTTTTTGGATGTCTTCCGGGTTTGTTCTGTCGTAAACTTGTAAATCACCAAATTCCGAAAATTTTTCCCAGCTAAGATCCCCCGGATTTAGCGTATATCCATCAAGAACAACTATTTTCATTTTTTCACCTTCCTTTCTTAATTATGTCCAAGCAAGTAGGAGATGGGCATCATAAAAAATTTAAATTAACGATATTGGGGTGTCATATATATTACCCGGAAACAAACTAAAGACCGGGTTTAAATCAACACCGATAGGGTACTACAGTTTCCTTAACACGCTAACTTTGTGTTGTATACAAAATTTTGAAGTAATTTCTATAACAGTCTTGATTTGCACCTTGTTGAATGCTATTAAAGTTTTTGTTTGTTTTTTTTAAAGAACAATTATTTAAAAATAAATTGATTCAGACCATTGAAACCTTAATATTGTTTGTTATGTTAAGGGGACATTGCTCATGGCCAGTGAATTCGCCGTTTGTGTTTGCAAGATGGTAGGCCTTAAGTTCAAAATGGATTATTTGACCGGGCTTTTATCTTAACATAATAGTGTTAGATGTCTTAAACCTAAACTTCAACAGAGGAATAAACATGACTGAAACAATTAGATGGACAAGAACTGATGAAGCACCCTTACTAGCAACTCATTCTTTGCTTCCCATTATTAAATCGTATCTTAAAGGATCCGATATTGAAATCGAACTAAGAGATATCTCTCTTGCGGGCAGAATCGCAGCTAATTGGTCTGACCGCTTGAAAGATGATCAAAAGCAGTCCGATGATCTGGCATTTTTAGGCGAGCTTACCATGGTCCCGGACGCTAATATTATCAAACTTCCAAATATCAGTGCTTCCGTTCCTCAATTGAAAGGTGCCATTAAAGAATTACAGGAAAAGGGATATGATGTTCCCAGTTATCCCGATGAACCCAAAAATGACGAAGAAGTTGCCATCAAAGAGCAATATGCAAAGAATCTGGGATCTGCAGCTAACCCTGTCTTAAGGGAAGGAAACTCAGATCGTAGAGCAGCTGTTGCGGTTAAAGAGTTTGCTAAGAGAAATCCCCACAGTATGGGTGCCTGGTCTACTGACTCCAAAACCGACGTTGCTTCAATGACCGAAGGTGATTATTACGGAACTGAGGTTGCAACAACTGTTGAAAAAGCATGTGACGTTAATATCGAACTGGTTGGTAAAGACGGATCAACAACCGTGCTCAAAGAAAAGCTTGCACTGGAACCTGCTGAAGTTATTTCTGCTTGCGTGATGAGCAAAAAGGCGCTGCGTGCATTTGTTGCTAAAGCGATTCAAGAAGCTAAAGATCGGGGTGTTCTATTTTCAGCCCATCTTAAAGCGACAATGATGAAAGTTTCCGATCCGATTTTTTTTGGTCATATTGTTTATGTTTTTTTCCAGGAAGTTTTTGAAAAACATGCAGATACGTTCAAAGAAATTGGTGTGAATCCGAACATGGGTCTTGGCGATCTTTACGCCAGACTGGAGACCTTACCCGCAGATAAAAAAGCTGAAATTGAAGCAGATATCAAGGCCTGTAGTGCAAAAAGACCGCCGCTGGCAATGGTAAATTCCGATAAAGGCATCACCAACCTGCACGTGTCAAGTGACGTGATCATCGACGCTTCCATGCCTGCAATGATCCGTAATTCCGGAAAAATGTGGGGACCGGATGGAAAGGCTGCTGATACCCTCGCCCTAATTCCTGACAGAGCCTATGCCGGTGTTTTCCAGGCAGCTATTGACGACTGCAGGAAAAACGGCGCTTTCGACCCTAAAACCATGGGAACCGTGCAAAATGTTGGTTTGATGGCAAAAAAGGCCGAAGAATACGGATCACATGACAAAACATTTGAAGTCTCCACTGCCGGAACCGTTAAAGTTGTGGATACTGCCGGCAATGTTCTGCTTGAACGCCCTGTTGAAGAAGGCGATGTTTTCAGAATGTGTCAGGTAAAAGATGCTCCCATTCAGGACTGGATCAAACTGGCTGTTAATCGTGGCCGGCTGACGGGTTTTCCGGTTGTTTTCTGGCTGGATAAACAAAGAGCTCACGATACTGAACTGATTAAAAAAGTTAATAAATATCTGCCGGATCATGATACATCCGGTTTAGAAATTAAGATTATGGACCCAACTGACGCGTGTGCCTATTCTTGCGGTCGTGTAAGAAAGTCACAAGATACCATTGGTGCTACTGGTAATGTTTTAAGAGATTATCTGACAGACTTGTTCCCCATTCTTGAGCTTGGCACCAGTGCTAAAATGCTTTCCATCGTTCCTTTGATGGCAGGTGGCGGACTTTTTGAAACCGGCGCCGGTGGATCTGCCCCAAAACACATCCAACAATTTCTGGAAGAAGGGCATTTAAGATGGGATTCTTTGGGTGAATTCCTGGCATTTGCCGAATCTCTGGACTATATTGGAAACAAAGGCAACGCCACAGCCAAAGTATATGCCAAAGCTTTGGGCGAAGCCAATGCCAAGTTTCTGGTGGAAAGAAAGTCTCCCTCTCGTAAAGTAAATGAAATTGACAACAGAGGCAGCCATTTCTATCTGGCAATGTACTGGGCAGAAGCACTTGCCGCCCAGGATGAAGATGCAGCCTTGAAAGCAAGATTTGCAAAAGTAGCTGCCGCCATGAAAGAAAACGAGAAAAAAATCAATGATGAGCTTTTGGCTGCACAGGGAAGCCCTGTTGATATCGGTGGTTACTATGTAATCGATTTCGACAAGACAACTGCTGCAATGAGACCCAGTGCAACACTGAACCAGATTGTTGACAACGCTTAAGTATAGCGCTTAAGTCAATCAACTGACGTTATTAAGCCCAGCCACCGAAATTGTTTTGGTGGCTGGGCTTCTCTTTTTAATGGAGAACTTATTTAAGGAATAAGGCCTACAATGTCTGATGCCCCGGTTCGGGAATCAGAATGCACGGGAGGTCTCCTTGATCATGGGATGGATTTGCTCAATGATTGAAAAAACTTTTTCGGGATCCAGCCCCAGAATTTTTAGTGCAGACAGACCGGACAAGTCCTTTATGACTTGATCGTGGTCCAGTTCAAATTCATCGTTGGTTTCCAGGGCAAGATCGCCTTCTTCAAATTCAGGGGTATTATTTTCATTCTTATTATAAAAAAAGAGGAACCCCAGTTCCCTGGCCAGGGAATCAGCAAGGCTGACCACAAGCAATTCTTTCTCCGTATTCTCTTCAAACTGGTCCCAGTGGTGAAATTCGGCAATTTTTATAATCTGTTTGGAAAAGTGCATTTTTTTAAGCAGAACCCCGCCAAAGGTGGTGTGGATTTCGTGAATCGCACGTTGCAGATCCTCATTAGTGATACAAACATCCGGATACATGTCCCCAAAGACCTTCATCAAAAGCATTTTTCCGATATCATGGACCAGACCCATCAGGTAAATGGTTTCCAGGTTATCAATCCCTTTTTCTTCGGCCAGGCGTCTTGCCAGGGTGGCTACGGCAAAGGAGTGAATCCAGAGTTTGTCCATTTCTGTTTTAAGCGCTTGATCGTCTGAATCAAAAAGGTTTCTTGTTGCAAGGGCCGAACATACGGTCAGGGTGTGTTTGAGGCCAAGCCTCACCAGCGCGCCATTAAGGCTGTTTACATCATCCAGGCCTTTGTAAAGTGAGGAGTTGGCAATAGTAATAAGTTTGCTTGAGATTACCAGATCCTTTTCCACAATTTTTGCCAGATCATCAACAGAGGGGTCTTTGCCGGCCAGCAGCTCCTCAATCTCCTTGACAATACTCGGGAACACCGGCAGTATAATTTTTCCCGAATAAAACCGCTTGATGATCTCTCCTACACCGGCACTGTGGGACATGCTTTCTTCATTGTTTTTTTCTGCGGTGGCAGGCTCAAAGCCCATTTGGGACAAACTTTGGATCAACTGGACCTGGCTCACCGGTTTTGTAAGGTACCCGTTGCAGCCGCGTCTGATGCAGGCATTGATTGTGCCCAAATTCATTCGGGCGGTTATCATTATAATTTTTACCCGATCTTTTTTGGGGATTTTGTTTTGATCCTCTTTTTTCCGGATGAGTTCAAGAAGTTCCTGACCGCCCATGCCGGGCATGGATACATCAAGGGTGATGACATTAAAGGGTTGGTTTTCCGCTTTTGCTTTGTCAAGTTCTGCCAGGGCCTCTTTGGCGTTGGTCACGGCCACGCAGGTACCCATATGCGTCATTTTTGAAAGCAGAATATTTCTGGAGATATTTTCGTCATCCACGATGAGAATTTTCATGTACTCGTCCTTATGGTGAGTCTATTACTGGAATATCATCCATGATATCGATTCCGGATTCGTCAAGGCTCTGCATTATTACGGCTTGGGAGGTTGTTCCGTCTACGAGGATTCTTACGGGCTCGTCAAACCGGATGTGTTTTAAGTGCCGGGTGGTCGTGGCAGGTTCCAGGCTATGGAAAAAATTATAATCAATAAAATCGTTAGCGTTGTCCTGTACGGTTATATAAGGAATGCCCAGGGAGGTGATGTTCTGAAAAAAATGGGATCCCTGTGAAAAATCCGCCTTGATGCTTTCAATTGTAGTCTCCACCATGCCCCCTACGTTGGAAATATTGTTCCACACCACGGGAATGCCCAACCACGGGTCTGAAGACCCCCAACGCCCCGGTCCGATGAGTATGTATTTTGTGCCGGTATCGTTGAACATTGCATTAATTTTGTTAATTTCCCCTGCCACTAAAGCCATTTCATTCGGTTCAAAGGTTTTGGGATCCACATACACGATATCCCGGATATCCTTGTATTCACCATTGCCAAGGGAATTGGTGGAATAGCAGAATGCGTTTTTAAGATCCTTTTGTGTAATTGTTACCTCGATGTTTTGTTTATATTGGCCCATGGGCCGGATCTGCAGCAGGGAGAAGCGCGGCCTTGACCGGATACCTTCAACAGGCAGGTCCACGGCAAATTCCACTTCAACGGATGTGCCCATCCAACGAGCCCCTAAAGCTGTGGCTTCGGCCAGGATATCTGCCAGTGGAAAGCCGTTGTATTTCAGGATGTTGGCAAAGGTGAGCACAGGAAAATCCTTGTCAATAAACCGGTCCCGGATACGGTCATCCTGTAAATTATAGGAGGAGCAAAGCATCTGGACGGCTGGATGGTCCTTGGCATCAGCAATGTTCAGTCGGGTCACACAGGGATCTTCATCAACGCCCAAAAATGTTTCAAGGTTCGGTAATCCGTCCATTTTCAGGGCGTAAAAATATTTCTGTGCGTTTTCCATAATATCATCAATCATGGAAAACTGGGGTAAAAATTGTGGATACTTCGGGCAGAACCGAAGGGTTTTCCCGCCGTCCACGACAATTTTTCCCAGCCCCAGTGCAATGTAGGAAATGCCCTCTTCCGCTTTAAGATGGGCAATGGGATAAAAATTATAGGACTTGGCCACTCCTGAGATAGAAGGGTAAAAATAGTTTTTGTACCGGGTACCGGTGATCTCCTGGAGCACCACGGCCATCTCTTCGTCCTGGGTTCTGTGCATGGTGGACCGGGCATAGGATCTCGGGGCTTTCAGATAGGTTGAGGCATATACCAGCTTTACGGCCGTACTCAGGTGCTCCAAGCGTTTTTCAATGCTTGTGTCGGTATTGGGCAGCATATAAGTTTTATAAAGCCCCGCAAAGGGCTGGTAATGGGAGTCCTCAAACAGGGACGAAGATCTGACGGCAATGGGGTAATGTACATTTTGAATATACGCCCTTAAATTCATTTTCAGCCGGCGGGGCAATTCCGCTTTAAGAAAACGCTCTACCACCTGGATGTCATCCGGCACAGTGTCCTGTTCTAAAAGCTGGAACAGCTTGTTTTCCTCCACAAAAATGTTGAATTCGTCCGTGGCAATGACAAAGGTCTGGGGGATGGTTATATCAATATCCGGGAACTTTTGGCCCAAAGCAGGGTCTATGCCTAGTTGATAGGACATGAACGCAAGTCCCCTTGCCTTGCCGCCCAGGGACCCGGTTCCGATTTTCATGAAATCCGTGTCCGAGTCAAATTTTTCCGGGTCAAATTCAATGACAAGCCCCTGGCGGGAGTCTCTGCGCCGGGAGCGGATGCGTTCAATGAGAAACCGCCTGATTGCTGATGCGTCGGAGAAATCATCAATGATATATGGCTTGAGGCTTAGGGCAAAATCGACTTCGTTGCGGACAAGCAGCCATCGAGAAAAATCATTGCGCCTGGCATGGTGGAGTAAGGATGCGTCGGGGATATCCGGCAGCAGCTTTTCAACCTCCCTTAAATTGGAGGCCCGGGCGATTTCACTGCTGTCCGGCATGCGGAACACAAAAGCCCCGAATCCCAGATGTGTGACAAAAAAGCTTTTGATTTGGTCATGGAGGTTGTTTGACTTTTTATTGATAAACTGGGCATCTATGGCTTTTGCAATCTCTCTATTTTTTTCCTCAGTACTTAGAATCAGGACGGGCAGGTCCGGGAGTTCTGATTTGATTCGGGTTAAAATTTTGCAGCCGGCATGGGGATCTTCCTGTCCGTTAATGGCGTAGCGCATATCCGTGAAAATGCTGAGTACATAGGGCCTGTAATGCTCAAACAGTGCCATGGCCTGGTCATAGTTGTGGGCCAGCAGAATTTTAGGTCGGCTCTTCTTTTTTAAAATTCTTTGCTCTTCATTAATGGAATCATCCATGACCAACTGGGTCTGGATGACGATGTGTTTGTACAAGACCGGCAGCAAAGAAGAGTAATGATACGGGGAATCCTCTACCATTATAATAACCCGGGTCTTTGCATTTTTCGTATCAAAGGCCACATTTTTTTCATCTTCAAAGTTTTTTATAATGGCCAGCAGCAGGTAGGTATCTCCGCTCCAGATATAGGCCCGGTCAACAATGGCTTCGTGGTTTTCATTCTCATACTGATTAATATCGCAGGTGTCGTGGAACATCGGATAAAAGGGGATCTGTGGATATTGCTCTTTCACCTGTCTGCCAAAGGCGTAGACATCCATCCCCGTCAGTCCGGGCATGGCAAGGATCAGGTCGAAATGTTTGCGTTCAAGTTGTTCAAAGGCTTCCGTGACTGAGAACGCAAGGGTCAGTTTCGGGGGGTTGGACAGATTCAGCCCCTTATATTCATTGATAATACGGTCTGAAAGTCGGCCCTCTTCTTCCATAATAAAAGCATCATAGGGGCTGGATACCAGAAGAATATTCGCCACCCTATAGGCCATGATCTCATGATAAATTTTTATGAAAGGTTCATCAGCGCCTGTTTTGTCTGTTTTCATGATTTTTCCCCGGAAGACGGGTTTAATCCATGCCCATGCGTTTTTCCACTTTCCTAATTTGCATTTTTAAAATCAGTATAACTGGTATTTTACAAGCTTTCCATCCAACCCACCGATTTCCAGGTTTTTTTTCCATGAGGGAGCCAAGGGCACATGTTTGATAAATCCCGGATCGCCGAAATATACATAGGCCGTAGAGCTTTTGCACTGTTCCTTTAAAAATCGACCAAGGTTGTTGTAAAATAATTTCATGTTCTGGTCCTTGCCCATGCGGATGCCGTAAGGGGGATTGGTGACAATGACCGCGTTTTCCACCGGGTCAAGCTGTCTGAAATCTAATAGATCCACGTCAATTTCTCCGCCATGGTGGAGCCCCATCAGGTTAGTTCGTGTTGCCTCAACAGCAGATTCGTCTATATCGCTTCCCCGGATAAGCCCCCTGGGTAATGGCCGGATGGCTTCGTCTGCCGCCGTTTTCACCGCTTTCCATTCCTGGGCATTAAAATCGGGCAGACGCTCAAATCCAAACTGTTCACGAAAAACCTGGGCCGGAATCCGGCTGTAATGCATCAGGGCTTCGCACAGCAGGGTCCCGGATCCGCACATGGGATCCAGCAACGGTTGTTCTCCATGCCATCCGCTCAGGGCAATAATGGCTGCGGCCACGGTTTCCTGCATGGGGGCCGAAACCCTGGCTTCCCTGTATCCGCGCTTGTGCAAAGGCCCTGAACCTGCGTCAATGGAAATGGTGGCCCGGTCTTTATGTACGTGAACATTGATCATGATCCAGGGTGCCAGGGTATTTACTGAAGGCCGGCGGTTGGTCCTGTCCCTGAAATAATCGGCAATGGCGTCCTTGACCCTCAATCCTGCAAAATTAGAATGGTTAATCTGTGATTCAGACACGTTGGACGCGATGGAAAAGGTTTTTTTGGGGGTTAAAAATTCTTCCCATCGGATTGTTTTGGCACCCTTGTACAATTCATCCTTGTCCTTGCATTCAAACTCGACCAGGGGCACAAGCACCCGTGACACCAGGCGGGAAAGATAAACTATTTTATAAAATGTGGATTTATCCGCTTCAAACCAGATGCCCCGGAACACGCGCTGGGTATTTTTCCCACCAAGATCCTGGATCTCTTTTAATGCCAGAGTCTTGACGCTTTCAGCCACCTGGGCAAAATAGCGGGATTCCCGCTCGTAAATATATTTAAGCTTGGCCAGTTTTCGAGTTCTGCCCTGTCCCTTCTGGAGAATAGCTTTTTTGGGTATGTTCAACTTGGGTTCCTATGCCTCCTGGTAAATTTTAATTCGACAGGCTGTTACGGCATACCAATTTTCCCAATGAACTTGGAAAAATTATTTATTCCATAAAAACATGTCGCAATTTTATATCAGATTTTTATATGAAAGTCCCAATAAGTTGTTAAGTTCTTTTCATGGGTTATTGTGGGTTAAGCCGAGCTGTTGAGAGATCGGATCAGCCCATGGCCGTCTTTTTGCCAGAGCCGGGGGCCGATACTTCTGTGGGTCAGGGCCGGTTGGGTCAGGCAAAGGGCTTGGGCTGCCGCTGTCAAAGTTTTCTTTTGGTCAATTTCGTTTAATATGGACAGATAAATCCGGTCAATCATAAATTTTCCACAAGTAAAGGTCGCTTAAATAAATAACCATAAATTAGGTCTCTGATTAAGTGGCTGGGTCAATAGAAAACGCTTACCTGGAAAACAGAGGTTGAATCGAAATGAGAATAAAATAACCATCGCGTTCTTCCCAATCGTCTTAAATGAATGATTCACCGAGCCTTTATTGACAGGTCCTCAAGCCTCGACGCAAAAAAAATAAATTGATAAGTGTTTCCTAAAATATAGATTGACAAGCGTTTCCTATTTTATTAGATTTTTTAATCTTTTTTATGGAATTTTAACCTTTTTCATAGAAAAAGATAATTAGGGACGGTTCTCCAAACCATTGATTGATTTAAAATACGCCATAACTGACGTAGTAAGGTAGTGGAAGGAACTCTTACCGATTTTGTTTGGGAATTGAAGAATCTGTTGCCGATGCTGCAAACAGATTGAAGGAGCATTATCATCTAAAACAAGGATATGTAAAATGGATGTTATGGGAAAAAAAATCAAGCGTCTCTTGATTGCCAACCGTAGTGAGATAGCGATCCGTGTAACACGTGCTGCACATGAGCTTGGGATAGACACGATTGGCATCTACGCCCAGGAGGACAGGTTTGCACTTCATCGGTTTAAGACCGGGGAAAGTTATTTAATCGGGGAAGGAAAAGGCCCCATTGAAGCCTATCTGGATATTGAAGGCATTGTTCAACTTGCAAAAGAAAAAAATGTAGATGCCATCCACCCCGGATACGGATTTCTTGCAGAAAAGCCGGAGTTTGCTGAGGCGTGTGCCGAAGCCGGTATTATATTTGTCGGGCCCTCCCCGGATGTCATGCGCAAACTTGGAAACAAGGTGTCTGCCCGCAAGGTGGCTATAGAGGCGGGAGCTCCTGTTGTTCCGGCCAGCGGTCCACTACCTTATGATGATGAAAAGATCATTGAGATCGCAGAAGAGATCGGCTATCCGATTATGTTGAAAGCCAGCTGGGGCGGTGGTGGCAGAGGCATGCGGGCCGTGGAAAGCAGCGATGAGGTTTTAATCCAGGTTGATTCCGCTCGTAAGGAATCCAGCGCAGCTTTCGGCAGTGATGAAGTTTATTTTGAAAAACTTGTCAGAAAGGCCAGACATCTTGAGGTTCAGGTGCTTGGGGATTCCCATGGCAATCTCATTCATCTGTTCGAACGTGACTGTTCTGTTCAAAGAAGAAATCAAAAGGTTGTTGAAAGGGCACCGGCTAGCTTTCTTTCCGATGAAAAACGCCAGGAGTTGTGCAATGCAGGTCTGGCCATTGCCAAAACCGTAGCATATGAAAGTGCCGGAACCGTTGAGTTCTTAATGGATATGGACACTGAAAAGTTCTACTTCATGGAAGTCAACCCAAGAATCCAGGTAGAGCATACGGTAACAGAGGAAGTCACCGGGGTTGACATTGTCAAGGCACAATTAAAAATTGCCCAGGGCATGCTGATTGGGGATCCTGGAAGCCTTATCCCCACCCAGGAGAATGTCCGACTCAAAGGCCATGCCATCCAATGCCGTATCACCACGGAAGATCCGGAAAACAACTTTATCCCCGATTATGGAAGAATTACAGCCTATCGGGCAGCAGCCGGATTCGGCATTCGTCTGGATGCCGGAACCGCTTATTCCGGGGCCATCGTTACCCGCCATTTTGATTCCCTGTTGACAAAAGTAACCGCGTGGGGCGGAAATGAAGAAGAAGCACGTTTGAAAATGCATCGTGCCTTAACGGAATTTAGAATCTTAGGCGTTGCCACAAACCTGCAGTTTCTGGAAAGCCTGATTCGCCATCCAACCTTTGTAAATGCCGAATATACCACTAAGTTTATCGATGAGACAAAAGAGCTTTTCACTTTTAGCAAGAGACGCGACCGGGCAACCCGGCTTCTTTCATTCCTTGGTGATGTAATTATCAACGGGAATGAAGACGTTAAAAACAGACCCGTTCCGGCAGCACATGTGCACCAACCTTCCATACCTAAATTTACTGCCCAGCAGGCCCAGCCGGGACTCAAACAATTGCTGGACAAAGAAGGTCCCCAGGCCGTTGCAGATTGGATGAAAGCCCAGGACAAACTGCTGATCACGGATAAGACCATGCGTGATGCCCATCAATCCCTTCTTGCGACCCGGGTGAGAAGTTTTGATCTTCTGAACATTGCACCAGCCTATGCCGCTCTGTTGCCTGACCTGTTTTCAGTAGAGTGCTGGGGTGGGGCAACCTTTGATGTGGCCATGCGGTTCTCCAAAGAGTGCCCCTGGGAAAGGCTTCAAGGGCTGCGTGAACGTATGCCCAATCTTTTGACGCAGATGTTGCTCAGAGCGTCCAACGGGGTTGGATATACCAATTATCCGGACAATGTTATTACCTACTTTGTTAAACAGGCGGCTGAAAACGGTATGGATCTTTTTCGTGTTTTTGATTCCCTTAACTGGGTTGAAAACATGCGACTGGCCATGGATGCGGTGTTGGAAAACAATAAAATCTGTGAAGCGTCCATCTGTTATACCGGTGATATTCTTGACCCCAACAGAACCAAGTATAGCCTGAAATACTATGTTGATATGGCAAAAGAGCTGGAAAAAGCCGGTGCCCATATCCTGGCGATTAAGGATATGGCAGGATTGTTAAAGCCGGCTGCCGCAAAAGTGCTCGTCGAAGCCTTGAAGAATGAAGTGGGTCTGCCCATTCACCTTCACAGCCACGATACCAGCGGCATTGCTGCGGCGACACTGCTTGCAGCAGCAGATGCAGGTGTTGATGCCGTTGATTGTGCCGTTGATTCCATGAGCGGGTTGACCTCACATCCCAATTTAGGTTCCATTGCCGCCGCGCTTAAAAATACGCCGCGGGATACCGGCCTGAATCCGGAGTCTCTGGCTTTGGTTTCCAACTACTGGGAAAAAGTAAGGCAGATGTACATTGGTTTTGAAAGTGAATTTCACAGCGGAACTTCTGAGGTGTATCTGCATGAAATGCCGGGTGGGCAATATACCAATCTGCGCCAGCAGGCCAGAGCTCTGGGCATTGAAGAGAGATGGCCTGAAGTGGCAAAGGTGTATAGAGATGTAAATGACATGTTTGGCGATATTGTAAAAGTGACGCCAAGTTCCAAAGTGGTTGGAGACATGGCTTTGTCCATGATTACCAGCGGTATCACCAAAGAAGATGTTCTGAATCCGGAAAAAGAAATCTCTTTTCCTGAATCCGTTGTTACCTTTTTTAAAGGCATGATGGGGCAGCCTCCCGGAGGATTTCCAAAGGCGTTGCAGAAAAAGATATTGAAAGGCGAAGAACCCATTACGGTTCGTCCGGGACAACTGCTTGAGCCTGTTGACATGGACCAGGAGCGTGCCCAAGCCGAAAAGCTGGTAGAGAGAAAAATTTCCGACTGCGAACTTGCTTCCTATTTTATGTACCCGGACGTATTTGTTGATTACATGAAACATCGTAGGACCTATGGAAATGTAAGTGTTCTGCCAACCTTAAATTTTTTCTATGGAATGAAACGGGAAGAGGAGCTATTCGTTGATATCGCATCCGGAAAAACCCTTATTATTCGTTTCATGGCCAAGGGAAAGGCTGATGAAGAAGGAAATAGAGAGGTCTATTTTGAACTTAACGGCCAATCCCGGATTGTTAAAGTGCCTGATCGCTCCAAAGTACCGGAAAGAGCACCACGCGAAAAAGCCAACCCGGCAAATCTGGGTGACGTTGGATCACCCATGCCGGGTCTGATCTCTGCCGTTTGCGTTTCAGAAGGTCAGGAAATCGAACGTGGTGATGTTCTGGTAACCATCGAAGCAATGAAAATGCAGACCAATGTCGTTTCCGATGTCCCCGGTGTTGTGGAACGAATCGCCACATCCGTGGGAACACAGGTTGAGGCAAAGGATCTGCTGGTTGTTATTAAGCAGGCAGACGAGTAAGTTAGTTTTTTTGTTATAGCATAAACAAGGCCGATCTTATCCAGCGGGTGGATCGGCCTTTTTCTATGGGCTGTCGACTATCAGCTCATAACTAACTCATAGCCCGTCCGAAGGGTAACCCCCATTTTTATATCTCGGCGCTTACTACGCCTCTTTTGAATCCCTTCTGCATAGCAGTTTATAAATTCGTCCCGGGGGCAATTGAGAATTTTTGTTTCGTAAATTTCGTATTGAGCTGACGTTATAAATTTGCTAAATTTAAAAAATTACATGAAAATCATATCTTCCCAACTCTGGGACGATACGTAATTATCATTTACGTTATTTCTTTAAAATTCGGGGGAAAAATGAAAAAGATTTTGGACCTGCCAATTTTTATTAAATTTATGGCTGTGGGTATTGGTACAACAATTCTTTTAGTCGGTGTCCTGCTCTTTTTTTATGTTCGCTCCGGTAAAGTTGAGACCATTAATTCGTATGCAGAAAAAGCAAGGGCCATTTGTCTGATCAGTGAATCCGTGCGCCAGGAAATGGAGGAGAAATGGAATTTAGGTCTTTTTCCTTTAGAAGATATTCTTTCCTACGCCCGTTCAGGCCAGACAGATAAACTTTTGGCAACTGTGCCTGTGGTTTCCGCCTGGAAAGCGGCCATGCGCAAGGCAGAACAGGGCGGTTATACCTTCCGGGTCCCGAAGTTCAGTCCCCGAAATCCCCAAAACGAACCTGATTTTGGCCAATCGTATAAAATCGAAGGGCCGGCCCTTGAAAAGATGAAAAAAGAGCAGTTGGATGAATATTATGTGGTGGATACACATACCAATTCCGTCCGGTATTTTTTGCCGATCCGTCTGTCTGAGACCTGCCTGGTATGCCACGGGGATCCAAAGCAGTCTAAAACCCTTTGGGGGCGTAACGATGGAAAAGATCCCACAGGCGGCCCCATTGAAAACTGGAAAGCCGGGGAAATCCATGGCGCCTTTGAAGTCATTCAGTCTCTGGATGAGGCAGATGCACAACTTCGATATAGGGTTTTGAAAGCTGCTGCACTTATCGTTGCCGGTACTCTTTTGGCCGCTGTGATGTTTTTCCTGGTGTCCCGGTCCATCACCGGTCGATTAAAACAGGGGGTGGATTTTGCAAATGTCATGGCCAACGGGGACTTGAGCCGTGACATCGATATTGAGTGCGAGGATGAGACAGGGAAATTAGCCAGGGCCATGAATACCATGATCAGGAACCTGCGGGGAATGATCGCGGACATCAGTCAAGGGGTGGAAACGCTGGCCGGTTCCTCGGAACAGTTGAATGATGCATCCCAAAGCATGTCTGTTGATTCATCGGACGCCTCCGAACTGGCTGTATCCGTGGCCGCAGCCGCCGAACAAATGAGTGCAAGCATGGCCAGTGTCAGGGCTTCCATCGAGGAAACCGCCGGCAATGTTAATTCTGTTTCAGCCGCAGCCGAGGAGATGACGGCCACCATCAATGAAATAGTAACAAATACGGAACAGTCCAGGCAAGTGACCGAGACCGCCGTATCCCAGGCGGGGCAGGTGTCTGAAAATGTGGCGCAACTGGGATCGGCTGCCCTCGAAATCGGGAAAGTTACTGAAACCATCACTGATATCTCCGAGCAAACCAATCTTTTAGCCTTAAATGCCACCATTGAAGCGGCCCGGGCCGGGGAAGCGGGTAAGGGATTTGCCGTGGTGGCCAATGAAATTAAAGTGCTGGCCAATCAGACGGCAGAGGCGACCACTGAGATTCGGATGAAAATTGAGCGGATGCAGGGCTCCACCCAGAAGACCACACAAGGTATTGAAGAGATTATCCGTGTAATTAATGCGGTTAATGAGAGCGTAGCCGCCATTGTGGAAGCTGTGGAACAGCAATCCCAGGCCACGGCAGAGATTGCCCAGAATGTCTCCCAGGCCTCCTTTAGTATTTCCGAGGTGACTGAAAATGTCGGACAGTGTGCCACGGCTGCGGATGAGGTGGCTGAGAATATATCTCGCGTCAGTCTTGCTTCAAGTGAAATTTCAAACCGCAGCATCAATGTTAAATTTACGGCCGAGGAGTTGTCAGGATTGGCGGCCAGACTTAATGAATTAATGGCTAAATTCAAATTGTCCTAGGCTTTTGGGAAAACCGGTAATGACATTTAAATCAGTTTTTTGCATAAGATATCGCATGCAACTCCGTTTGGCTCACTTTTTTTACGGATTTTTGATTGCCGGTTGTGTTTTGTTTTCAACCATTTCAGCCGTTTTTATCGGGGTTGCCACAGCCTCTGATATGGGCACAGGGTTGCCCCCCGCCGCAAAACGGATATTAATACTGCATTCTTACCACAAAGGCTTTTCCTGGACCGACAATATCGAAACAGGTATTAGAACGGCACTGGAAGGCGCTCCCGTTGAAATTTTCAGCGAGTATCTGGACAGCAAGCGACAGCCGCTGGAAGCGGCAGGCTCTTACATCCTTGAATATCTGAACTGGAAATACAAAATCCTTCCCATTGATTTGCTGATTCTGTCCGATAACAATGCCGTCACTTTTCTTCATCGTTACAAGAAGAGTCTGTTTCCTGGCGTTCCGATCGTTTTCTGCGGCATCAACAACTTCCAGTCAACGCTCCTTGACGAATTTGAAAACCGTATCACCGGGGTGGTGGAAAAAACCGATCCTGTCCGGACCCTCCAATTGATTCGCCTGCTTCAACCAAAAGCGGAAACGCTTTACCTTATTATCGGTACGACCCCCACCGGCGCAGCCGTTGGAAAAGAGGTGGAAACAGCTTTTATGGCTAAAAATTTTGGATTTAGGCTGGTTTGGCTTCGCGGTCTGTCCACGGTTGAACTGCAGCAAAATCTGTCAGCGGTTTCTCCTGACGATGCTGTTTTTCTGGTACTTTTCAACCGGGATAAAGATGGTGTGTACTACAGCCATGAGGCAGCGGCAGAGCTGGTCGACCGCGCCACGCTTGCTCCGGTATACGGTATGTGGGATTTTTACCTGGACCACGGTATTGTCGGCGGCATGCTGGCCAGTTCCCGGGACCAGGGACAAACAGCCGGAGAACTTGCCCGTCATATACTGCAGAAAAAAATTATTCCCCCTGTGATCACAGACAGTCCCAATTCCCCGATCTTTTTGTGGGACAAGCTTCGTTCCCATGGTTTAAATCCGGATCTGTTGCCACAGGAGGCGGAAATTCGCAATCGGCCGGATTCAAAAATATGGCCTGCTGCCATTGCTGGCGGGCTGGGTATGCTGCTTTTGGCATTGGCTGGGTACAGCCTGATCAGGCTGTTTTCAAAGACAGATATCTCTGTCTCCCGGTCTATGCCTGAGGTCTTTCGCAGCAATTTGCGCCAGGCGCTTATTCTTCTGAGCGTTGTTTTGATTACAGGGCTGGCTGTTCAAGCCTGGTTTACTGCTAAAAATGAGGTGGCGCAGATACGTGATATCATTTTTAATGAAAGAAAAGATCTGATCCGAACCATGGTCAATCGGGCCATGGATTATATCAACTATGAGCGTCACCGTCTGGGCCAAAAAGGTGCCTCAATCGAAGATATTAAAAAACAAATAATTAAAGGTCTGAAATCCTACGTTTATTCCCATGGAGAAGGGTACCTTTTTGTTGTCACTGATAAGGGGATTTTACTGCTTAACCGGGTCCAGCCGGAACTGGTCGGTAACGACCTCCGGGACACCACTGATCCCAACGGTATAAAAATCACGCAGACCTTGATTGACGCAGCCGGTAAAGCCGATGGCGGATTTATTCAATATAAATGGAACAAGCCCAGTCTTGGGCGTGTGGTGCCGAAAATTTCGTTTGTACGGAAAATCAATGATTGGGGCTGGGTGATTGGCAGCGGGCTGTACCTGGATGATGTTGAAAAAAACATTCAGTCCTTTGGAAGACAGCTGCGCAACAAATTTATTGTGGAACTTTTAATCATTTTCAGCCTGACATTAAGCGTGATTTTCTTTTTAAGGATGGCCTCTCGCCGTTTAACGGCAAGCGTTGATAAAGAGCTTTCTATGCTCCAGGACGCTATTGCAGACAATGATGTCAACGCGGCTGATTATACCTTTCATGAATTTCAAGCCATCGCAGCAATGGCGGATGACAGTTTTAAAGAACTGACCCGAACCCAGGCATCCCTGATGGAAGCAGAATCCCGGCAGCGGGAAATTCTTGAACACCTGGATGCCGGCGTGGTCATCATCAGCCAAGCGGATTATGTGATCCGTTACGTTAATCCGACAGCCGCAAAACTCATCGGTACAGATCGGGATAGTATCGTCGGCCATGAATGGACGCAATATATCTGCCCCACAGAAAAAGGAGCCTGCACGATTAAAGCCTTTGGCCAGGCGATGGACAACAGCCGGCGGATGCTTTTCAATACAGCCGGCGATGAAATTCCGATTATTAAAACCGCTCGACCTTTTACTTACAACGGGCAACCGGCTTTCTTGGAAACCTTTGTGGATATCACAGAGCAGCAGAAAGCTGAAGATGCTCTTCGACAGGAGCGGGATCTTTTTGCGGCAGGACCGGTGATCACCATTTCCTGGTCCCCTGAAAGTAACTGGCCCGTGACTTTTGTATCTAAAAATGTCGCCCAGATCCTGGGGTACACGCCGGAGCAGATGATGGACTGCTCTTTTAGATACTTGGAACTGATACACCCTGATGACCTGAAGCAGGCGGGTACTGAAATCGCCGGATATATTAAAGACGGCACGTTGCATTTTGAGCAGACCTACAGGCTACGTACCCAGAACGGCGACTATCGGTGGTTTTATGATTTTACCCGTCTACTGCGTGACGATACCGGAACTGTTGTTCAAGTCCATGGCTATATGTTCGACCAGACCGATTATGTAAATGCACAGATGCAGATTTCCAAAGAGCGTGAACGCCTGGCCAACGTTATTCGGGGAACGGGTGTCGGAACCTGGGAATGGAATGTTCAGACCGGAGAAACAGTATTTAACGAACGATGGGCCCGGATCTGCGGTTACAGCCTTGGGGAGCTGTCGCCTGTTTCCATTGACACCTGGGTTCATCTGGTGCACCCGGATGATTTAAAAAAGACAGAAATTTTTTTAAATCGGCATTTCTCAGGGGAACTAGAATTTTTAGATGCTGAATGCAGAATGAAGCACAAGAACGGACACTGGATCTGGGTGCAGGATAAAGGCCGGGTGATCTCCAGAACCCATGATGGTAAGCCGTTGATGATGTTTGGTACCCATGCCGATATCACAGAGCGCAAACAGGCTCAGGAGAAGCTGCAGCACTCTTTAATGGAAACCGAGCAGGCCAACAGGGCGCTTAAAAAAGCCAGAAACAAATTAATGACCGTTAATGAAGATCTGAAAAACCAGACAGAACTGGCAACACAGATGGCGACCAAGGCAGAGAAGGCAACCCGGGCAAAAAGCGAGTTTCTGGCTAATATGAGCCATGAAATCCGGACGCCTATGAACGGTATCATCGGTATGACAGGTCTGCTGCTGGATACGAATCTGTCGGATGAACAACATCTTTTCACCAGCAATGTGAAGGCCAGTGCGGATGCTCTTTTAACCTTGATCAACGATATCCTTGATTTTTCAAAAATTGAGGCAGGCAAAGTGGATATGGAAGTTCTGGATTTTGAATTGCCTGCCTTTCTGGATGATTTTGCCCAGATGATGGCTCTCAAAGCCGATGAAAAAGGTCTGGAGTTGATATGTGGGGTTTCGCCCGATGTACCGGAACTGCTTCAGGGAGATCCGGGGCGCCTTCGTCAAATTTTGACCAATTTGACCGATAATGCCATTAAGTTTACCAATGCCGGTGAGGTGGTGATACAGGCGTACATCAAGCATGAAACCAAAGAAGAGGCCCTCATTTACTTTTCCGTAAAAGATACCGGTGTGGGTATAGCTGCGGACAAGCAGGATCGTTTGTTTGAACAGTTTATCCAGGTGGATGCTTCCATTACACGTAAATACGGCGGCACAGGACTGGGACTTGCCATATCCAAAGAATTGGCCCAATTGATGGGCGGAGATATCGGCGTTATTTCACCGGTTCCCGAATTCAGCAAATCGGAAAGCCTCTCATTGGGCGGCCCGCACTCCGGCAGCCTGTTCTGGTTTACGGCCCAATTTAAAAAGCAGCCCGTATCTGAAATCGGCCATCGTAAAAAAAACATGCCGGATCGACTGAAAAATGTCCGTATTTTAATTGTTGATGATAACCGAAGTAACCGGGAAATATTAATGAGACAATTGGCATGTATGGGGGCAGACGTGTCTGAAGCGGCAGATGGTAAAACCGCCTTGGAAAAAATACGGCGTACAGCCCGGGAACGTATGTTTTATGACCTTGCAATACTGGATATGCAGATGCCCGGCATGACCGGGAACGCGCTTGGCAAGGCCATTAAAAATGAGCCGTTTGGGGCAGTCATTAAACTGGTGATGATGTTATCCATAGGCCGGCATGCTGATGATCTGCGTCATTTCGACTCTGGTGTTTTTTCAGCATATCTCACTAAACCGGTGCGTTACTCGGAACTTGGAGATACCCTGGCAACCGTTCTTTCAGGTGAACCGAGCGTCAAAGAAGAACATGGCCGGATCCGGGATTTAGTTGGTGAAATTAAGCAGCCCCATGTGAGAATTCTTCTGGCAGAAGACAACATTACAAACCAGATCGTCGCAAAGGGCATTCTGAAAAAGTTCGGTTATTATGTGGATGCCGTGGCAAACGGTCTTGAGGCGGTTCGCTCCCTTGAAAAAATTCCATATGACCTGGTGTTGATGGATTTGCAGATGCCCGAACTGGACGGACTTGAGGCCACCCGGATGATCCGCAATAAGGCATCCAAAGTCATTCACCCGGATATCCCGGTGATCGCCATGACGGCCAATGCCATGGCCGGTGACCGGGAAAAATGCCTGAATGCAGGCATGAATGATTATATCAGCAAACCGGTCGATCCGATTCTCCTGGCTGAAAAGATTGAAAAGTGGCTCAATCGAATCCAGTCCCTTAACCAGGAACGGTCCAACGTGGATCAGGAAAAAAAGGAGGAACATGAGCCGGGTTCTTTCGATCCGGAGGTGTTGATGGCCAACCTTATGGAAGACAGACAGCTCATCGCATCGACAATCCGTATCTTCCTTGATGACATGCCGGGACAACTCGATATTCTTACAGAACTGATCAAACAGGGCCAGGCGCAAAAAGGTGGTGCCCAGGCCCATAAAATAAAGGGAGCCTCCGGTTATGTGGCGGCAGGTGATTTTCAAAAAATCGCTTTGAAAATGGAACAGGCGGGCAAAGCCGGTGATATAGGGGGTCTTGAGCAGCTTTTGCCGGAAATAGGTGAGCAGTATACCAGACTTAAGAGCGATCTTGAAGATTATTTTGCGGTCCTTACGGCGGGCTGAGTTGGTATATCGACTCCCAGACTCAATCCACAAGAAAAGTTGAAAAATCTGTGTAGATTAGACAGACTTTCTTATAAAATTGAATCATCAGGCAGAACTATGAATGATAAAAAAGTGTTTCCCGGTGGGTATTATATTTTACTGGCTGAAGATGACAAAATGAATCAGGTGGTTGTCACAGGGCTGATTAAAATGTTAAATTTAGGCCAGGTTGAAATTGTAGAAAACGGCAAAGAGGCGGTAAAGATGTTTTGCTCCCATCGTTTTGACCTTATTTTAATGGATGGGGATATGCCGGAAATGAACGGCATTGATGCCGCCCTTGCAATCAGAGCCATTGAAAAGGATAAGGATCTGTCACGAACACCGATCATTGCCCTAACGGCCCATACCACACAGGAGGACAATACTCTTTTTTTAAATAGCGGTATGGATGAATTTTTGACAAAACCCCTTAGTCCAGAAGCGTTAAACAAAACAGTTCAAAAAGTTATCCGAAAGAGATGTTCTGATGTAATATCCGGTGGGAAAGCTGATGCAAAATCTGAAGCCAGCTGGGATTTAGAAGACGCCATAGACGTTCAGGAACTAAAACGGATTATGACAGGCAAAAAATCTCTTCTATACAAATGCCTGCAGGCCTTCGAATCCACCTATTCACCTCTTATAGCAAAGATAACTACTTGTATTGAAAAAAATGAGTATGATGAATTAGAAAATGATGCACATCATTTGAAGGGTATGCTGAAATATTTGGCAGCGCATAAGGCCGTTACGCTAACAGAGCAACTCGAATCAGAGAGCGGTGCCGGGAATGCTACAAGCGCCGATTTCATTGTTCAGGTTCAGGCATTAAACGATGAGTGTATTAAGATCATAGACAGAATTAAGCAAGTATTGGAGGGTGATTTTTTTCCGGGCGCCTAACATACCGTGGCATAAAAAAAGGCCGATCTCACCTATTAAGTGGATCGGCCTTTTCTCTAATCTCTAATAGAGTTTGCTTAACTTCGGTTTAATATATCGACCTAATTTTAAGCAGCAGCTTTTCCCAGAGCTATGCCAACTTCAAGAGCCTTCTTGTTCAAGTCAAAGAAAGCTGGGGGCATGGCAACTTCGATAACACTTATAGCTGATTCGGGTTTACAAATGCCTGTCAGACCGATCAGAGCCCCAACTACACAGACACTGTAAACAATCGGTTTTCCGATTTCTTTAACAACTGTGTCATACATGGGCAACTCTACGATTTTGGCATCCATATTCGTAGGTGTAATATACTTCGGGTCGACGATCATGAGGCCGCCTGGTTTAATCACGGAGGCATATTTATCATAGCCTTCCTGCATCAGGGCGACAAAAATGTCAGCCTTTTCAACCTTGGGGTAATAAAGATTGCCTTCTGAAATTAAAATGTCAGCACGGGTAGCGCCGCCACGGGCAGCAGCTCCATAGCTCTGGGACTGAATTGCATTCTTGCCCTCAAAGATTGTAGCTGCTCTGGCAAGGATAATGGCCGTAGTGATGACCCCTTGTCCGCCAGAAGCTGTAAAAACAATTCCTGTTGATTCCATTATGCCTATCCTTTCTTCATTACCTTGTCAATGACGTTTGCTTGGTAAACTTCACAGTATTCGGGTACTTGTTCATCAACAAAAATGCCGCGTTGAATCAGATCCGGATTCTCTTCCAGTTTTTTGGAGCCCATGGGTACGGTATTGTCCTTATACCATTCCATCATCTGGGGTGCCTCACCTGTTTTGTTTTTTCTTCCGAACTGGGTGGGGCACTGGGACAGAATTTCAACCACTGAAAAACCTTTGTGTTCAATGGCTTTTTTGATTGTATTCTGGGCTTCTTTGGCATGGTAAACGGTAGTTCTTGCCACAAAAGTGGCACCTGCGCCTTTGACCAGTTCCATCAGATCAAAGGCACGATCGGGAACACCATAGGGGGCTGTACTTGCTTTTACGCCCGGACCGGACATGGGTGAATACTGTCCGCCGGTCATGCCGTAGATCCGGTTGTTCATGACGATGGCCGTAATATCGATATTTCTTCTGCAGGCATGGATCAAGTGGTTGCCGCCGATGGCTGTGGAGTCGCCGTCGCCAAAGGGGACAATAACTTTCAGGTTGGGGTTGGCAAGCTTAACGCCTGTGGCAGTGGGAAGGGCTCTGCCGTGCATGGTATGCGCCGTGTTGAAATCCAGATACCCGGATATTCTCGAAGAACACCCGATACCTGAGATCACGGAAACATCGTCGTTGTCTAATCCCAGATCACCGATCGCCCTGAGCAGTGCGCCCATGACAGTGCCGTGTCCACATCCCGGACACCACATCTGGGGGAAAAATTGAGTCCGCAAATATTTCTTAATATCAATTTGTGTATCGCTCATGCTATACCCCCTTTCCTGTGATCATTTTCAATGCAGCTTTAATGTCACCCGGCTTGATGATTTGGTTGTCAACCCGGTTAGAAAAGAAAACCTTTTCAGGTTGAGTCACAACACGTCTTACTTCGTTTACAATCTGGCCCATATTCATTTCAGCCACAATCACAGCCTTGGTATTAGCACATTTTTCCCTGACAATGTCATCTGCAAAGGGCCATACGGTCTGAAGTTCTAAAACGCCGACCTTGACGCCTAACTGATTCCGATAGTCTTCGGCAGCCTGGATGGCGGATCTGGTTGTCGTGCCATAGGCAACGATGACATAGTCGGCATCATCCATGTAGTATTCTTTGTACCTGGCAAGCTCGTTGGCTTTATTGTCTATTTTTTCTACCAGATGGTGGATCAGGGCGTTGACATTTTCAGGACTGACGTCGGGAAATCCCAAAAGGTTATGATGAAGGCCGGTCACGTGGAAACGATGGCCTGCACCAAAATCGGACATGGGACGCTGGCCGTTTTCATCGGTACGATAGGGATAGTATTGTTCACCTACGGGAATCTTGGTTCTGATTCTATCGATAACTTCGATCTCGCCGGGTTCGGGAATGATCACTTTTTCTCTCAAGTGCTGGGTGGCCTCATCAAACATAAGAATAACAGGCGTTCTGTATTGTTCAGCGAGATTAAACGCTTCAACCGTAATTTTAAATATATCCTGGAGGTTGGAAGCTGTCATGGCAATAATGCTATGGTCGCCATGGGATCCCCATCTGGCCTGCATCGTGTCACCCTGGGCTACATGGGTGGGGTTACCTGTGGATGGCCCGCCTCTCTGGATATTTGCGATTACACAGGGGGTTTCGGTCATACAGGCGTATCCGATACCTTCCTGCTTCAAGGAGAAACCCGGGCCGGAGGTTGCTGTCATAACCTTTTTTCCGGCAAGGGCTGCGCCGATGACACAGGCCATGGAGGCGATTTCGTCTTCCATCTGGATAAACTTGCCGCCTCTTTTGGGAAGCTCAGCAGCCAAACCTTCTGCAACTTCCGAGGACGGAGTGATTGGATAACCTGCAAAAAAGTCACACCCAGCATAAAGGGCGCCTTCAATGCAAGCATCGCTTCCTGGAATAAATTGGATATTCTTAGTCATTATTTATTCCCCTTCTTTTTCAATTTGAATTTCAATTGCCAGATCAGGGCACCGAATTTCGCAAAGCTTGCATGCAATGCAGTCTTCGGGGCGGGCTGCCACAGCTTTTTCATCGCTGTCCAGTTCCAGAACCTGTTTGGGGCAGAAGTGAACGCAAATACCGCACCCCTTGCACCAGTCTCTGTTAATAACGTGTGTGACGGATTTTCCTTTTGCCATAATTTCCTCATCCTCGGTTTATAACCGGATTAAAATTGGGCATGTAGTTAATATATATAGTCGTGCTTGTCAAACTTCTCCATTGTCAACCATGGTTTATTTATTAAAATCTATCATGCTCTATCAAAAAAAAAATCTATTTACAACTTTTTTTATCGTTTTTTTTAATCAGGTTCGAATAACGTTTAGTTTGTTATTTTTTGATTCTTGTCACTTGTCTTTTGATGGTTACCCTTTTTAACCATGACAGAGCAAAAAAAAGATACGGTCAGTGTCATTATTCCCACATTCAACCGGGCATGGACCCTGAAAAGGGCTATTGATTCAGCCCTTGCCCAGGACTACCGGCACAGGGAAATCATTGTGGTGGATGACGGGTCAACAGACCCAACCCAGGAACTGCTGGCAGGGTATAAAGATCAAATCCGGGTCCTGGTCCAGGAAAACAAAGGGGTGAGTGCAGCACGGAACCTTGGGATTCAAGAGAGCCAAGGCAGTTTCATTGCCCTGCTGGACTCCGATGATGCCTGGGAAAAGAATAAACTTTCCTGCCAGGCGGCCTTTTTTCAATCCAATCCCGGAGCAATGATCTGCCAGACCGAGGAAATTTGGATCAGAAAGGGCAAACGGGTCAATCCCAAAAAAAAACATAAAAAATCGTCGGGCATGATCTTTGAACCTTCTCTAAGGCTCTGCCTGGTCAGCCCCTCGGCTGTGATGATGAGAAAACAACTCTTTGACCAAAAGGGCATGTTTAACGAGGCGTTTCCGGTATGCGAGGATTACGACCTGTGGTTGCGTATTTCCCATGACACGCCTGTGTATTTGATTGATATCCCCTTAACGGTTAAAACCGGGGGGCATGGGGATCAACTGTCCGCCTCCCACTCCCAGGATAAATACCGGATTCAGTCCATCCTGGATTTGATTGAGTCCAATGTCCTCTCTTCGGATCAGGAACAGGCCGCTTTAAATGTATTTAAAGAAAAATGCCGGATTTTTGCCAACGGGTGCATGAAACGGGGAAGGGAAAAAGAAGGCGCCCATTACCTGATGCTTGCCGGCGGTAAAGGATCGTCGTGAACCCTCCTGGTGCGTGGGGTTCTGTCAGGGACACAAAAGAGGCACTGTACAAGTAGGGTTGGGCATTTTGTTCAAATAGAAGGAATATTGTATTTTAGAAACTGAAAATTGATTTTACCAATTGAACATGGCATTTTAAATATATTTTTAAAAAACAAACTGGTGCAAGGAGAGTTGCGGGATGAAATTTCAAAAAATAGTAGGCGATATTTACCGCCTTGCGGTTAACATCGAAGACGAGAATTACCTTTTTGAGGGGATCTGGCCGATTCCCCACGGCATTTCCATAAATTCGTATCTGATCAAGGGTGAAAAAAATGTACTCATTGATCTGACCCAGGACATCATGGACTTTCCCAAGGCCATTACCGGACAGATGGAAGGGGTCTCCCTGGCTGTGGAGGACATTGATATCATCGTGGTGAACCACATGGAGCCGGATCACGCCGGCTGGCTGCGGGAATTTTGTAAAAAAAATACCAAGGGCGTGATTTACTGTACTAAAAAGGCAGTTCCCCTGCTAGAAGCCTTTGCCGGGGTCCCGGCGGACCGGGCCGTGGCCATCACGGACGGCATGACCCTGGAAGTGGGTGACTACGAGCTTCAGTTTTTTGAAACGCCCAACATCCATTGGCCCGAAACCATGATGACCTATGAGAAAAAACGAAAAATTCTGTTTGCCTGTGATGCTTTTGGCTCCTACGGCAAAGTGTCGGATGACACCGTTTTTGACGACCAGCTTTCCGAGGAAAAACATATTTTTTTGGAAAATGAAGCGTTGCGCTATTACGCCAATATTGTCTCCGCATTTTCCGGCTTTGTACTCAAGGGACTGACCAAACTGTCCGGACTGGATATCAAGATCATCTGCCCCTCCCACGGAATTATCTGGCGGGAGAACCCCGGCGTGATCATTGACCATTACAAACGCTATGCAGAGTACAGCAAGGGGCCGGCAGAACGAGAGGTTACTCTGGTTTGGTCCAGCATGTACGGCAGTACAAAATCCATGCTGAACTTTGTGGTTGAGACCATAAGAAAACACAAGATTCCGGTGCATGTTTACCAGGCCCCGGGCGATGACATCGGCTATATTCTGGCCAGCGCCTGGAAGTCCGCCGGGCTTATTTTTGGCATGCCCACTTACGAGTACAAGGTTTTTCCGCCCATGTCCCATGTGATTGAGGAGCTGCTTGTCAAAAAGGTTAGTAACAAAAAGGTTTTCAGGTACGGCTCCTATGGATGGGTCGGGGGGGCACAGCGGGATTTTGAATCCAAAATTGAAAAGTCCGGCTGGGATCTGCTCGGTTCTTACGAATGGCAGGGGGCACCCACCAGCGAGGATGAGCAGGCCTTGGTCCAAAAGATCGATGCCTTTTGCCGGGAATTGATTAAGTTTACCGAGTAAAAACAGTTATCCATAAACTTAAACCTATCTGATTTATCGTTCAGGCCTACAATGGTGGGCAACGCTGCGCTTTTGCCCACCCTACCTATCTTGCTTTTTTTACCATGAAGGACATGAAGATAGCCATTCTTCATGTCTTTCGTTTAAGATTATTTAATCTGCGGTCCTAACCACTTCAATAAAGTCCCATTTCCCGGCAAAGATTTTTAAGTGTCTTTTGGGCTTCATCAAAATCGTATTCACCAATTTCCCGGGTAAGTTGATCAATTAGTCCTTTCATAGCATCTCCCGGAATATGATTCCTGATTTGCCTAACAATGCTGACGGCTTCGGGAGCGTTTTCGTCGAGCATTTTTTGAAGTGTTATGAGTTGAGGTTTGAGTGCTTCAGGGTCCGGAGTCGGGTCATTCTGTGATTGTCCTTCTCTACCTGTTTCAAGGCGATTAATTCCTTGAATAACTTCTGAAAGACAGGCTGAAAAATCAGGAAATATGGCCATGGCCGTCTGGATGTCTTTGTTTCTGAGTGCATCGTCCAGATGTGTTGCTGATTCAAAAACAAGGGTTGCGCTGATATTGCCTGAAACGCCTTTAATGGTATGGACAAGTCTTTGCGCTGTTTCCATATCCTTGGTGATCAGGGCCTGCCGGATTTTATTTGCAGTATCTGCCTGATTCCCGGCGAATCTTTTTAAAAGATTCCGGTACAAACGTGTGTCCCCGGTTAGACGCTCTAGCCCCGTCTGGATGTTAATACCCGGCAGAGGCCCTAAATTTTCAAATAATGCGCCGGTGTCTATTTTTTTGTTGGGTAAGGCTTCTTTTTCCTGGCCGCCGTTTTCTTTGGCAGGCTTTACCCATGTTCTTAAGGCAATGAGTAACTCCTTAACATCAATGGGTTTGGTTATATGATCATTCATTCCCGCAGCCAGGGCCTTTTCTCTGTCACCGGTCATGGCATTGGCCGTCATGGCGATCATGGGCAGATTCTTAAATCCCGGCAGTTGTCTGATTTTCCGGCTGGCGGTATAGCCGTCCATTTCCGGCATGTTTATATCCATGAGCACGGCGTCATATTTTGTTTTCTGTACGGCTTTTAATGCCAGAACACCGTTATCTGCAAGGTCTACTACAAAGCCGTTGTTTTCCAGAATCCCTTTGACCACCTGCTGGTTCACCTCGTTGTCCTCGGCCACCAGAAATTTTGCGCCCTTGATTTTTGTTGCGCTGGGAATTTGTTCTTTTTGATGCCCAAAGACGCATGGCAGCACTTTTTCTCCCAGTGCCGCCATGATTGCATCGGACAATAAAGACGGAAAAACCGGTTTGGTCAGATAGCCGTTAAGTCCCAGTCGATTGGCCTGTTGCACTAACTCCTCCTGGGCATAGGCCGACACCATGAGAACCAAAGGGATCGTTCCTTGCAAATCGGTTTGTATTTTCTCAGAGGCTTGCAGTCCATTCATTCCCGGCATCTGCCAATCCATGAGAACCAGGTCAAAGGGCTCACCCTGTTTGCCGGCCACCGCCAACTTCGCGATACCGGCTTGGGCACTGTCCGCCTGGATGACCTTGAAAGACATACCCTTGAGCAGTTTTTCCAGCGCCGTGCGGGAGATGTCATTATCGTCCACTACCAGGATTTTTTTCTTTAGGTTATCGGCTGCGGCAAAGCGTGACGTTATCGTCTGTGAGCCAATACGTTTTAACCTGACCGTAAAAATAAAAGTGGTGCCCCGGCCATATTCACTTTCCACGCGGATATGGCCGTTCATCATTTCCACCAGGGATTTGCTGATAAACAGCCCCAGGCCTGTGCCCCCATATTTACGTGAGGTGTCTGTCTCTGCCTGGGAAAAGGCCTGAAATAAATTGTCCTGCTGGGCTTTGGTCAGTCCGATACCGGTGTCCTGGACGTAAAACTCAAGCCTTGCCTCATCTGCTTCATTTTCAAGCAATGTACAGCCCAGAACAATTTCCCCTCTTTTTGTAAATTTCACCGCATTATTGGTCAGGTTGAGAAGGATTTGGCCCAGCCGAATGGGGTCACCTATAAGACTGTGGGGAATGTTCGGATCAATATTATAAATTACCTCCAACCCTTTTTCCTGGGCCTTGATTCCCACAAGATTGGTAACCGTCTCCAGAAGATTTTCCAGAAAGAATTCAATGGCTTCCATACTCAGTTTACCCGCTTCAATCTTGCTGAAATCAAGGATGTCGTTGATAACACCTAAAAGGGCCTTGGATCCGTTTTGAATTTTGTGGATGTAATCATGCCGATGTGAATTTTGTTCAGTCTGGCGTGCCAGATGCGCAAAGCCGATAATGGCGTTGAGCGGGGTGCGAATTTCATGGCTCATATTTGCCAGAAAATCACTTTTTGCCCTCGTGGCTTCTTCAGCCACCTGCCTTGCCTCTTCCAGGTCAAGTGTGCGTTCTTTTACCAGGTCTTCCAGGTGACTGCGGTAGTCTTCAAGTTTTTTTTCCGCCTTTTTGATCCAGGTAATATCCTTGGCAATGGAGGCAATGCCTAAATGTTTGCCTTTGTCATCCTTTAACAGGGAATAGGTAAACAGATGGGGAATGACGGTTCCGTCCTTTCTGACGCGGCTGCCTTCGATGTTTTTTAATACTTCGCCCTTGATACAGCGTTGGTAAAGGGCCTGGTGCGTGATATTCGCTTCTTTCGAGGCAAATATTCCGATATATTTACCGAGAAGTTCTTCCCTGGAATATCCGTAAGCCTCAATCGTGGCTTCATTCAGAGCCATGATGTTTCCGGAAAGATCCGTGATTAAAATCGGGTCGGAACTGTCTTCAAACACTTTGGATAATAGGCGAAGACTCTGTTCCGCCTTGATTTGTTTTGTAATATCCTTGGCTGCACCGGCAAGTCCTATGATCCGACTGTTTTTATCCAGGACCGCTTCATAGGCTGAAGAAATCCATACCTGGCTGCCGTCTTTCCGGCGGACACGAATCTGTGCCTCTTGACGGCTTTCTCCCCTAATCGCCGCGTCTGTGATATTTTTATAAACATCCCAGTCGCGTTTATCAAATATCTGAAAGGGATAGTCATCCATATCCATACATTCGGTCACAGTATAGCCCGTCACCTTTTCAACGGCCTGGTTCACCCAGACCAGTTTCCCGTTAAGGTCCCGCCAGGACTGCCAGTCGTGGGTGTGTTCCGAAATGATTCGAAGTTGCTCCTGGGACTGGGTAATTTTTTCAAGCAGGCTGTACCGTTCTGTCATATCCATGGTCAGGCCTGCGATTTTGGCTGCCTGTCCCTGGGTATCCCATTCCACGACCTGTCCTGCCGAATGGATCCATATCCAGCCGGATTGTTTATGGCGCAGCCGGTAATCATTTTTTAAGGTCGTTTCACCTGCAAAAATTTGCTGAAATGCGTCATCAATCACTGCAATATCATCCGGGTGAACCAAAGAAAGATAGTGATCCAGGGTCAGCGGTGCATCCTGTTCTGAATAGCCTGCGGAAACAAAGATCCGTAATGAACTAAAAGTGATTTCTCGGGACTGCATGTCGATCTGCCAATGGTGGGCGTTGGCCACGTCCAGGGCAAAATGGAGGCGTTCTTCGCTTTTTAATAACAGATTTTCAGTCTGTTGCCGTTTGACAACCTCTTTTTTTAATTTCCTGTTGACCATTAACACCACTGCAATGATGACCAGGAAAATAAGGACGGAAGGGACGGTAACCGTCAGAACGTTGTACCAGGCCATTTTTTTTTCATACTCAAGGGAGATCCACCGGTTTTGGATAGCAGTTGTTTCCCGGAGGGGCAAAGAGGCAAGGGCTTTATCCAGAATGTCTGTCAGCAATGGCCAGTCCTTGCGCACACCCATACGAAGCTGATTATCGAAGTCTTCCAGAACCGCCGCAATCTTAAGCTGATTTAAGCTGTATTTTTTTATGTGGTAACTTGCATCGGCCGCATTCACCGCGTATCCGGCAGCCCTGCCACGGGCGACAGCCTGCAGTCCCTGCAGCGGGTTTTCCACAGGAACATAGATCAGCTTCGGGTGCTGCATGCGCAGTTGTTTGCTGATGGCGTAAGCTTCCACCACAGCAAATTTTTGGCCATTAAAATCGGAGATTTCTCTGGATGTGTCATTATTGCGGTTCACCACCAGAACATAAGGGAAATCCAGATAGGGCCGGGTAAAAGTAAGATAGTCTTCTCTTTCTTTCGTCTTCAAAAGACAGGCCACACAATCTATCTGCCTGTTTTGGGCCGCCTTTAGTATTTGCGCCCATGAAAGCTGGGAACCGTCTTCTTTTTCCATGCGTTTAAAGCGCACTTGAAGACGACTTTCGATCAATTTAAAATAGTCGGCAACTATTCCCTGGGATTGTCCCCGGTCATCGATAAATTCAAAGGGAGGGTAGGCAGAATCCGTCCCGAGCCTGATCACCGGATGGGCTTTCAGCCATTGCTGCTCTTCTTGGGTCAGAGATTCAAAAAAATGATTTATTTCGGCATCATGGGGATGGCAGGGGCCTGGAGTATCAGATAAAAGCAGGAGTGAAATCACGCAAATAATTTTGAATACAAGTCGCACCATCGTATCCTGACATTTCCTTTTTGGGTGATGACTGTTTTTTTTACAGAAGATTTAATTTAGGTCAAAATATCAGAATCAAAGCGCTGCGTAAAGCTGAATCAAAGCGCATGTTTATGTTTTACCGGATTGATTTTTTTATATGAAAGTTCCAATAAGTTACTGAATTACTTTCATGCTTTGTTGTGGGCTGAGCCTAGGTGTCGATAGACCAAGTCAGCCCATGGCTGTTATATACAGGGTATGCCGTTAAAAATTTTGGAGAGGGCTTCCAGAGATCCTTGCAGATGAGCAAGTTTAAAGACCTCTATACTGACGGTCTCCGTGTAGTGTTTCAAATGGTCCATGATTTTCCTGAACTCGCCGGGTACCATTTCGTCAAGGCCGATGTGGGTTCGGGGTGGTTCAAGGCGCGTATCCACGCCGTGGAGGTGAATCAGATTTATTTTTGGGCCGAACAGTTCAAAGGTACGGGGTATGTCATACCCGTATTTGATATGGTGACCAAGGTCGGCACACACGGAAAGGCCAAATTCATTGATCAGATCTTTGAAAAGATCCGGGGGGTACCATAGGGTTTCCACGCTGATTTTTGCCGGGTCTTCCAGGGTCGGCACCAGCAATTCAAGCCCCTGTCGTGCATTGTTTTGCCAGGCCTTAATACCATCCTGTGACGGCATGGGCTTATCCATTTCGAGATGAAGGGTGAAGCTTGTGACAGGCGCAATGGAAAATCGCTCAATCACTCGTTTCAGGGTATCAGCGGCGTCCCGGC
This sequence comes from Desulfobacter hydrogenophilus, assembly GCF_004319545.1. NCBI lineage: Bacteria > Pseudomonadati > Thermodesulfobacteriota > Desulfobacteria > Desulfobacterales > Desulfobacteraceae > Desulfobacter > Desulfobacter hydrogenophilus. Next base: position 1,449,324 of record NZ_CP036313.1, on the reverse strand, counting down.
GCAGCCGGTGGTCCGGTGCACTTAAATTGATATCCGTGGGCAGGTGGACATTATAGGTCAGGTCCAGGTCCCGGGATAGTTCTGTCAGTTCCCTCACATCGTCCCGGCGCGGCATCACCGCTTCGGGTTTACTTTCAAATACCAGAAGTTCAATTTCGTCAAAAAAGGCGCCGATTTTTTTGACATTGGGAATGATATGACCCGGATAGATAAAGGAGGTGGTGGCTAGCTTGAAAGGTCTTTTGAGCATATTAAAATAAACTCCAGGCGAACAGACAGGCCAATACCAGGGAAACAAGGGCCGACAGCATCATTAATTCGCAGGCCTTTTCAATGTGGGCAGGTATAGGGTCATTGAATGCACCGCCGATATAGGGTTTGTCCACCAGCTTGCCGTGGTATACATTGGGACCGCCGAACCGGACGCCCAGGGCCCCTGCAAAGGCCGCCTCGGGGAATCCGGCGTTGGGGCTTTTGTGATTGCGACCCTGGGTGAGTGCTGTGAAAAACGCCCGCCTGCCCCGGGAAAGGGAGATCATTGCTGCTGCCGGTGCAATCATGGCGATGGAGAGCCGGGCCGGTATATAATTGGCCACATCGTCCATGCGGGCTGCGGCTCTGCCGAACAGGATGTAGGTATCGTTTTTATACCCCACCATGGAATCCAGGGTGTTGATCATTTTGTACATCATGGCCCCGGGGGCACCGAGTACCAGGGCAAAACACAACGGCGACAAAAATCCGTCCACGAAATTTTCCGCCACCGTTTCGCAGGCCGCCCGGGTGATGCCCGCTTCATCCAGGTCTTTGGTTTGGCGTCCCACAATAAACCCTACCTTGATTCTGGCCTTGGCCAGGTCACCTTTGGCCAGGGGCTTGAAAACCTCCATGGCGGCCTTGTACAGGCTTTGGGTGGAAAAACTGTAAAAAATCAGCACCGTCTGAACAATGGTGGCCGCAACCGGATGAATTTCACCGGCGACAAAAACAATAGCCCGGGTCAGGCCAAAGGCCGCGGCAATCAGGCAAAGGGCAAAGAGAAGACCGGCCTTGAACGGGTTTTCAAACCGTTTTCGAAATTCAGGCTCAAAAAATGAAATGGCCCGGCCCATCCAGATAATGGGATGGGGTAACCATTTCGGATCTCCGGCCAGGAGATCCAGGATAAAGGCGGCCGCTAAAATCTGCCAGGTAAGATCAAAGAGCATGGTGAATTCTGTTTCCGGGCCAGGGCTGTTTTGATGCTTTGGGCCAGGGCCAGATTGATTTTATTTGTTTTCAGGGAAAACCGGACAAACCGGTAGGACAGCCCTTTAAAATTGGCGCAGTCCCGGATCAGGAATCCGTCATCTCCCACCCGGCGGCACAGTTGTGAGGCTAAGATTTTGTCCAGGCGGGCCAACATAAAATAAACCGGTGTATCAAAAAGCCGGATACCGTCTGTTTCAGCCAGGGCCTGGGCAAATGCCCGGCGTTCTTTAACAATAAATTCCCGGGTCTGCTGGTAAAAGGGCAAAATCTCTTCCGGATGATCGTAAATATCCTTGATCACGGCCTGGGCCAGGGCATTGACGCTCCAGGGCTGGTAATGGACCATGACTTTCCGGATCAAGGCTTTCGCCCCGCTTAGGAAACCTGTGCGAAGCCCCGGAATTCTAAAAATTTTGGACATGGAGGAGAGCACCACAAGGTTGGGCAGGTGGGTCTGCTCCACAAGGGAAAACTCTTCTGCATCCGGTACAAAGGGCAGATAGGATTCATCCACCACAAAACAGGTGTTCGTGTGGCGGCGCATCAATGTTTCCAGATCCTGTTTGTTAATCAGGTTCCCTGTGGGATTGTTCGGGTTGCAGATAAACACCAGGTCGGCCTGTTCGGCGCCGGCGGATAACTGATCCAGATCCGGAACAAAATTGTTTTCGGCAAGGGTCAAACAGTGACTGGTCTTTACATGATGGGCCGCACAGGCATCTTCATAGTCGGCATAGGCAGGACCCAGGATCAGGGCCTTTTTTGCCCCAAGCGCCAGGGGCAGGGTATAGATAAAAAAGGTGGTGCCGTTGCCGGCCATCACACAGCCGGGATCAATGCCGCGATAGTCTGCAAATCCCTTTGACATACCCGCGGCATCCGGTTCGGGAAGGGCATGAATCAGATGAATGTTTTCCCGGATAAAGGTGTGGATGCGCTCCGGCGGCCCCAGGGGATTGAGGTTGGAACTCATGTCAATGATATCTTCAAGCCTGCATCCGATCCGGTCTGCAAGCTGCTGTTTATTTCCACCATGGCCTTGAATCATTTATTCCTCTTAACGTTTTCCGCCTGTTCAAAGATCTCTTTATACACTTCATCCCGATCCACCGGCGGATATCCATGCTCCGCCAGCAAGATAATGAGATCCACCTTCAGTTCTGCCTTGATATCATCACGTTGACTCCAGTCGGTATATTTGGCTTTGTCATCGACAATGAGTTTTACTTCCCTTGCAAGCGCAATGAGCTTCTCTTCAGGATATTTAAAATCATACTTGATGGTGAGAGTCTTCAGGATGTCATAGAAGGCTTTTTCCTCAAAATCAATGCCCATATCGGCAAAGGATTCCCGCTCTTTTCTGATGGCGTGGTAGAGATCAATAATCTCATCGGTGAAATCTTCCAACACCTCACTTCTGAGGACATCCTGTTCGCTTCGGTCGTTGTATCGTTCCACCAGGGATTTAAATTTTTTGGCAAAATCCACCCCCTTAAGCTTATTGACCTTCTTAAACTCATCAATGGCCTTGGAAAGCAGTTTCTGGAGCATCTTTATTTTGGTGTTGGGCAGCTTGATCTTGTTGATCTTCTCCAGGTAATCCGGATCAAAAATATTCACTTCTGTGGTGTCCCCCTGACCCATTTTGAAAATCTCTTCCACACCATCGCTTTTCAACGCATCGGAGAGCATCTGCCGCACCCTGGCGTTCATTCGGGAGAGATCCGGGGCATTGCCTTTGGTGAGCTTGAAGATGATGGCGCGCACCGCCATGTAGAAGTGGAATCGGTCCCGCTCGTCCTGGGTGAAGAGATCACTTCCCACGCAGATGTCGTAGGCGGCTTTCATTCGTTTGGATAGGGCCATAAAGCGCTTTTCCAGCTTGTCGGTCTGCTGGATCAACTCCGCCGCCATATTGAGGCAGTGGAGCTGCTGGGTGGGCTCGCCGGAGAAATAGGGCGTGGTATCAAACTTATAAAAAATCGCTTGCATCAAATCGAGATGATCCTTTACCACACCAACGGACTGCTTGATGTCTTCGAAATTGGTGGTGTCTGTCTTGGCATAGTGGGCCAGGGCCAGGTTCATCTGTTTCTTGATGCCGATATAGTCGACGATCAATCCCTTTTCCTTATGAAGGTATTTGCGGTTCACCCTGGAGATCGTCTGAATCAGGCTGTGACGCTGAACCGGTTTGTTGATATACATGGTATCCAGGAAGGGGACATCAAAGCCGGTGAGCCACATATCCACCACCATAGCGATCTTGAAATTGGACTTGGCATTTTTGAACTGCCGATCCAACTCTTTTCTGTCTGCTTTGGTTCCCAGCATCTTGTATAGATCGGGGTCGTCATCTTTTCCACGGGTCATCACCAGTTTGATGCGCGCCATGGGCATGATCTCTTTTTGCTCTCTTTGGGTCAGGGTTTCTCCATGGGCGCACACCTTTACCTGAGCCCATTCCGGACGAAGGGCGATCACTTCCTTGTATAAGGCATAGGCAATGAGACGGTTTTTGCAGACAAACATGGCCTTTCCGGCAACGGTTGAGCCCTCTTCAATCCTTGCCTCATAGTGCGCCACAAAATCGGCTGCCAATGATTTCAGGCGGTCGGGATCTCCCAGGATGGCGTCCATGTGGAGGTTGGCCCGCTTACTGGCATCAATGGCGTAGTCGCCGACTCCCTCTTCCCCACACTGGGCGTAATAGGCTTCAATCTCTTCCAGTTTGCTGTTATCCAGCACCACTTTGGCTGCCCGTCCCTCGTAGACAATGCGCACCGTGATCTCATCTGCCACCGATTCGGTCATGGTGTAGGCGTCCACCACCTCGCCAAAGACATTTAATGTGGCATCCACGGGCGTTCCGGTGAATCCCACATAGGTGGCGTTGGGCAGGGCGTCGTGGAGGTATTTGGCAAACCCGAAGGTGCGCTTTACCCCTTGTTCCGTGACCCCGAAGTAGGTGCCGCCCTTGCCGTCGCCTTCGGGCCTGATGTGGTTGAGGATGTTTTGATAGAGCTTGGTGGCGGCGTAGTATTGGGGATAGCGGCAAAGAATCTTCTCTTCTCTTCGGGAGGTGTCCGGCAGAAAGATAAAGTTGCGGATCACATCACAGAGGCGGACGGGGTGGAACAGACCGTGAATCATTGAGTAGAGGGAGTCGATACCGTCTTTCTCGATGAGGTCGCCACCATCGGTCTTGCGCCATGCATAGAAGAATTCATATGCGGCAAAAAATGACCCGGCCTTGTTGTTCACGCCGTCGCTGATGACGCAGAAGGCATTGTATTTGAAAAGCTCCGGAATGTCGCGCTGGTAGCGCACTGTCAATTGAATGAAGGCATCGTGAATGGTGGCCTCTTCCCGAATGGCGCTCTTGAACTCAAACACCACCAGGGGCAGCCCGTTGATGTAGAGAATCCCGTCCGGTATCCGCTTTTCATGCCCGGTGATCTCCAGCTGATTCACCATTTTGAAGATGTTGGCCCCGGTGTCCGTGCCATACGCTGCTTGTTCCTCCGCCACGATCTCGGGCACCTCACCGGCCTTTGGCTTTCGAAATGCAATCAAGGCGGAATAGTCGATCAGCTTCACATATAGATCTTTTTGGTCCCGGTCTTCCCGCTTGAGTAAGAAGCCATCAGACACCAGCTTCATGATCGCCTTGTTGCTCTCGTAAAGATCCGCTGATGAGTAGACCTCCAGCTGCCGAATCACCGACTCGATTTCACCGAGCGTGATGCCGTCCGCTGCATATTGGCGGGATAGAAACGTCCGTAGATCATCCTTGATCAACACCTCGTCTGGCTGACGATAAATGTTTTTTCCCAACAGATGCGGATAACCCATTTCTCCGATAAATTCGATGATCGCTTTCTCTAATTGTGCTTCATTAAATTTCATTTGACAAATTTTTCTGCACTGGACCATGGCCATTCACTGGCCTGACGGCATAGTCCCGCTTTGACTGGGTTATCATGAATGTAGGTAAGGGCTTGGATGAAATGTTTATCATTACGAATAGCGCGGTCGAAATATTCTTTTTGCCACACCTTGGGAGCGCGGGCGTCCCGCCCGCATTGCTTTAAATATTTATTGATTTCATGGGCCGTAAAGGATTTCCACGAATGAATCACATTGGATAATGCAAACCCCTCATAGGTCTTGATCAACAGGTGCACATGATTCGGCATCACCACATAAGCAATAAGATCATAGCGTTTACCGTCAAAATGTTTCCATGCATCCACAACGATCTTTGCAATTTTTTTCTCCCGCAAAAGACATGAACCATACCCTTTGTTGAGTTCCCGTTCGATCTGTTTGCGTCTCTCGATTTTTTCGTGTGTTGATAAAGGTGCGGAAGATGCAGGCGGGACGCCCGCGCTCCCGGGGAGGGAATCGGCTAAACGGTAGGTGATGCCTTGATACAATCCACCCATATCAAAATGGGGTAAATACCCCCGAGAGCGCCATCCTTTTTTCATCTCTTGTGATCTTTCACTCTGATAGCGGCTTCGGGTTGGGATCCGGTGGATTTCATGCCAGGGCTTCCTCTGTGATTTTTTCAGCTTCGGGAATGCGGATCTCTCCGGAGATTAGCTTGGGGAGTAGGGTGTCGCGGAGGTTGGAAAGTGTTTTAGACTGTGTATTATTCTCTTTTATTTTTAGAAAATAAGAATTTAAAATAGCGTCAAAATTTTGAAGCATCATTTTTTCAGGCATGAGAACCAAGAGTTCGTTCAATACTTTTGTTGTCATGCTGGGAACTGCCGACCCTACATTCATTGATTCAAAATCAAGGGATTTTAAATGGTAAAACATATACTTTGGAGTAAATTTGATTTTTGGGATTGTGTAAAACATTGTATCTACAGTCCAAAATTTTTCATTTAAATAAAGGATATTGCTAAGAGTACCCTTTCTTGGAATGAGAACAGACTCTCCCTCATAAAGAGACTTGTCAGCATGGCGCATTAACCCACCCGAACCGTATACTGGAATATGTCCCTCACTTAAATTTTTATGAGCTTTACCGTATTTCACTTCGAGTAGCTCGCTAATCTTTGTCATTTCCCACCCTTTCGGAATCCATCCCATTTCTCCCGAGAATTGAAACGCTGCGGGAAAATGCTTGGCAACGTCACGATTGACAGTCCAATCGGCAAGGGCTTTGCGGCGGGTTTCCGCACGGGCGGCGAACGCTTCGGGGATTGGGTTTCCGGCGGCGAGGGCATTGTCGATCACCGGATCGAAGTCTACAAACCAGCTTTTGAAGAGGGCTTGGGCCATTCCTTCCAGGGTGGCGTTCATCTGGCGGTTTAGTTCGATTTTGTCGTCTAATGAACCCAGGATGTGGGCGATCGCTTTTTGTTTTGAAAGAGAGGGAAGTGTTACATCTAAATTTTTGACAGCTTTTTTCGTGATGGTTTTAGTAACGCTACCTTCAGCAAAACTTTTAACATAATTCTCATTAGCCTTAAGATAAAAAAATATGTATTTAGGAATAGCCAATGATTGATCTATCCTTAACAAAAATAAATTCATTGCTAATGATACAGGCTGTTTGAAGTTATGAACATAATAACAAGAACCTGCATTTGCGATTTTGTTCATAACTATATCGCCACAGAAAACTTTTGATTTTTTTAAAAACTCATAAGCATCTTTTGTTATGTATTTAAGAGAAGTATCGAAATTGTTATTTTCAAAATTAGTTGTACGAATCATTATCGCATAATCAGGCTCATCCAGTAAGGTGACATGTTCCTTCAATTTTTTATAAGAACCATTTGCATGATAGTCTGTTAAGAGCTCTAATAATTCACCAAGTTTTACGGTTTTCCATTCACGCCCCATAACCCAGCACCTCCAAATTCTCCTGAATCACCGCCTCCAACTTTGCCGAGTCGTCCATCTGCGGGCAAAACGTCATCTGACTGTGTGTTGATGAAATCATTGTTTAATCATCCGTGATGACTTCCCATTGACCGAATTTTCTCCCACCGATTCGTTTGATTCTGTTTTGCTCTCGAAGTGCCGATATCTGCTTGTTAACGGCGCGTTCAGAAATATTGAGCCTCTCGGCAAGCGCTCTTACCGTAATGGAAGGATCGTCTATCATGAAGTTTAATATTTTTTGGCGCGTCTTTCCTGAACTTTTTTCCTGAACTTTTTTCCTGAACCTCTTTTCTGAACCTTTTTCAATCACTTCCCTCTCCAATGATAGGGCTTCAGGTGATATGGGAAACACGGCACGGACAAAATAATTGGAAAAAGTAAAGGATTCCCGGGGGTACGCCTTCAAAATACGCGGCATACCGGAACCTAAAAATTCCACCATTCCTAAGTCCTTGAATACCCGCATGATGGTTTTATTCCGCGGCATGGAATAACCGGAAAAGAAGTATTCCTGCTCTTGCCCCGGATGTATGGATGCGGCAGAGGTGATCTCCAACCGATCCGTGAAAATTTCAAATTTGGGAACAAGCTCAGTGGCATAGTCGTTGTGAATAATCGCATTGATGACGGCCTCACGGAGTGCGACAGTATCCCAGTATGGGCGGTTGATCCGCTCTCTGGATGTAATTTTGTTGATCACCCGATTCTCAACCGCCTCCAGCCGTTCCAAAATCATTTTGCACGTTTTCACCAGACAACAAAAGCCGTAATCTTTGCTCTCCAGAAGATCCACCCGGTCGGTTCCGGCATATTTTGCGATCTGCACGGAATTTCCGTTCTGGTCGGCCAGCAAATAAGCGGTATAATTGTAGGCACCATCTCCAGTCAGCAGCTCCAGATTGGCGGCAAATTTATCGTTCAGGGTCAATCCCATTTCTTGATAATAGATCTTGAGCTGTTCAAAGCTTAAATCCTGCCGAATTGATCGAATACGTGAAAGGGAGCTCCGGGTGCGTTGGTAAAACAGATCCTCAATCATGCGGGTCGGCATGGGTTCACTGGCACTGCCGATGCGGATAAAACACCCCTTTTCCGACATGCCGTATTTACGGAGGTGATAGGGTTTTTCCGAGCCGCTGGCCACAATGATTTTGATCAGATCTTTGCCGTCCCGGTTTTCGTGAATGACATCAAATAGACCGAGTGCCGAAGGGAGAATGTTGTGTTTCAATCGGTCTTTGATGGTAAGCTGCACCTTATCCACGTCGGAAATGCCGTAGGGGCTTCCATCGTCTTTCATTCCGATATAAATAATCCCGCCATCCGGATAGTTCAGGAAGGCAACGACCTCTTTTTCCATGGAATCGGTAAGTTGCTGCTTGTATTCGATTCGATTGGATTCAGCCATGATTTTTCCCATAACCCAACACCCCCAAATTCTTCCGAATCACCGCATCCAGCTTTGCCGATTCTTCCATCTGGGCGTAAAGGGTTTGACTCATCTCGGTCATCTTGGTTTCAAAGGGGATGCCGTCATCTTCCAGGGGCGGTGCGCCGACATAGCGTCCGGGGGTGAGTACATAATCGTTCTTCCGGATCTCTTCCAGGGTGGCGGATTTGCAATATCCGGCTAGGTTTTCGTAACCCGGGAGCGCAGGCGTCTCGCCTGCATTGGCGGGCGGGACGCCCGCGCTCCCGGGATCATACCGCCATGAGTGATAGGTCCTGGCAATGGCTTCAATGTCTTTATGGGTGAGCTCTTTTTGCTTTCGGCTGATCATCTCGCCGATCTTCCGGGCATCAATGAATAGCGTCTTCCCCTCACGGTTGCGGAACCCGCGCTCGCTGTCGGCTTTTTTGGATTTGGTGAGAAACCAGAGACAGACGGGAATCTGGGTGGTGTAGAAGAGCTGGCCCGGAAGGGCCACCATGCAATCCACCAGGTCATTCTCCACCAGTTTTTGACGGATCAATCCTTCGCCTTTGGTGTTGGTGGACATGGAGCCATTGGCCAGGACAAAGCCTGCCACACCACGATCCGACAGCTTGGAAACCATGTGGAGAATCCAGGCGTAGTTGGCATTGCCGGTGGGCGGGGTTTCGTACCCATCCCACCTGGAGTCGTCGGTGAGCTCGTTGGCTGCCCGCCACGCCTTCATGTTGAATGGTGGATTGGCCATGATGTAGTCCGCCTTTAAATCGGGATGCTGATCCTTGAAAAAGGTATCGGCAGGGACTTCCCCTAAATTGGCTGAGATCCCCCGTACCGCCAGATTCATCTTGGCCAGCTTGTAGGTGGTGGTGTATTCCTGCCCGTAGACCGAGATATTTTTGGTGTTGCCGTGATGACTCTTCACAAATTTGAGGGACTGAACAAACATACCGCCGGAACCGCAGCAGGGATCGTAAATTTTGCCTTTGTATGGCTCGATCATCTCTGCAATGAGATTGACCACACACTTGGGGGTGTAGAACTCACCGCCGAGTTTGCCTTCGGAGGCGGCAAACTTGCCTAAAAAATACTCATAGACCCGTCCCACAACGTCTTCTTGTTTGTCCTGCACAGTGTCGATGTTGTTGATGGCATCGATGAGGGCGGAAAGCTTGCTACCATCCAGCCCCAGGCGGGAAAAGTAATTGTCCGGCAGCGCCCCTTTGAGGGAGGCGTTGCTCTTTTCCACCGCTGCCAGGGCGGAGTCAATCTTAATGGCGATGTCGTCCTGCTTGGCGTGCTGCTGGATATAACGCCAGCGGGAGGTTTCCGGCAGATAGAAGACGTTCTTCATGGTGTAGAATTCCACCATATCGATGTATTTTTCCTGGCCTTCCGCGATCAGATTCGCCCGGCGCGCTTCAAATTTATCAGAAACGAACTTGAGGAAAATCAAACTCAGGACAACGTGCTTGTATTCGGAAGACTCGACGCTCCCCCGCAGTCGGTTGGCAGAATCCCACAGGGACTCTTCGAAGTTTTTATTATTTTTCGGCGCTGCTTTTTTCCTGGCCATTATTGATCCTTATTGGATTTGTTTTGATATAGAAATTGGGCGGTTATTAAAAAATATTCATACCGGCAACCATGAACAGCCAGGCTTCCATCACTTCGGTCATGGCACCAAGCATGTCCCCTGTAATGCAGTTCATTTTCCGTTCATAAAATTTTAAAACAGCAACACATCCCAGGGCAAATCCAAAAATTAAAATCAAGCCCTTAGATCCCAGAAATAAAGATAAACCCAGCGGGATCAGGCACAGGTAAAAATCCTTTGAATTAAGCCGCCGGTCAAACAGATCCTTGCCCGTCCCCCCGCCTTTTCTGCCATAGCGGAGGTATTTTATGCCAAATATCATGGCGGCCCTGGAAAAAGCAGGCACCAGGAAAAAGATGGCCATGGCCTGAACCGGAGAACAATTAATTTTCACCGACCAGATTCCGGCAAGCTTTGTTGCCAGGCCCAGCACAACGGCAACCAGTCCCATCATTCCGGTTCTGGAGTCCTTCATGATTTCAAGGGCCTGCTCCCGGCCCCGGTGGCTGAACATGCCGTCTGCGGTGTCGCCAAGCCCGTCCAGGTGAAAGGCACCGGTCACGGCCACCAGGAAAATAAGATCAACAAGGGCTGCGGCTGGTGCCGGCCAGACCATGGATGCCAGAACATCGGTGATCACCAGAAGGGCGCCGATGATCAGCCCCACCACGGGGAAAAAGCGGATCATGCCCAAAGGAGAATATACCGGGTTTTTTCCCGTGGGCAGAATGGTAATAAAGGCCAGGCAGGCCCGTAAATCTTTAAAAAAACTGGGATTAGTCCATCGAATCATTTAAATTTCCTTTCCCAAACCCTGGCCGTTGCCTGATTCGGGTTTGATTTGGACGGGGATACCGGCCATACTCACAATAACCTTATCAACGGCCCGGGCCACCCGCTGGTTCACAAGTCCTGCCATATCCCTGAATTGCCGTGCCAGGCTGTTTTCAGGAACAATTCCATAGCCCACTTCGTTGGAAACCAGAACAACAGGGCAGGTGGCCCGGTTTAAAGCGTCCTCAAGCAGGTCTACCGCCGACATGATACCGGCCTCATCCTTTCCCTGGAACAGGAGGTTGGAGATCCAAAGGGTCAGGCAGTCCACCAGAATCACCTTTGCCTGTGTACAGGCCCGGTCAATGGTCTCATGAATACGTATCGGTTCTTCAATGGTTGCCCAGTCAGGTCCGCGGTCATCCTGGTGGCGCTTAACCCGCGTTTTCATTTCCCTGTCCGTGGGCACACAGGTGGCCAGATATATTTTTTTGTCCATGGCCATATTATCTGCGGTCTGTTTGGCAAAACGGCTTTTGCCGCTCCTGCAGCCGCCGAGCACCAGAATGCGCGTTATGTCGGTCATAATTTTTAAAGGTACCCCATTCTTTTTTTTGTAAAGGGACCCAAGGATAACGTATCCTGTCCGCCGGCTGCAACTTAAAATTAGACGACGTTTATATTCGAGTCTACTTCGTTGCATTAAAGGCCCAATAGGAATGCTATTCAACCTTTAATGCGCCTTATAGATGAACCAAGATTCGGTGTTATTTCTGCCCAGCTTATTTAATCTGCGGTCCTGATTTTCAATTTTTCAGGAACGATTATGATTCAAACCAAATTAAAAAATTCAAAATTGTATTTTTTAATTTGATTTTTGCGTTATAAAACGGTATTTCCATTAGGCAATTTTAGTTACTGCAGGACCAACAGCTTTGCTGCAACTAAATGATTAAAATGGTAAGATGAAAATAAAAGCAAAAATATTGATGCGGAAACCCCTCTTATGAAGTCCATTGAAGAAACTTCTCTGTTATACGAAATCAGTCAATCATTAAACCAGCACATGGACATGAAAAAATCCCTGTTCAAGGTTTTAAGTGTTCTGTCTGAATCACTTAATCTTGTAAGAGGAATTATTTTTTTAACAAATACTGAAACCGGAGAAATCCGCATTGAAATAGCCCACGGCATTTCCGAAGATAAAACCAAACAGATCAAATACCTGCCCGGGGAAGGCATCATCGGTCAAGTGATCCAGACCGGTAAGCCTGCCGTGGTGCCAAGAATCAGTGAAGAACCTTTGTTCCTGGACAAAACCCATTCCAGGAATCTGGCCCAGGGGCAAGAGTATTCATTTATCTGCGTACCCATAAAAAAAGAGAGCCGTGTGGTGGGTGCCATCAGTGCAGACCGCCCCTATGAAGGTAAACGCTCCCTGGAAAATGGTGAAAAGCTACTCACCGTGGTGGCAACCATGGTTGCCCATCACGTCATCAACATTGAAACCATCCGGGTGGAAAAAGAGCAGCTGAAAACCGAGAACCTGCGGCTGAAATCAGAGCTGGAGAACAAGTACAGTTTTTCCAATATCATTGGTAATTCCAACAAAATGCGTGAAGTTCTCCAGATGATCTCCCAGGTATCATCCTCTTCTGCCACTGTATTGATTCGCGGTGAAAGCGGCACGGGCAAGGAACTGGTGGCCAATTCCATCCATTACAACTCAGAACGCAACCACAACCCCTTTATCAAGATCAACTGCGCGGCCATTCCCGAAAATCTCATTGAAAGCGAGTTGTTCGGCCATGAAAAAGGCGCATTTACCGGAGCCTCCTCCACAAAAAAAGGTAAATTTGAGATCGCCAATACGGGCACCATTTTTTTGGACGAGATCGGTAACATGGACCTCGGGGCCCAGGTAAAGCTTTTACGGGTGCTTCAGGAAAAAGAATTTGAGCGGGTGGGTGGGTACAAGCCAATCAAGGCGGATGTCAGGATCGTGGCCGCCACCAATTCCAATCTGGAGGAGATGGTCCAGCAGGGTAAATTCAGGGATGATCTCTATTTCCGGCTTAATGTATTTCCCATTTATATCCCCAGCCTTCGCATGCGCAAAACAGATATTATTCTTCTGGCTGATCATTTTTTGGAAAAATACAAAAAAGAACATAGCAAGGAGATTAAACGCATCACCACACCGGCCATTGACATGATGATGGAATACCATTGGCCGGGGAATGTCCGGGAGCTTGAAAATTGCCTTGAACGGGCCGTCATTCTGTGCAATGAAGGCGCCATTCACTCCTACCACCTGCCGGCAACCCTTCAGACCGGCACCAAGTCCAAAACCCTTCCCTTGTCCCTTGAGGATGCCGTGGCAAGTCTTGAAAAGGAAATCCTCATGGATGCCCTGAAAAATACCGGGGGCAATATTAACAGGGCTGCCAAACTGATCAATATCACAGTAAGAAAATTTTCATATAAGGCTGCCCGGTACAATATCAACTATAAAGATTATCGATAAAGGAGATATGATCATGAAAATGGAAGATTATATCCGCGCCATTGCCGGCAGTGTTATTCTTATCACCCTGTTTTTGGGATGGCTGGTTTCGCCCTATTGGTATCTTTTTACCGCCTTTGTGGGGATAAATCTTGTCCAGTCCGTATTTACCGGATTTTGCCCCATGGAAAATATTTTGGAAAAGGTGTTCAAGGTGCCCCGCTGAAACGCAGATAATCTGCGAAAGCAGGGCATCCACGATGTCCCCTTAATTTTTTATATATGAAAGTAGCAATAAGTTGCTAAGTTCCTTTCATGTTTTGTTGTGGGTTGAGTCTGGGTGTTGATAGACCAGGTCAGCCCATGGCTGTTATTCCATGGATTCGGCAACGGTGACGGTTCTGTCTCCCAGCATATTTACATAAGACGCCATTTCATTGTCGTACCATCCATAAATGACGGCCTGGGTCACCTGGATGGCGCAGACACGATCCTTGAAATTTTCCAGCACTTCCTTTTCAATGCCCTGCATGTGCTCCAGGTTAATGGAAATACAAGCCGTGCGGGTATGGGTTTCATGGCCCTCGATGACCGCCGCCGCCCTGGGGGTTCCAATGATATCCGAGGAGACATTCTGTTCCTCTGTGAAGATTAGATAACCGTCGGACTGTTTTTGGGCCGTGTCTTTATATATCTGGTTGATCCGTTCCCTTTTGATCGGCGGCTTGTTCAGTTCTTCCTGCAGGTTTATGACCAGAACGATCAAAGATCCCGTGGCTGTGGGGATACGCACGGACTCGGCAATGAAACCGATATTGGCCATTTCCGGGATAACCTGTTGCAACGCCTTGGCCGCACCTGTGGTCGTTAAAATGATGTTATTCATGATGGACCGGTTTTTTCTCAAATCGGTTTTTCCGGTTTTGGGCAGCCGGTCCAGCACCTCTTGTGAGCCTGTGGCTGCATGAATCGTGGCCATGGATGCGGACAGCAAACGCTTCAGGCCAAAGGCATCCAGCAACGGCTTGATCATATGGGAAAGACAGGTGGTGGTGCAGGATGCATTGGAAATCAAACAGTGACGGACAGGATCATAGTCCTTGTCGTTAATCCCCATGACCGTGGTGACGGCATCATCGGGAACCGTGGCGCCTTGTTTCAGTTTAAAAGGTGCCGAGGCAATGACTTTCCTGGCACCTGCCTCCAGGTGTCCCCGGATGGATCCCTTTGGTGCATCTGATTCGAGATTGGGATCAAGAAACTGGCCCGTGGTATCTACCACCAGTTCCACATTATGATCCGCCCATGCGATATCTTTTGGGTTGCGGTCTGTGGAAAGGATTTTTATTTTCACCCCATTCACCATAAGGGTGCCGGCATCGGGATCAACATCCGTGATGACAGGTTCTCCCCTGAAGCCGTGTATAAATGCCTCCAGGCGGCCGTATGTGGAATCCCGTTCAATATAATGAATGAGATCATTCATACCGGTACCGACTTCTCTGCCCACATTGATGACGATTTCATCAAAAAATTTTCTGCCGGCATGGTGCCATAACGTCAGCTTTCCAATTCTTCCAAGTCCGTTAATGCCCAGGATCTTTGATGTATTTGTGTTCATATTTCCTTTGCCCTTTATTAGATTGAGGTTAAATGGTTGCTGATTTTCATCTGTCCCTGGTAGACAATGCCTTTGTGGCCGTCCAGGCTGATAAAATCCCCTGTATTCATCTTCACACCATTGAGCTCACAAAAGCCTGTCTCTTCGTTACAGATCAGATTTTTACACCCCACCACACAGGTTTTGTCAAGATTGTATGCCACCACGGCGGCATGGGAAGTCAGTCCCCCTCTGGCAGTTAAAATGCCGTCTGCCGCATCAATTTCCAGGATATCATCGGGTACGGTGTCATTGCGAATTAAAATCAGGCTGCTATCCGGATCCAGCCGCCTGAAGCCGTCAATCTCTTTTAAGGAGAAAACGATTCTGCCGCTCATGGCGCCTCCGGACACGCCGATTCCCTGGCCTAATCGGATTTTTTCAAGCCTTTCCGGCGCAGCATCAAACCGTTTGACTTTTTTTCTATCCCGTAGAGACAGATCCCTGGCCTGGAGGATAAATACATCTTCAGCCTTTTGTCCCTGAAAGGCAAATTCCATTTCCTGGGGATTCCACCCTTCCTCGTAAATCAACTGCAGGACAATGTTTTTCAATTTTTTATAAACGAGAGGGAATCGCTCTTCTAAACTGATTTTTACGCCCCTGCCTTCCATCTCCCTCTGAAGTTCGGATATGGGCAGGGTTTTCACTAAACCGGATACCACATCTTCCCCCTGGTTGCCAATGGTAAAATCCCCCCACAGCCGGATGGCGTCTCCGGGCAGTTTAGGACTGTGGGTGAACACCACCCCGGACCCGGATTCCCTGGACCGGTTTCCGAATACCATGGACTGAACGGTTGCGGCCGTCCCCCAGTCATTGGAAATCCCCATGATGTTGCGGTAACTTTTGGCTCGTTTGGAGTTCCAGGATGCAAACACCTTTTGAATGGACAAAAATAACTGGTCCATGGGAGCTTCCACTATTTTTATGCCCTGGTCCAGCAAAAGCTGTTTGTACGCCAGGGCCACGTCGCGCATCTGGTCCCCTGTAAAGTAGCGTTTGAACTTAATGGCAGCCTTTTCCTTATGGCGCTTGATGATGTCATCAAACCGGTCTCTATGGATGCCGTAAACCATGCCATAGGCCTGGATAAATCTGCGGTATGAATCCCATGCGAACCAGGGGTTTCCCGATTTTTCCGATAGACTTTCGGCAATTTGTTCATTAATACCGACGTTTAAAAATGAATCCAGCATCCCCGGCTGTGAAATGGACGAGCCCGAGCGGACAGACAGCAGCAACGGATTTGCCGGGTCCCCGAATTTTTTACCCTCCGCCTTTTCAAGCTGGGCAAGCATATGGGTCACCAACTGCTGGAAATTGTTCGATGCCGGAATGTAGTTTTCAATGAGATCCAGACATTTGAAGACCTCGGTTGTGATGATGAATCCGTTGGGCACCTTAATCCCCAGACGTTTAAGTGCTATGAGATTCAATCCCTTGTTGCCCAGGTAGATGATATTGTTGCTGAACAGCTCCCCGGCATCAATGGAACAGATCGCTGCCTTTGGGTCGTAGTTGAGAAGGGCGGACAGTTCATCCTGGGTCAGCCGTTCAGACTGGCGGAACAGGGTGTTTAAAATCCGGTTTAAAAAAACATCCAGCTGCTGGAGTCCAAGGGATGTGGCGATCCGGTCCCGGAAAAAAATATCAGCCACCCGCTGGTCCAGTTTTTTTGCCATTTTGACTGCGGCCGGTGTGTTGGGCATATTGGCCGCTGAATCAAAGCCTTCCGGCAGGTATTTTTCGAGTATATTTTCCCGGCCGATGCGGTTGTCCAGGTTGATCAGGTTCAGGGAGTGCAGATTGTTGAAATGGTCGTTTACCGCATCGGCAACCGCCCTGGTAAATCCCTTGAAAATGTCCAGGTACTGGGTAAAGGAGCAGGTGGTGATATTGATTGCATATTTTAAAAATTCCAGCTGGGTATCCAGTTTGTTGGATACAATGCCGTCCAGGGCCAGGGCCTGCCGGAAAAGCGTAAGAACGGAAAAGATCTTCACAAAGGTGGGTTTGGTGATCAACCGCAGGTCAATGCTGTTGATCAGATCCTCAAACAGTACATTGATAACGTTTTCAAGTCTTAATGTCATGCCCAGGGCATCAAATTTGGCCTCACTGTATGACCCGTACATGGACGGGATGTCAACGGCAATATGACGCTTGTGGTAAATGGATTCGTTTACGGCAAATTTTTCTTTGGATAAAATAATATTTTTCAACTCCGCCATATAGGATAGAATTGCGCCGATCCGGCTTTCCATATCGGTTTCACCAAGGGCATGGAGGATATTTTTGGGGTCGGGCAGTCCCTGGGACATATGGGTGTTGATATAGTTTGCAAGATCCAGGTTCTCAATGCCGTATTTTTCATTGAGCAGGGTGTGGAACCGGATCATCAGTTTAACCCGTTCCCTGTCCAGATCTGTTGCGTTTTCCGTCTTGTCAATGATAGCTTCAATGTGGGCTTTTGGCGCGGCAAGAAAATCAGCCGGTGTTTTCAGCTTGTTATGGGCCAGGGTGCGGAAAACGGCATGGGGGCCGTCAATGTATTTTCCGCTGGTTGGGATCTCATCATAGATGGACGGGGGCAGGTAGGGTTTAAGCGGTTTTTTATTCAGGGTTCTCCAGAACATCATCACTTCCCGAATAAAGTCCACGATTCTCGATGAGCTTTCCACATGGCTTTGTTTGCGTAAGAAATGGACCAGCCGGTCCCTGCGGAAAACCAATTCATCCAGACGGGTGGAAATATCCCGAAGCTCACCTTCTGCACCGATCTCATTGAAAAAGGTGGGCAGCAGCCGGGCCAGTTGTTTGACGAGATTATACACCGGAGCAATATCTGCGTTGAGGAATGTGGTAATGTCCCGGGGAAACAGGTCCGTGTCCCGGAGAAAAACGCCGCCCACGGCCAGTGCGCTGATCAATGCGGACAACAGGCGTTTGGATTTTTTGGGGTGCCTGGCCACCAGGGTTAGAAATACCCGGATATTTTTTACATGGGCCACATTGCATTTGATCTGCCAGTCTTCTCCGGTTCCTGAGATATCCGGAAACTGAAACCCATGATCCACGGACCGGTCAATGAAATGATTGATCAGCTCGATTTCGTCGGTATTGTATACGGCATCACCGATTTTATGGATGCATTCCAGCACGGTTTCCGGATACCGCCCTTTGTGCTCTTTGAGCAGGGCAAAGGTCTGGTCAACAATGACCATGTCCTTTTTATAATCTCCTCGTTCTCCGATCAGGGTGATCAGGGTGCGGTGAATATCGCCCAAGGCTTCTCTGTGTATAATGGAAAGCCCAGGTGCATGAATAATATAAAATAGAAACGTCAGCTTAACATATTTTCCATAGGTCTTTTCCGGGGCAAAAGAAAAAATTTGCCGGGGGATGTCCCGGAACCGTTTGATATGGTCCCTGTGTCCGGTCAGTTCCATGAGAGCCGATAAGGCGTTCATGTCATCGGACGGCATGGCTTTTATCTGCGCCAGGGCTTGTTGCTGTTTTTGAATCTGCTCCCGGGATACCGGGGCTAAAAGCGTGAGTATATCCGGCCCGCCGCGCCATTCATCTATATTGTTTTTCATCCAGACCACAGGATCGTCCTGACTGAGCCAGAATTCAAAAGAGACGTCAAAAAAACGAATTAAAAATTTATTTAATGCAGATCGTAAATTGGGCTCGTCCGGGAGCACCTCTGTTTTAATCATCAGATTGACCAGGACATCGGGCTGGTAATAGGAGCAGACAAAAAAGAAGAAGTCAGCGTCCTTTAGGGCTAAGATACGTTCAATTTCATGGGTCACTGTGCCATTGAATACATTCAGTCCTTGTGTTCCGGCTTTGGCAATATAATGCAGAATCTGCATGAGATTGTCCGCAGCATTGGATTTGATTTCAGGATCAGATACGGATTCAAATGCCGAGTTAAAAATATCACAGAGCAGATCAAGGACCTTTCGTCCATCGGGCTCGCTGAGGTACAAATGAAAATGGTGAAGGGAGAAATGCCGGGACTCATTGACAATGAAGGCCCAGTTCCGGTACGGATGGGATAATTCTTTTAAAAAAGTTTCCAGGCGATTGACAATACCTACATATCCTTTAAAAAAGTCAAGAAGCAGAAGATACCGCTCATCAATGGTGACATCTGTCCGGGTATCTGAAAGGTTGACTTCAAGGGCTTTTGATTTCACAGAAAGACCTCTTTATTATTTATAAATGGTGGAAAAAGGTTTTTTAAATTAATGCACCTTAGTCTATCATGGCCGCACGGGTTTGTAACCTAAGTTTTAAACTGGCCTTAGGTTAATTCCCATTTTTGGCTGTCATCAGATTAATATTTTTTTAATCTCTGCCTTGACATAGGTTCCAGCTTGCTTATATTGACCGATTTTTATAAGATAAAAAATTGATCTATCGAAACAGTATTCAATTGAAGATTAAAATATAATCCGGTTTTTTAATTTGGTGAACATTTAATGTGAGGAGTAACAACCATGAATAATGATCCGTCTCAATTTACACTCTACAGTGGCGGGCACAGGGGCGCTGAAGCCGAATTTGGAAAACTTGCAGAACAATACGGCGTCAAGGAAGTGAATTTTTCCTTTGAAGGAAATGTGCTTGACAGGGATAAAGGCATGCGGCTGCTGAACCAGGAGGAGCTTGAAAAGGGGAATATCTCAATGGATATTGTCTCGACCCGTCTGGGTAGATCCTTTTCCAAAGGCAATAGAATCAGAAAGGTTATCCAGTCCATTTTTCATATGGTTAATAATGGATATCAGATTTTTACTGTGGGATGGATCCTGCCGGACAAGACTGTTAAGGGCGGCACCGGCTGGGGTGTGGAGTTGGGTAAACTGTTCAACCGGCCAATATTTGTCTATGAGCAGGACAGGGAAGCCTGGTTTTCCTGGGTGGAGAATGACTGGCAGATGGTTACCCCTGTGATTCACCATAAAACCTTTTCAGGAACCGGCACCCGGAATCTCACGGAGGATGCTGCGGAAGCCATGAAGGATCTGTTTGAACGCAGCTTCTCATAGCTTGTGTTTGACCTGTGATGAAAGGGTGCAGCTGAAAAATGTTTGCCCTTGATTTACCGGATTGATTCTTTACGACACATGATTGGTCAGGTTAAGGAACATGGGGTGACAGTGGCTCTGATCGGTGCGGTACAGATTGAAGACCCAGGCAGAGAATAAAAGCGATGCCCACAAGAATCAGGATTAGCGCCACCACCCCCGGCCAGGCCCACCCGTGATAAATAGTGCCGCCGATGGTGCCGGAGATGCTTGACCCCAGATAATAAAAAAACAGATACAACGATGAGGCCTGGGCATGGGAATGTGCGGCAAGCCGTCCTACCCAGGCCGATGCCACGGAATGGGCCCCGAAAAACCCAATGGTAAACAGTACAATCCCCACGATCACCAGCCACAAGGACGATCCAATCGTCAGTAGAAGGCCGAGTGTCATAATACCCAGTGCCGAGGATAGAATGCGCCGCCGCCCGTAGGTATTTACCAGGTTGCCCATCACCGTGGAGCTGACCGATCCAAAGGCATAGGCCAAAAAAATCAAACCCACCTGGGTATGGCTCAGGCCGAAATCACGACCCAGCAGCCGAAAGGTCACGTAGTTGTACAGGGTGACAAAGCCCCCCATGCAGCAAAAGGCGATCAGATACAATCGACGCAGGCCCGGATTTTTAAGATGGTCCGCCATGGAGGCCAACAGGGCCCTGGGCTGAAAGGCCTTGCCCGAGAAGTTTTGCGAAGCAGGCAGACAGGCCCAGACCAGTAGACCGCAGACAAAACAGAGTAATGCCATGGTCACCAGCGCCCACCGCCAGCCCATAAGATCCGTAAACCAGGCGGTCAGAATCCGGCCCGACATCCCGCCCATGCCGTTACCCGCAATATAAAGCCCCATGGCCGAACCCAGGGCCTTGGGCTCGGTCTCTTCGTTTAGATATGCCATGGCCACCGCAGGTACACCGGCCAGGATGATGCCCTGCCCGAGACGCAACAAAAGCATGCCGGAAAAAGCGTGATGAACCGCAGAACCAAAGGCCAGAACCGGCGCCAATATTGAGGCAAAAATGATCAATGGCCGTCGGCCCACTGCATCGGACAGGGAGCCTGAAAACGGCAGGGTAAAGGCCAGGGAAAAAGTGGCAACGGAGAGCGAAAGACTGGCCATGGCCGGTGTGATACCGTATTCCTGGACCAGATTGGGAAACAACGGCTGAAAGTCATACAAGGTGGCAAAGGTAACAAATCCGGCCAGAAAAAGCGCTATATTGGCCAGGTAGTATCGGCGGCTGCCTTTGTGAATGAATCTTGTATCGTCCATTAACTATTTTTGTTCATTCTTTGGGTTAGCCAAATGTTTTCATCTGCGTAAACCGCTTCAACGCAGCTTTCACCACTGACTGCGACAAAAGTCAGATATTCGGCTGCCGAGGAGTGGATTATGGACGTTTCATTCGGCCCGGGCGTTTTCTTGTTTTTACGTTCCATATTTATGCCTCACAACTTCATTCTTTACCTATACCTGGGCCATCACAGCGTTTAGGAGTTCAGTTTGCTTGCCGCTGGCGGCGTCAATTTGCTGTTCCAGAGAGTCGCACAGGGCCATCAACTGGTCGATGCGGGCAACGATGCGATCTTGTTCTGGGAGGGAGGGGAGTGGAAATAGTTGCTCGGTAAAATAAGGCGTCGGTACACGCTTTTGACCTGCGGAGCCGGTCATGTTTGGCGCAACTTTCGAGATATAATGCGGATTTTTCAGGTAATACAGAAGGAATCTTGGCACAACCGAGTTGAGTGTGTTTCTAAAGATGTGAAGCTCTGTCGTTCCCGCACCAATTCCATTGGGCAAGCCTGAAAAAACGCAAGATTTAGCATTCTCAAAGCATGGGGTGATCTTGGCCATGCCCACATCGCCATCAGCAAAATGGGTATAGCCTTTCTTGATCTCGCTCCACGGACGTTCCTTGAATTGGTGTTTTTCTGAATAGCCACCAGGGACCATTGGCATAGGTACAAAGCCAGCCTTTATTAAATCATCGGCATCGTTACGAGGGTTGATAATTCCGATATTACCCAACCTCACCCACGCCCACCCCTGCGGTACTTCGTAAGGCTCTTCCTCCGGTGCGATGGGCGGCAGTGGCTTGGGCTTTTTGATTTTCTTTTCTTTGATCAATCGCTGTTTTTCGGCCTGGATCTCTTTCAGAAGTTCGCCGGCGGGCGGGTCATTGGGATCCTGGGGGACGAGGCGGCCCATGACAGCGAGCTGGAGGATGGCCTTGCGCAGTTCAGCGACGTTTTCCTTGACGGTGTAGAGTTCGCTGAAGTGCTGCCCGATAAAGTGCCAGGCCGAGCCGTCCGAAGCGTCGAGCAACCCTCTGATGGCAGCGGCGTGGACAGCCAGCCGCTTCTCCTCCCGTTCCTTGTGTAGCTTTTCCAACGCATCACAGCTGGCCATCAACTGGTCGATGCGGGCGACAATTCGGTGTTGTTCGGGGAGTGGGGGGAGTGGAAATAGCTGTTCGGTGAAATAGGGTGTTGGTATACGCTTTTGACCTGCTGAGCCAGTCATGTTTGACGCAGCGCTCGAGATAAAATGCGGATTTTTCAGGTGATACAGCAGGAATCTTGGCACAACTGAGTTAAATGTGTTCCTAAAAATGTGAAGCTCTGTCGTTCCCGCACCAACTCCATTGGGTAAGCCTGAAAAAACGCAAGATTTAGCATTCTCAAAGCATGGCGTTATTTTGGCCATGCCCACATCGCCATCAGCAAAATGGGTATAGCCTTTTTTGATTTCCCTCCATAGACGTTCCTCGAATTGGTGTTTTTCTGAATAGCCATTAGAAACCAGAGGCATAGGTACAAAACCAGCCTTTGTTGAATCATTTACATCATTGCGGGGGTTGATAATTCCGATATTACCCAACCTCACCCACTCCCACCCCTGTGGTACTTTGTAAGGCACTTCCTCCAGCTTGATGAGCGGTAGGAGCTTGGGCTTTTTAATTTTCTTTTCTTTGATCAATCGCTGCTTTTCGGCTTCTATTTCTTTCAGAAGTTCACTGGCAGGCGGGTCATTGGGGTCCTGTTCCACCAGCCTGCCCTGCATGGCAAGGGTCAGGATCAACTCCCGCAATTTGGCAACACCGTCAGGGGCGGCAAAGGCGGTATCGAAGTGCTCTTCAAGCAGGGTGGCTGTTTCTTTATTCATCATCGCCCTCCGGGTTACCCAATGCCGCTTCCAGTTCCTCAATGGAGGGCAGGCTCGGTTTCAAATCGTCCGGCAGTGCGCGGGTGAGCTGATATTGTGAAATACCCATGGGTTTATGGATATCACTCAAGGCATATTCCACCACCACCTTGTCCCGGGATTTGCAGAGCAGAATACCGATGCTTGGCTCGTCGCGCTCTCCGCTCAACTGTTCATCCACCGCTTTCAAATAAAAATTGAGCTTGCCTGCATACTCCGGTTCAAACTCGCCGGTTTTCAGCTCGATCACCACATAACAATGCAGCCTGGTGTGGTAAAACAGCAGGTCCAGAAAGAACTCCCGCTCGCCCACCTGCACGCCTTTCTGGCGTCCCACATATGCAAACCCGGCACCAAGCTCCAGCAGGAATTTGGTGATATGGTCGGTCAACGCCTTTTCTAGTTCCCGTTCGTTATAGTCTTCAGTCAGCGTCAAAAAGTCGAAATTGTAAGGATCTTTAATTAATTCCTGGGCCAGATCCGACTGGGGAGCGGGGAGCGTCTTTGCAAAATTGGTCACGGCTTTGCCCTCGCGCTGATACAGCCCGCTCTCAATCTGGTGCGTCAATACATTGCGGCTCCAATTATGCGCCATTGTCTTGTTTACGTAATAGAGCGCTTCCGTGATCTCTTTGCACTTGGAGATGATGATCAGATTATGGCTCCAGGGAATTTGCACCAATTGGGCAACAGCTTGTTGCCTTTTCTCTGTGCTGTCGATTGGGGCCACAGCCTGCTTCTCAATTGGGCAACAGCCTGTTGCCCAATTGGCAAGCCCTTCTGAATAAAAGAGATACCAGCTTCTTATGTATTTTATATTCCTGTATGAAAACCCCTTTATATCGGGGAATTCCGCCATCAAATCCTGGCTCAGCTGTTTCAGAAATCCGCTGCCCCAGCGGGCCTTTTTCTGGCGCGTCACAATATCCGCACCCAGCTCCCAGTAAAAGGTCAGCAAAGCGGTATTCACCTGTACCGCCGCCTTTACCTGCGCCTGCCGGACCCGTTGTTTGATCTCTTTGAGCCAGTCGCGGTATTCTGCCTTTGTTAAATTGGTCTTGCTCATGCTTTCCCCTTAAGGCAGGTCATCAATTCAGTTTTCAATGCAGCCTGTGCCGCGTTGAGCCTTTCCACGATCTCCTGATATTCGACCATCAGCTCCTGGGGGTCGCGATGGTTGACTTCTTCTTGGTATGGATTTTTGCAGTCAAGGTTATAGTTGCGCGCTGTCAGCGCCTTGGCCGGAATTTTCCAGGCATGTTCGGTGGTTTTACGGCCACGGCGGGCGGCACTGCCCCACCAGCCTTTTTCAAGATCAAATTCAGCAATGGTTAACGGTTTGGACCGGGAGTAGGATTTGTAGCCTTTCGGATAGGGGTGCTCAAAGAACCAGACCGCCTTGGTCGGACCACCTTTTTCAAAGAAAAGGATGTTGGTGGCGATACTGGTGTAGGGACTGAACACACCTTTGGGCAGGCGCACGATGGTGTGCAGATTGAACTGTTCAAGCAGTTCACGTTTGAGTGTGGTCTTTACCCCTTCGCCAAAAAGAAAGCCGTCCGGCAGCACCACGGCAGCCCTGCCGGTGTCGTACTTGAGCAGATGCATGATCAGCGCCATGAAAAGATCGGCTGTTTCCCGGGTCTGGTATTTTTTCAGAAAATTGGACTCAATGCCGTCCTCTTCCACGCCGCCGAATGGCGGATTGGTGATGACCATGTCCACCCGGTCTTTGGGTGTGTAGCTTTGCAGTTGCCTTGCCAGGGTGTTGTCGTGGCGGATGCTGGTGGGCACATCAATGCCGTGCAGTATCATGTTGGTCATGGCCAGCATGTACGGCAGGGGTTTTTTTTCAACGCCCCGGATAGATCCCTGCAATAGATTATGGTCGTCGGCGGTTTTGACCTGCCTGTCCAGATGCTTGATGGCGCAGGTGAGAAACCCGCCGGTGCCGCAGGCCGGGTCCAGGATGGTTTGACCGAGTTGGGGATCAAGGATATCAACCATGAACTGGGTGACGGCCCGGGGGGTGTAGTACTCACCGGCATTCCCGGCAGATTGCAGGTCGGCCAGAATTTTTTCATAGATATCGTTGAACAGATGGCGGTCGCCGGACCTGTTCAGATCCAGGTTCTCTTCGATGGTGTTGATCACCTGACGCAGGAGGGTGCCGGACTTCATGTAGTTGTAGGCGTCCTCAAATACCGAACCCACCACTTTGCCACGGTCGGTGACCCCGGCTTTGGTTGCCAGATTTTTTAGTGCCGGAAAAAGATCATTGTTCACAAAATCAACCAGCTCCTCACCGGTCATTCCTTCCGGGTTTTTGGCCCAGTTGGTCCAGCGGAAACGGCTGGGCAGCGGCGATGTGTAGTTGGGCACCGTGAGCTGCCACTCCTGCTCCTTATCATCAAAAATTTTTAAGAAAATCAGCCAGACCATCTGGCTGATGCGCTGGGCGTCTCCATCGACACCAACGTCCTTGCGCATGATGTCCTGGATGGATTTGACCAGGGTTGTCAGTGACATATGTAGGGGCTCTCCAGTTTTTTTTGTCAGGCGCTGTATAGTGCCTGCTCTAGTTCGTTAATCGCTTGCTGATATTGATCAAGCCCGCCAAAGAGGCGGATGATTTCCAATGGGGTGCCGAATTGGGTAAACGGGGCAATGGTGAGAATCTGCGTCTCTTCGATCTGGGCCACACCTTCGTCGGCATATTTGTCAAGCAGTGCTTCCAGAACCCGGCGGGCCTGTTCCCCATAACGGGTAAAGTAGTTACGCTTTTTAACCTGGTCCGCCCGTTCCTTTCGGGTAAGGGGTGGCATATCCCAGGCCACATGGCAGACCAGGTCGAAGGGGTCGAATGCTTTCCCGGATTGTCTGCCGATCTCATCTTCAAGGGCTTCGAAGAATACGCCCTGTTCCAGGAGTTCGTCAATAATAGCCTGCTTTTTATCACTGCTGCGCCACCGGCCAAGAAAATCATCAAGGGATGCATACTCTTTGCTTAATGCCTTTCGGGTGTAGTCTTTGAGGGATTCGGTGATCAATTTTCCGTTCGCATCAAAGTATTGAACCCGTTCGGCAGCCACCTTAACCTCTACATCCGCTACCACGTATTGGCGAACGCCAATTCTTTCTTCTCCCGGGCCTGGGTCGGCAACACCGGTCCACCCCTGGTCTTCTCCGGGTTCCGGGTAGGTGGTGTCATCGCCACTTTCGTCTTCGCCCGTGACATCCGGCGGCACCGGTGATTCATCCCCCTGGGGTTCATAAATCAGCACCGGATCACCGTCGAAATCCGGGTCGGCAAACAGCTCAGTGGCTTTTTTAAAATCAATGATGGTGAAGTAATACTTGCCGTAATCTTCATTAATACGGGTACCGCGCCCGATAATTTGTTTGAACTCGGTCATGGATTGAATGCGCTGGTCAAGGACAATGAGTTTACAGGTCTGGGCATCAATACCCGTGGTCATCAGCTTGGAAGTGGTTGCAATTACCGGGTATATGCTCTCCGGAAAAATGAAGTTATCAAGCTCGGCCTTGCCCTCCTCGTTGTCACCGGTAATACGCATGACGTACTTACTATTTTGTGCCGCCAAATCTGCGTTTTCATTTACCAGAGCCCCACGCATACGCTCGGCATGATCAATGTTCTCGCAAAAGACGATGGCTTTGTCGAAACGGTTGGTCTGTTTGAGGAATTCGGTGATCTTTTGGGCAACCAGTTGGCTGCGGGCTTCCAGAACCAGGGTCTTGTCAAAATCCTTCTGGTTGTAGATGCGGTCCTCTATCTCATTGCCGTACTTGTCAACCATGCCTTTGTCAGGCCGCCACCCGGTCAGGTCTTTGTCTATGTCAATGCGCACGACCTTGTAGGGTGCCAGAAATCCGTCGTTGATGCCCTGCCGCAGGCTGTAGGTATAAATAGGGTCGCCAAAATAATCGATATTGGAGACTTCTTTGGTCTCCTTGGGGGTGGCGGTCAGACCGATCTGGGTGGCGGATGTGAAGTATTCAAGGATTTCATGCCAGGCAGAATCGGCGGCGGCGCTGCCTCGATGACATTCATCAATGATGATCAGATCGAAAAAGTTGGGGCTGAACTGCTTATAAATGTTTTTTTCCTCCTCATTACCGGTAACGGCCTGGTAGAGGGAGAGGTAAATTTCGTAGGATTTGTTGGCCTGCCGCTTCTGTATTTTGGTCATGGCGGAACCGAACGGTTTGAAATCGTTGGTCATTGTCTGATCCACCAGGATGTTACGGTCTGCAAGGAAGAGAATTCTTTTTTTTGGCCCTGGACTTCCATAAACGCCAGATGATTTGAAAGGCAGTGTAGGTTTTGCCGGTGCCGGTTGCCATCACCAGCAAAATACGATTTTGGCCTTGCACGATGGCCTCGATGGTTTTATTGATGGCAAGAAGCTGGTAATAGCGAGGCGTTTTGCCGCTTCCGTCGCTGTAATAATCCTGCTGGATCAACGCATTCTGCCGGTCGTTCAACCCACGGTGTTGCATCCACAATTGCCACAATGTTTCCACCGTGGGAAATTCGTGGAGTGCAAGCTCACGCTCGACAATGCCGTCCATGGCAATTTTGTTGTGGAACAAAAAGCCGTCACCGTTTGAACTGAAGACAAACGGCACTTGCAACATGTCGGCGTAGCCAAGGGCCTGTTGCATGCCATCGCCTATGGAGTGATTATTGTCTTTGGCTTCGATAACGGCAATGGGAATATTGGGCTTGTAGAAAAGGACATAGTCGGCGCGTTTGTGTCTGGCCCGGGTATGCAGCTTGCCACGCACGATGATACGCCCTTTTGTGAGGGGGTATTCTTCTCTAACCTGGGTGGCTATATCCCAGCCGGTCTGCGCCAAAGTAGGCGTAATGAATTTGGTACAAATGTCGCGTTCGGAGAGTTGTTTCTTATTCATCAGCCAACTTTTTTAAGCCCTTTCGGAACGGGTCTTAAATAACTTGCCCTTTTTGTTGTATCCGGGAGCGCGGGCGTCCCGCCCGCAGTAAAGATGCGGGCGAGACGCCCGCGCTCCCAGGTTAAGTTATTGCAGACTCATTGCTTAGTTTGTTTTCAGCAAATATCGACACCGGCTGCTTTCATCTCTTCCAACGCCGCTGCCGTGCTTTCCGGGGTAACCCCCCGGCACAGGTCTTTGATCAGTGTCACGTCAAACCCGAGCATTATAGCGTCCATGACCGTAGCCTTGACGCAATAATCCGTTGCCAGTCCGTAAATGATGAGCTTTTTTATGCCTGCGTTTTTAAGTATATCTGCCAGGCCGGTCTCTTTTTTCCCGTCATCAAAAAAACCGGAATAGGAATCAAAGGCCGGGTCCATGCCTTTTTTTACAATGGCCGTGAAAAGGGATTCATCCATTAAAATCCGGGCATTGGCAGTGTCCTGGACACAATGGGGAGGCCATAATACCTGCTGGCGGCCTTCAATTTCAATGACATCATAGGGTTTGGCATTGTCGTGGTTGGAAAAAAAGGAAATGTGGTTTGCCGGGTGCCAGTCCTGGGTGGCATAGATCGGGTAACCAAGCGCCTTGAGGCGACGGGTTTGGGTTTCTGCCGCATTAAGGTATTCCCGGTCAGCGTCCCCAACGGCCAGGCTGCCTTGCATGGCCTGGGTAAAATCTGCCTGGATATCCACAACAACCACGGCAGTATGGTCCTGTTTTGTATTTATCTGCATAAAGTCTCTATCCTTTTTGAAAATTATACCCTAAGATAATTCTTTTGGCAGTCATATACAAAATTTTTTTAGAAAAAAAATAGGCCCATGATTGAGACGATACTTGACAATGATCTGTATAAATTCACCATGCAGCAGGCGGTTTATCGGCTGTATCCCAAGGCCCGGGTCCGGTATGAACTGACAAACCGGGGGAAAACCCCTTTTCCTGCAGGCTTTGCCGGCTTGATCAAAGACCGGGTGGCGCAGATGGCAGGTTTAAGTTTGACCCATGATGAACGCGCGTGGCTGGAAAAGGCCTGCCCCTATTTTACAAAAGCGTACCTGGATTATCTGTCTTCTTACCGCTATGACCCGGACCAGGTGAAAATTTCCCAGCAGGGGCATACGCTTTCTGTCGGGGTGCAAGGACCATGGTACAGGACCATTTTATGGGAAGTGCCGCTGATGGCCATCATTTCCGAAACCTGTTTCAAGGTCATTTCCCCTGAAATTTTGTCCAGGCAGGCCATCCGGGAGCGCAACCAGACCAAGGCACAAATGATGTCCAATGCCGGTCTGACGTTTGTGGAATTTGGTACCCGACGGCGATTTTCCATTGCCAACCACGCCCATTTTCTTGAGGATGTTCTGGCGCTGGATCACCACTGCATGGCCGGTACCTCCAATGTGCATTTTGCCAGAGTTTACGGGCTCACCCCGATGGGGACCCTGGCCCATGAATGGATTATGTTCCATGCGGCCTTAGTCGATTATGCCACGGCCAATGCCGCTGCCATGGATGCCTGGCTTAAGGTATATCCCGATGTGCTGGGCATTGCGCTGACCGATACCTTTACCACGAAGTTTTTTTTAAAGGCGTTTACCCGGGACCGGGCCGAACGGTTTTCCGGTGTCCGCCACGATTCCGGGGACCCTGAAATTTTTACCCGGGACCTCCTTGCCCATTATCGGGAAAAGGGTATTGATCCGGCTACCAAGGCCATTGTGTTTTCAGACGGCCTGGATGTGGAAAGAGCAATGAAAATTCATGCGTTCTGCCGGGGACAGGTAAAGGACTCCTATGGCATCGGCACCAATCTGACCAATGATGTGGGGGTTGATCCCTTGAATATTGTGATCAAATTATCCTGGGTACAACCTGAACCCGGCATGGAAGGCCGGTTCACGGTTAAACTGTCGGATGACCCGGGCAAACACACTGGTGACCCCGGGGAATTGCGATATTGTCAAAAAGTCCTTGGCCTTTGATTGTTCCTGTTTTGCCGGCTGGATTTTATTAATTTTGGCGCCGTCGGCGGTCGGGAATGTTTTGACCGCCGACAGTTTTACTTAGGGAAAAAGATTAGCTAATGGCCTTGAAATTTCCGAGTACAAGCATATTGCCGGGGACTGCTGCTTCGGCGAACTGGATATAGTTGTTAGAGGGAAAGAGCAGATTTTTGATGGCAAAAACGGATATGGTGTTAAAACTGATATTCAACTGTCCGGCTACCTGACTGGGCACGTGCTCTTTGACCTGCTGGTTGACCTTTGCCTGGAGATTATCGCTGCCCGAGGGGCCGCCGCCGGCCAGGTGACCTGTCACTGTCACCGCCTGGCTGGTCATGGCAATGGCGATCTGCTGGTCGCGGCCGTCGCCGATCACCGAAATGGGGGCGGTGGCAGAGACGTTGGATGTGGCATCGTTGGTAAATGAGCCATGGGAAACCCTGGTGCATTTTGAAAAGCAGGGCCAGTGTGTATAGCTGGTTGTCGTTTTAATGGTCATGGTTTGTTTTTTTGAACCGGAGAGCGTCATTCCTTCCCCGCTTGTGGGCTTCAATGTCATTCCCGACAGATTCCAGGTGACCGTGTTGTTGGGGAATGCATAGGTGGTCGTGGTGCTGCTACCGCTCATTCCCTGGGGCTGGTATAGGTTGAAATCTGAGTCAGGTCTTTGAGGCTGATGCCGGAGGCAGACACAGGGGCGTTGGTAAAATCGGCCCAGGATGCCTTGGCACTGTCGGTATCGCTCCTGCCTTCCAGAGACCAGGCGCCCTTGGTCATGGATTGGGGCAGGATTTTTCCGAAAAATAAGTTGCTGCGGATAATCAATGAGGTTTCCATGCCTGAGGGCAGGGGGTCTGACACACCGTTGAGGAATGTCAGGGTAGGGTTCAGCAAGGCCCGGTTGCCGGTCTGGATAAACATCTGAAGCATTTCGGTTTCCGATGGCGTCTTGAGCACTTTGAACAGAAAGCCGTTGGGCCGCATGTCATCCAGGACCGGGATATTGGTCAGGTCCAGCTGGTTGATCAGGTAGGTCACGGGATTTTCCACGAAATACGCTTTGATGGCCTTATTCAGCTCGACTTTTTCTTCGTCGCTGATCTCCATGTTGTCCACTGTAAAGGCCCCCTGGGACATGTCCAATTCAACCTTCAGGAGGTTGTGGTTTTTCCCGTCAACCTGCGCGGTGCCCTGAGTCTTGGCTAATTTGACGATGGCAGTAAGGAGCTTACCGGCTATGCTTATGGGCGGATCGCATTTTTCCGGGTCGGACCCTGTCTGAATACAGCTTGTCAAAGCGCCTTTTTCAATAGGCATCTGTAATTTGACCGTATTGTCGTTATTTACCGAGAATGTGAGCAGGGGATACCCATATTCCATATGGAATTTCTTGATGGCCCATACCCCTTCCACCACTTTGGTCCGGGTGACTGCGTCAATGGTATTTTTATAGAGGGTGGCGTGTTTTAACGTGTCGTACTGATTACGCAAGGAGGCGTTGATCTGGCTTAATCCCATGTTGAACACAATATCCCAGCCATTGGTGGTGCTTCCCTGGGCATTCATATTCATTTGGGAAATCAGGGTAGGAGATGAAGGGCGAACCGCCCCTGCGGTAAGGATACTCATGGCTGCTGTCCGAAGAATCTCTATACCGGGGGCTGACGTTCGACATTCCGGTCAACAAACGGGGAATCTTCAAACGTGAGTCGTACCAGCAGTTTTCCGCTGTCAGTGGACTTTACGCCATCAACCGTTGCTGTCACACCCACCACCCGGAGGTTGACGTACTGGGCAAATTCTCTGGATTCCGGGTTGATGACAATTTGGCAGGAACGACCGCCTGAGATATTGTCGGTGAGTATCCCATCAACCTCATATACAAGTTCATCCGTGGTCGCGGCCTGGTACTGGAGGAGATGTGACTTTGCGTTCATGCTTGCCTGGGACTGGGCAATCCGCGCTTTCATAAAGGTGAGCAGGCTGTAGCTGGAAATTATCGTGGGCGGCTGAAGCCAGGCATACTGTAGTGCCTGGTCCTGAAGGAGGAACGATTTTGAAAATGTGGTCAGCATCTGGCGGTGCATGTATTCAAGCCGTCCGGTCAGGCCTACCAAATCAATGGCGGAGCGGTCGAGGTCTTGGATATTTTTCGGATTCAGCCGGGTGGTCAGAGCCTTGAGCCGTTCTTCCTGATTCATATTCAGCTCTTTTTGGCGCTGGGTCATGTAAATATCACGCTGAATCTGGTGCAGGGACGACTGGGCGCTGACCATGGCCTTGCCTCTGGCAACGAGAATCTTAAAGGCTGCCACCATCTTGGCCTTGGCTTCGGTGACAGAAGCATCGCTGGGCCCTGTGGCCATGACTACGTCCAATTGGATGGACATTTCGTCCCAGCCAATCCTGACTGTATCCCCAAATTCCATGCCCTCCAGGCCTTCCAGGGTTTTCTCCGCATTGGATAGGGTCTGGAGTGTGCCGGACATGGTCTGGTACAATTTCATGGTTCCGTTGAGCACATTCAAGGTCTTCTTGATCATCTGGGCGGCCCGGCCCAAGTCCTTGACAGCCGAAATCGCGCTGGATGGAATCAGCACCGAGGTACCCAAATCAAATAAATTGGTGGCCACATCCAGGCCGAACTTGATCAGCTCCATGGTCTCCCATTGTTTAACCCGGGATTGGTAAACTTGGACTGCTTCGTTGACCTCGGCCTGCTGTTCGAAGACCTGTTTTCTCAGGTCCGCGATCTTGGTATCCTGAAGTTTTGCCTCGGCCTTTCGAGATGTGATAACCGCATCATACTGCCGGGCGACCTCTGCGGCACTGTCGGCATTGGCCTTGATCAGGCCGGTGAGAAGCTTTCCTGATTCAATGATATATTACCTGTTTCAATCCGTTGCTGTCCAGGGTGGCCTTTGGCATGGTATCGTCAAGGTCGGTTTGAATTCGGATCTGTCTGGGCAGAAGAATGGACTTTTTCAACACAGCCAGCACGTGACGGCACATCTGATTGAGATCAATGGTTTCCAGTGCTCCCCCCACCCTGGGTTTTGAAAACGAGGTCAGTCCTTCCAGCAGGGATGAAACCCGGCTCATTTCTTCAGAAAGAAAAAGATCCGGGGAATATGGAAAATGATTTCCAGCCCCCGTTGGACCGTCTTAAGTACTGTTGTCTCATCCTTTGCCCTGAGCAGGTTATCAAGGGTACCAAAACAGAGTGAAACGTTTTTAAGGCCATCTGCCAGAAGATTATATCCTTGTTCCGGCTCACCCAGAAAAAGGTTCAGGCTTTTGGCCATTTGATGGACTTCGTTTTCAGCCTGGACCGCGATTTCATTCAACACGGCGACCGGCATGTCTGTCAAAAAAAGTACATCCTGTGCCACATTCGTGCTTTCCGGTTCTGCCATGAGGTTCGCCATGAAAAGAACCTTAATATGGGCAAGCTCTTTTTGAATACGTGCCAAGGGGTGACTTAAAAACCTGACGGCATCAGATGTCATCGGGTTCAGATGCCACTGGTTAAACAGCCAGGCGCTGACCGTTGGGCCATCCACCTTGAGTATGTCGGCCTGGGCCTCAAATTCATTTTGTCCCTGGTTTACCCTGGCTTTAATCTCCTTGTATTCCTTTGGAAAGGTTGCCATGAGCACCAGGGTGCCGATATCGTGGAGAAGACCTGCCAAAAAATACTGGTCCGGATTGACCTGTTTTTCTTCAAGGGCGATGCGCTGGGCCAGAACGGCGCATTTGTATGAATGATACCAGAACCTGTTGATGTTGAAATTGTGTGTGACTTTGGAGAATTTAAAAAACTGCATGGCCGAAGAACTGATGGCGATATTGCGCACCGTATCCAGTCCCAGATACACCACCGCAGATTTGATGGTGGTAATCTGTTTTGCCAGGTTTACATGGGGAGAGGCAATGATGGCCAGCAGTTTTGCAGTAAGACCCGCATCCCGGCAGATGATTTGCGTTACTTCGTCAATATCTGTTTTTTCTCTGCCGCAGGCCCGGATCAATTGCACCATGACTTGGGGAAGCTGGGGCAGGGGACCGACTCTTTTTATTTTTTCAAAAATATTTTTCATGGCAAGTTAATAAGTTTGGGTGTGTTTTTCCCGTGTTAGGCCCATGATCGGAATAAAACATTCCAAAATATGGTTTAGAATTTTCGTTCGTATTCAAGGCGTGGCAATGGGAGCATATTAAATATATGTACCCATTGACACAACGAAGAAGACGGATGAAAAGGCAAACCATATGGAAGGTTTTATTTTGAACTTGGGCCTAAGGCAAATGACCAGGGTTGACCGTGCCGCAACAGCGAAGAGATATCAGTTTTGAGGGGCTTGATAAAACATCGGTTTTTGTATAAGCTTCAAATATATTGTTAATATTACCAAGTCGTTAACTTAAAACATTCAACTTGCTGATCCAGTTCTTAGAGATTGCTTTAAGAAATGCCGGCTTTGATTATCGTTTCAGTCATTTGGAAATTTGGGATATTGTTCAAATTCAAGAATCCCTGCCGTTAAAGGTATTTCGATAAGTCTTCAAGATTGCCCCAAAGGATAATCAAGGCCGAAATGTTCAAATCGCAGGTATGCTACTAGATATCATTAAGCTGTCAGATCAGTTACAAAAAGCCCAAACGTATTGATAAATTGGCCTCTTGAAAATGAAATATTAAAAAATGGGATCATTGAATTAAATTAATTATGAAGCCCTCTTATCAAGATTTAGAAAAAAAATTGGAAGCCGTCACTCAAGAACGAGACCGTTTGTTATCAATTATTAATTCAAACAAAACGGGAAAATTTCAAACTAAAGAAAAGTTTAACAATAACGAACAAAAATTCCGTTCATTGTTCCTAAACGCGCCTTTAAGCTATCAGTCGCTTGATGAAAATGGAAATTTTATCGAAGTTAATGAGGCCTGGTTGAAAACTATGGGATATAGTATTGATGAGGTCATTGGACATAATTTCAGCGAATTTCTTCATCCTGATTGGAAAGATCACTTCAAAGAAAATTTTCCATGCTTTAAGGCCATCGGAGAAATCCTTGGTGTAGAATTTGAGATGGTCAAAAAAAATGGAGATTTAATCCTTGTCTCTTTCCATGGCAAAATCGGTAAGAATGATAATGATATTTTTCAAAGGACGCACTGCATTTTCCAGGATATTACACAGCGTAAGAAGCTGGAATATGAGCTGAAGACGCATTTTCGTAATTTAGAAACAATATTTGATAGTGCACCTTTTATTCTTGCTATCTGTGACAAAGATTTGTGCATCCATACGATAAATCGTAAAGGAACAAGCCTTGTTAAAAAAGCCAAAAAGGACTTATTAGGAAAATTCTGCGGGGATGTTTTTCATTGCCGGCATTCATTTAACGGCTGCGGTTGTGGAAAAAATATTGAGTGCCCGGACTGCATATTACGCAACAGTGTTCTTTCAACTTTTGAAACACGCAACTCTTGCATCGAAAAAGAAACCCAGATGAACTTAATCATAGACGGGATGGAAACATCATTTTACTTTTCCATTTCAACGGCACTTTTAACGTTTGATAATGAAGAACGTGTTCTTCTGTCTATGGCTGATATTACGGAATCAAAAATGAATGAGCAGGCATTACTGGACAGTGAAAAAAAATATAGATCCATGATGGAAGCCTTGGAAGACCCAACATATATTTGTTCACAGGACATGCGAATTGAATATATGAATCCGGCAATGATTAACTGGATCGGTGAAGATGCAACCGGCCGCAAATGTCATGAAGCTATCTGGGGAAGCCAATCAAGATGCCCATGGTGCTCCTATGATAGGATCATGAAAGGCGAATCAACCTCAAAGGAACTACAAGTACCTGATTCAGATGAGATTTATCATGTTTTGAGTGCTCCCATTCATACTACGGATAGTTCAATTTCAAAATTTACATCATACCGGAATGTTACAGAGATAAAACAACTTTATTCCAGGTTGCAGCAAGCGCAAAAAATGGAAGCCATTGGGAATTTAGCGGGTGGCATTGCACACGATTTTAATAATATCCTTTTCCCTATTGTTGGACTGTCAGAGATGCTAATTGAAAATTTTCCCTCAGACAGTATGGAATATGAAGATCTTCAAGAAATACATAAAGCGGGTATAAGAGGCAGTGAACTTGTAAATCAGATACTTGCGTTCAGTCGCCAAACTGAGGATAAGTTATCACCGACCCGACTACAATTTATCATGAAAGAAGTCTTCAAACTGATTAGAGCGTCAATACCCTCAAATATTGAAATCAATCAATCTTTACAACCAAATTGTGGCCTTGTGCTTGCTGATTCAACCCAGTTACATCAAATCGGAATGAATCTTATCACTAATGCATACCATGCTGTTCAAGAAAATGGAGGAAAGATAGATGTCGAGGTCAGGGAGGTTGAAGTTAAAAAAGGTATCGGCGTTTTAGGCTTACCTCCGGGTAAATATGCGACACTTACAGTGACGGACAATGGTGTCGGGATAGAGCGGGATCTACTTGAAAAAATTTTTGAGCCATATTTCACGACAAAGAAAAAAGGTAAAGGGACAGGGCTTGGATTGTCGGTTGTCTACGGAATTGTGAAGAAACACAAAGGCGAAATCAAAGTCATGAGTGAACCCGGAAAAAGAACCAGTTTCCAAGTTTATCTGCCGATATTGTCCTCATCCCCCCTTGAAAAGACTGAGGGTATATGCTCACGCCAGCCCACCGGTAGTGAGAAAATACTGCTGGTCGATGATGAACCGGCAATAGCAAATCTTGAAAAGCAGATGCTTGAAAAATTGGGATATTCTGTTTCTAAACGTGTAAGTAGCACAGACACCTTGGATGCCTTCAGAGCAAACCCTGATGCTTATGATTTGATTATCAGTGATATGAGTATGCCTCATCTGACCGGTGATCAACTCGCTCTTGAAATTTTGAAAATTCGCCCAGATATACCAATAATCATATGTACCGGATTTTCTGAAAATATCAGCAAAGAACAGGCGTTGGGGATTGGGATTAAAGGCTTCTTAATGAAACCGGTTGCCAAGGCAGATATGGCTATAGAAATAAGGAGGGTTTTAGATGACGCCAAAACCCCTAAGACCTCAGATTAAATTATGGCATATCCTGATCAACGTCCTGGACAGTGCTTGACTTCCCCATGCGGGGATGGCATAAGACCCCTATTTTTTACGCAATTATCATTGGTGAGTTGAATGCGGCATGAGCGAAGCGTCTATGACAAATACTTTTTGTAAGGGGCAACGATGGGTTTCCGAAACCGAACCTGAGTTAGGGTTGGGTGTTCTTTTTTCTTTTGACGCAAGGACCGTTACGTTGCATTTCCCGGGTTCGGACTGCTTCAGAACATACAGCCGGGCGGCCGCACCCATCAAACGAATGCGCTTCCAGCCCGGAGACCGGATCAGCCGAGAAGACGGGACACAGATGACCGTGGAAACCGTGGCGGAAAACGCCGGTATTCTGACCTATTTTCAAGGGGACAAACAGCTTTTCGAATATGAATTATCATCGGTTTTAGCCGTAGACATGCCGTTTTCCAAGCTCCTTTCCGGACTTTCCGGAACATCGGCCAAATTTGATCTAAGATATCGTATCAGATCGGCCCAGGGGGCGTATCAGAACTCACCGGCCAGGGGATTTTTAGGCGGTCAGGTGGATTTGATTCCCCATCAGTTTTATATTGCCGGGGAAGTGTCCGGCCGATATTTCCCGCGGGTTTTGCTCTCCGATGAAACAGGCCTTGGTAAAACGATTGAGGCCGGTCTGATTCTTCATCGTCTTCTGGTCACCTCTCAAATTTCAAGGGTGCTGATTATTGTTCCCGATGTCTTGGTACATCAGTGGTTTATTGAATTGTATCGAAAATTCAGTTTAATCTTTCGAATTTTTGATGACGCCTATTTAAAAGGGGCTGCCGCGGCTGAGCCGGACATGAATCCTTTTCTTTTGGATCAGCAGGGGATTTGCTCCGAATCGTTTATCCGTGACTCGGAGCATGTGAAAACAGCATTGATCAGCGCGGGTTGGGATATGGTGGTCATGGACGAAGCCCATCATATGGCAGAGGATTCATCCATGTATCAATTTTTGGCGGCTTTGGACGTTGAAACCCAGGGGCTGATGCTTCTGACGGCAACGCCGGAGCAGATGGGAATTGAAGCCCATTTTGCCCAGTTAAAACTTTTAGATCCCTGCCGTTATCATGACTTTTTAGCTTTTGTAAAAGAGTTAGAAAGGCACAAAGCTGTGGCACAAAAAGTTAGGGAAAAATTAGACCGGGATGAGTCACCCCAGTCGCTGCTGGATGCCTTTGGACCCGGCAGGGTAATTTTCAGAAACAGACGCCGTTCCATAAAAGGCTTTCCTGAAAGACAGGTGAGTTTGATTCCCCTTGAAGGGAGGTGTTCCTCGGAAGAGGATCTAAGCGGTGATCCCAAAGTCGCTTGTCTTGCTCAACTATGCCGTTCTTTAAAGCCTGAGAAAATTCTGGTGATTTGCCGTTCAAGGCAGACGGCAAAGGCGTTAATTCAGGGACTTGAAGCGCATGTCAGTGTGGATGCAGCCCGGTTTGACGAAAGCATGGACTTGCTTGCCAGGGACCGCCAGGCCGCCTGGTTTGCCGATCCTGAAGGGGCCAGGCTGATGGTCTGTTCTGAAATCGGCAGCGAAGGAAGAAATTTTCAGTTTGTCCATCATCTTTTTCTTTATGATCTTCCCGTAAATCCCGAACTTTTAGAGCAGCGCATTGGCCGGGTGGACCGCATTGGGCAAAAAGAAAAAATTATTATCCATGTGCCGTATATCCGCAACACCTCCCATGAGATCTTAGCGCTGTGGTATGATCAGGGAATCGGTCTCTTTAAAGAGAACGTCAACGGTCTGCATGCCGTATACACTCAATTTAAATCCCGTGTGATTCAATTGATGGAACAGGCAGATCATAGGCCGTTTGATGCGGCCGATTCTCAAATTCGACAGAAGATGACAGGTTTGATCCGTGACACTGCGGCCTTTGTAAAGCAGATCACTAAGGATTTGAACCAGGGCCGTCATATCCTTCTTGAGTTAAATTCCTTTAAACCGGAATCTGCCCATGCATTAATTCAGATGATTCAACAAACGGAAAAAGCCAAAGACCTTCACAATTTAATGGCGGATTTGCTGGATGGTTACGGCATTGAAACCGATCATATCACTGAGGTTGCGGGCAATTCGGTGGTTTCTTTTATACCGGATCGCATGACCGATGAAAATTTTCCCACACTGAGCGGGGGTGGCAAATATGTCACCTTTGACAGGGCCACAGCCATTGCCCGTGACGATCTTGATTTTTTAACCTGGGATCACCCCTTTGTCCGCCAGGTGATGGAGTATTTTATTACCCAGGGAGAGGGGCAGGCTTCCGTGGCCAGGCTTTCGGGTACAGGCCGGCAGGGTCTGCTGCTTGAAACGCTTTTCCTTCTGGACCTTCCTGATGGGGACACATTTTTGGCCGACAGGTTTCTTCCCGCGTTGCCGATTCGTATTGTGGTTGATCATACCGGAAAACCGCTACGCTTTGGGGATCTGCCTGCCAACTGGGAATCTTCTCTCATGTCAGATGATCCAGGCTGGTTTCTGGACTTGCCCCAAGTGGTTCAAGAGATCCTACCGGACATGCTGGATAAAAGTCAGCACCTGGCCCGAAAAACTGCACAGACGCATCGGCTTGACGGCGCAGCTAAAATGGAGAACGTGCTGACCCGGGAAAAGGATCGCCTGGCAACCCTTTCAAAAATTAACCCCGGTATTTCGAGTAAAGAAGTTGAGGCCGTGATCAAAGCGCAGGTACATTTTAGATCTCTGATTCTGAATGCGAGACTTCGGCTGGACGGGGTGAGGCTCATTCGTATTTTTTAAGTCGTGTATAAAATATAATTAAAAAATATATGGCATTGGCCAGTGACATATTCTCAAACAGCATGAATCCAATGCTGCCAACCGAAAGTTCATGGATTTTTATAAGCCGACCCGAAACAAATTACGTTTGATTCAGCTCAGCTATATTGTGTTGTCCTTTGATAAATTCTCCGGGAATACATCTGGAACCTTCACCTGCATGAGTTCACTTCCGCAAAACGGGCAGAACAGGCTGGCAACATTATTTTCATCCATGATGTATTCTGATTTAAATGTTATTTCAAAGGACTTTGCCCCTGGGAACGAACAATTATGATTAACGCAAATATAAGATAAATCCATAATATCCTCCTTTTCTTGACTTTCTTAAGGGTACATTTTATACCTTAGCGACATTTAATCCATGGTACAAGAATAAAAAAAATCAAGGCTGTGTATATGGACAGCAAAAAAATCCCCCGGGTCGTTTTAATTGTCGGCAAATCCAATTCCGGGAAAACCACTTTGATGGAAAATATGATCAGAGAGTTGAGCGCACGGGGCTTTCGTGTGGGGTCGGTGAAACATGCCCACGACACATTTGATTTTGATAAACAGGGAAAGGACAGTTGGCGGCATAAAAATGCCGGCGCTGTTGCCTCTCTTATTGTAACGGATACAAAGGTAGCCCTGGTAAAAGAAGATATACGTCCGCCTGAAGAGAAATTTTTTCACTATCTGGGTGATATGGACCTTATTCTTGTTGAAGGGTTCAAGACATTCTGTCTTCCTAAAATTGAAGTTTTCAGGAAAGAGAGTCCCCATGAAGCACCCCTGTACCTTGAAGACCCCAATCTTGTTGCGTTTGTGACGGATACGGATATCCGGCCCGGAGAAAAACCGTGTTTCGGGTTAGAGGATGTCGGATCCCTTGCTGATTTGGTTGAGCAGCATTTTCTTGGTTCTATATCAGGCCGGGAGTGTAACGGATGAAAATTCATAAAATGCTGATGTTGGGGATCGTTGTTTTGGGCATGATCCTGTTTACGCAAAACGCCTTGCCCCATTGCCGTCAATCCCTTGAAAACGGATACATAGACTGGACAACCGGTTCTGTTACGGCCACAGGCCATGCCGGCTCTGAGATCAATGCCGAAGGCAAGGCTGTGGCCATGCCTGGGTCTGCCAGGGCCTTTGCCACCCGGAATCTGATTGCCATTCTCAAACAGATGAAAATTTCAGGGGATCTCACGGTTGGAGAATACGCATCAACCCATGATACCATTCTTGCCGGGATTGAGACGGTTGCTCAAGATGCCCGGGTTCGCCGGCAACTGTATACATCTGCCCTGGATGTAGACGTTTGGGTGACGGCTACATTTTATGGCGGGTTTCTTCAGCTGGTGCTCCCGGATCACATCCGGCAGATCCCCAAGATCAACGA
>NZ_CP036313.1:300000-505000 GCF_004319545.1 Desulfobacter hydrogenophilus | reverse complement strand
AAATATATTTAGGTATAGCCTCGTATGTTTCTTTTTGGAGGTAGAGCACTGAATGGGCTAGGGGTCTCACCAGATTACCAAACCTAATCAAACTTCGAATACCAAAAAGTCAGAATACGGGAGTCAGCCCGCGGGAGCTAAGTTCCGCGGACGAGAGGGAAACAACCCAGACCGCCAGCTAAGGTCCCCAAATCTATGCTAAGTGGAGAAGGATGTGGGAATGCCCAGACAACCAGGAGGTTGGCTTAGAAGCAGCCATCCTTTAAAGAAAGCGTAATAGCTCACTGGTCGAGTGGATCTGCGCCGAAAATGTATCGGGGCTAAAGCATAGTACCGAAGCTGCGGAATGAAATTTATTTCATTGGTAGGAGAGCGTTGTGTCGTCGCAGAATCGCAACCGCGAGGTTGTGTGGAGATTACACAAGTGCCCATGCTGACATGAGTAGCGATAAAGCGGGTGAGAGGCCCGCTCGCCGAAAACCCAAGGTTTCCTGAGTAAAGCTAATCTTCTCAGGGTTAGTCGATCCCTAAGGCGAGGCCGAAAGGCGTAGTCGATGGAAAACAGATTAATATTTCTGTACCACCTTGTTATCGTTTGAGAAATGGGGGGACGCAGGAGGGCAAGTCATCCGTCTGTTGGAATAGGCGGTTCAAGCTTGTAGGCTGGAATTTCAGGCAAATCCGGAATTCTAAGGCCGAGAAGCGATGTCGAGGGATTTATCCCATAAAGTGACTGCACCCATGCTGCCAAGAAAAGCCTCTATCGAGATAACAGGTGATCGTACCGTAAACCGACACAGGTAGGTGGGGAGAGTATCCCAAGGCGCTTGAGAGAACCCTGGTTAAGGAACTCGGCAAAATGATACCGTAACTTCGGGAGAAGGTATGCCCCTGATTGTTAGTATTATACTTTACAAAGCAATTGGGGGCCGCAGAGAATTGGTGGTAGCGACTGTTTACTAAAAACATAGGACTCTGCAAAGTCGCAAGACGAGGTATAGGGTCTGACGCCTGCCCGGTGCCGGAAGGTTAAGGGGATTTGTTAGCATTTATGCGAAGCACTGAACTGAAGCCCCGGTAAACGGCGGCCGTAACTATAACGGTCCTAAGGTAGCGAAATTCCTTGTCGGGTAAGTTCCGACCTGCACGAATGGCGTAACGACTTCCACACTGTCTCAACCAGGGACTCAGCGAAATTGCAGTGGCGGTGAAGATACCGTCTACCCGCGAAAAGACGGAAAGACCCCGGCACCTTTACTACAGCTTGACATTGGATTTTGGGATATGATGTGCAGGATAGGTGGGAGACTTTGAAGCATGCGCGCCAGTGTGTGTGGAGTTACCCTTGAAATACCACCCTTCATGTTTCAGTGTTCTAACCACGTTCCGTAACCCGGAACTGGGACAGTGTCTGGTGGGTAGTTTGACTGGGGCGGTCGCCTCCCAAAGAGTAACGGAGGCGCGCGAAGGTTCCCTCAGGCTGATTGGAAACCAGCCGTAGAGTGCAAGGGCATAAGGGAGCTTGACTGCGAGAGAGACATCTCGAGCAGGTACGAAAGTAGGTCTTAGTGATCCGGCGGTTCTGAATGGAAGGGCCGTCGCTCAACGGATAAAAGGTACGCCGGGGATAACAGGCTTATCGCCCCCAAGAGTTCACATCGACGGGGCGGTTTGGCACCTCGATGTCGGCTCATCACATCCTGGGGCTGGAGCAGGTCCCAAGGGTTTGGCTGTTCGCCAATTAAAGTGGTACGTGAGCTGGGTTTAAAACGTCGTGAGACAGTTTGGTCCCTATCTTTCGTGGGCGCAGGATATTTGAGGAGATCTGATCCTAGTACGAGAGGACCGGATTGGACCAACCAATGGTGTTCCAGTTGTCGCGCCAGCGGCATTGCTGGGTAGCTAAGTTGGGTATGGATAACCGCTGAAAGCATCTAAGCGGGAAGCCAACTTCAAGATTAGATATCCCATACGTAAGTACTGAAGACCCCTTGAAGACTACAAGGTTGATAGGCTGGG
Source organism: Desulfobacter hydrogenophilus (assembly GCF_004319545.1). Classification (NCBI taxonomy): domain Bacteria; kingdom Pseudomonadati; phylum Thermodesulfobacteriota; class Desulfobacteria; order Desulfobacterales; family Desulfobacteraceae; genus Desulfobacter; species Desulfobacter hydrogenophilus. The sequence continues at coordinate 502,981 of NZ_CP036313.1, read as the reverse complement.
TGTGTAAGCATGGCAACATGTTGAGCTTACCAGTACTAATAGGTCGTGAGGCTTAGCCACTTTTTTCCACGAATAAATTTAGATTCTTTGATGTTAAAGCATATTTTGCGAAATTTTTTGTTGCGGCACAAAAGTTTTAAAACGCAGTAGTTGACTACAGCTTATTTAAAACTTTTGTTTGCGCCTTGAATTTCATTAAAATCTGCATCAACATACCGACATAGCAAAACGCTATTGAAACAAAACATCTTAAAACAAGACACTTTGTTTCTTGTTTACTACAACAGATTACATATTTGGACCCATGGAACATGACAAGAAGAACTCTTTCTGAAGTTCCAGGTCCGACCGATGTAACCGGTGGCGATGGCAAAGAGGCCACACCCGTACCCATCTCGAACACGGAAGTTAAGCTCTTTAGCGTCGATGGTACTGCATGGGAGACTGTGTGGGAGAGTAGAACGCCGCCGGTTCTTTTTTGAAAAGCCCTGATCATTTATTACAAATGATCAGGGCTTTTTTTGTTTTTTTTTTTTTAAGGAGACGTCATGACAGATAAAAATATCGGCTTCATCGGACTCGGGGTTATGGGGCAGTCCATGGCCGGACATATTTTGACGGCAGGGTTCAACGTTCGTGTGTACAACCGTACAAAGCAGAAGGCGGAGACCCTGGTGGAGAAGGGGGCTGTCTGGTGTGATTGCGTGGCAGACCTGGCAGCCTCATCGGATATTATTATCACCATGGTGGGATACCCGGCAGACGTGGAAGAGGTATTTATCGGGCCTGCAGGCATCCTGGAAAATGCGCCGTCCGGTGCCCTGGCCATTGACATGACCACATCGGATCCTGCCCTTGCAGAAAAACTGTGGCAGGATGGGCGACAGAAAAATATCAGTGTGCTGGATGCCCCGGTTTCAGGTGGGGATATCGGAGCCCAAAACGCGTCACTTTCCATTATGGTGGGTGGGAAGCTGGATGATTTTAACCGTGCGCTATCCATTTTCAAGACCCTGGGAACAAATATTGTGCACCAGGGCAAGGCCGGCAACGGCCAACACACCAAGATGGCCAACCAGATAGCCATTGCCTCCACCATGATTGCAGTGTGTGAATCTATCTCCTATGCAAGGCGCGCTGGGTTGGATCCTGAAACCGTGCTTGACTCCATTGGCAAGGGCGCGGCAGCGTCCTGGAGCCTGAATAACCTGGGACCCAAGATGATCCAGGGGGATGATGCGCCGGGATTTTTCATTCAGCATTTTGTCAAAGATATGGGGATTGCACTTTCTGCAGCCGAGGCCATGGGCATGAAAACCCCGGGCCTGGACATGGCCTACACCCTTTATAAAGAGATGGAGGACCAGGGGGGGGGATTGAAGGGTACCCAGGCATTGTATCATCTTTTTCAGTAGTGTTTGGACGCAAAATCACCCATCTGCACCTTGCATCTGGGCCACTTTGCGTCCAAACACCGGGATCTATTCAGGCGTTAAGTAAGGCTTGTCTTTATTAAAAATAAAATAGGCCTGCAGTAAAGAAATGCACTGCAGGCCTATTTTATTTTTTTTATTTTAAGGCTGTTTGGTATCTATTCTTTAGGTCTTGGGAGGATGACATTAAGCAGAACGCCAAGCACACCCGCAAGGCCGATGCCGGATAGTTCAAAATTACCGAATTTGATGGCCAGTCCCCCGATGCCGGAAACCAGAATCAGGGCAATGATGCTCAAGTTGCGCGGTGCCACAAGATTTGCCTGGGACTGAGTAAGGGTGTTTAAGCCCACCACGGCAATGGCGCCGAACAGCAGCAGCATGATACCACCCATGACCGGGGTGGGTATGGTCTGCAGCACTGCGCCCAGTTTGCCGATAAAGGCCAGCAGGATGGCGGTGATGGCGGCCCAGGTCATGATGCCCGGGTTAAACGCACGGGTCAGGGTTACCGCGCCTGTCACTTCGGAGTAAGTGGTGTTGGGTGGACCGCCCAGGAATGCTGCCAGAGAGGTGGCGACACCGTCGCCCAACATGGTGTTCTGAATGCCGGGCTCTTTTAAATAATCCTTGCCTGTGACACGGCCGATCGCCACGATGTCCCCGAAATGTTCAATGGCCGGGGCAATGGCCACGGGGATAATATAGAAGACGGCATGAAGGTTCCACTGGGGAAGAACAAAGGCAGGCATAGCAAACCAGGGTGCAGATACCACGGCGTCGAAACTGACCATGCCCATGACAAGAGCCACAACGTATCCCACGGCAATGCCCACCAGAATCGGGATCAGTTTTATAATGCCTTTTGCAAGCAAAGAAACCAATACCGTCGTTCCAAGCGCAATAAAGGCCACAGTCATGGCTGCGGCCTTGGAATAGGTGTCGCTTGCGCTTGTGGCCATCCCCACGGCCACCGGCGCCAGTTTCAAGCCGATGACCATGATGACCGGGCCGGTTACCACCGGCGGCAGTACCCTTTTGATAACTTCACTGCCCCAGATTCGCACCAGGGTACTCAGTATGATATAAATTAAACCAGCCGCTGCTAAGCCGCACATGGTACCGGGAATCCCCCATGTTTTGGCACCGTATTGGATGGGGGCGATAAAGGCAAAGGAAGAGGCCAAAAATATGGGCACTTTGCCCCGGGTAATGACCTGAAACACCAGGGTGCCTAAGCCCGCAGTGAACAATGCTACATTGGGGTTCAGTCCTGTGAGCAGGGGCACCAGTACCAGGGCGCCAAAGGCTACAAAGAGCATTTGGGCACCCAGGAAACAGTCTTTAACCTGGAAATTGTAATCTGTGGATGATGGCAGGTTGTCGGGCATTCTGTTCTTTTCCTTTTCTTGCAACATTACTTGGTGCCAAATATTTTGTCCCCGGCATCCCCTAACCCAGGAAGAATATACCCCACGTCGTTAAGGCACGCATCAATACTGGCCGTATAGATGTCAACGTCAGGGTGTTTTTTTTCCACTACTGAAATACCTTCCGGGGCAGCCACAAGAAAAAGCCCCTTGATTCTTTGGCATCCGGCTTCCTTGAGCAGGTCAATGGTGGCGATTAAAGTCCCGCCGGTAGCCAGCATGGGGTCCAGGATCAGTGCCGTACGCTCTTCCATGGCAGAGGCGGTTTTAAAATAGTACTGTACGGGCTTCAAGGTCTCCTCGTTTCTGTAAAATCCCACCACAGACACCTTGGCAGAAGGAATCAGGTCGAGTACCCCGTCCATCATGCCTAAGCCCGCTCTTAAGATAGGCACAATAGTGATTTTCTTGCCTTTTATTGTTTCGATTTTAACCTCTCCTGCCCAGCCCTCGATGACTTTTTGTTCGGTCTCAATATCCTGGGTGGCTTCGTAGGTGAGCAGACGGGCCACTTCCGAGGCCAGATCCCTGAAATCCTTGGTGCTGATGTCTTTTTGACGCATCAACCCAAGCTTATGCTTTATTAGAGGATGGTCCTCCACATGTACGGCCATATTGTCTCCCTGTGTTTTGGAAAATTAAAATCCAGAGCAAAACCCGCAAAGATTAGTAAACCCGGATTTTTTAGTCAAGCTCATTTATACTATGCTTTTGGGGTTATGATAGGCGCAAATAATTTAATGGGGTGTATCGGAGACTCGTTTTTTTAAATTAAACTTGTTATTATCAGCGAATTAGGTTGGCAATTTTTAATTAAGCCCAGTTGAAAAATAGGAGTAGATTATATGTCAAGTAAAGAAGGGAACCTTGTTCAGAAAGTGTTGGAAGAACAACAGTCCCGCCAGACCGGTTACCGGGAGCGTGCTTTGAAGATGTTCCCCTGGATCTGTGCCCATTGTGGCCGTGAGTTTGAAGGTAAAAGAGTCAAGGAACTCACTGTTCACCATAAAGACCATAACCACGACAATAACCCGTCTGATGGGAGTAACTGGGAATTACTTTGTATTTATTGCCACGACAACGAACATTCCCGAGACCAGGTCGCTGATGCCTATTCCGATGAAGTGGCCGGGAGTACTGCCGACTCCGGCGGCACAACCAATCCCTTTGCCGGGCTTGGCGATATGTTAAAAGGTAAATTGTAACCTTAGGACCGCAGATTACCGAACCGTTTTTGTTTTTGGGGACTGTCAGTTGGATATTGAAATTCATTGGTTTATCCTGCACAATGCCCCCATGATTTCCACGGACTACATTGAGGTTGCTGTTACCCTGCCTGTGAACCAGACTTTTGTTTACGGGCTTCCCGATACGTTTCGGCCTGATGCCTGTCCCGGCATGCGGGTGCTGGTGCCCTTTGGACGGCGTAGGGTCACCGGTTATATTCTGGAAGGAAAAGAGGAAAGCGGGCCATATAAGACCAAAGATGTGCTGGATCTGCTGGATGACCACCCCTTGTTTCCCGAATCTGACATTGCCTTTCTCAAATGGGTGGCAGGCTATTATATCTATCCGATAGGGGATACCATTAAAGCGGCAATGCCCGCGGGTCTTGCCTGTATGGATGTCTCCTGTGCCTTTGTCTCGGTTAAAGGCGCACAAGCCCTTGAAGCCGGGGATCTGTCCCATGAAGAGGCCAGGGTTCTGGGGTTGGCCGCTGCAAAGAATGGGATTTCTTTAAAATCCCTTTCCCGCCGGGATCCGGCCGGGGCAGCTATTCTGCGTCGGCTTGAAAAAAAAGAGCTGGTGCAGGTCACCGTCGTGCTTCAAAAGGAAACTGCCGGGATTAAAACCGAAAAATTTATTTCCCTGCCTAAACAAACGCCCACCCAGCAGATCCGGATGTCAGCCAAGCGTCAGAAGATTCTTTCCATTGTCCGGGAGGCTGGGGAGGTTTCGTTAACCAGCCTGAAACGCAATGTGCCCACAGCACCGAATCTGATCAAACCCCTGGCCCAGGCCGGGTGGCTGAGGGTGTTCAGCCGTAGGGTGTTCAGAGATCCTTTAGGGGACCCGGTAACACCGGATACCCCGCCTGAACTGACCGATGAACAGGCCGCCGTTGTACAAGAGATTCAGGGGCGCGCAGATGTGTTTTCTCCCTGCTTGCTAGTGGGCGTGACCGGTTCCGGCAAGACCGAAGTCTATATGCGCCTGGTGGCGGATGCCGTGGAAAAGGGCAGGGGTGCCATTGTACTGGTCCCGGAAATTGCCCTGATTTCCCAGACCGAACGGCGATTCAGAGCACGGTTTGGTGAGAAAATAGCAGTAATCCACTCCATGCTTTCCCAGGGAGAGCGTCTGGATCAGTGGCGGAAAATTGGTCTTGGCAAGGTCAATATCGTCATTGGTGCCCGGTCTGCGATTTTTGCGCCGATTCGGAACATCGGAATTATCATTGTGGATGAGGAACATGATTATTCCTATAAACAGGAATCTGGTCTGCGCTATAATGCCCGGGACCTTGCCGTGGTCCGGGCGAAAATGCACAATTGTCCTGTGGTGTTAGGCTCTGCTACGCCTTCGGTGCAGTCCTGCCTGAATGTGGTGTCAGAAAAATTTTTTCAACTGGAACTGACCCGGCGGGTGAACAACCAGACATTGCCTGAAATCACCCTGGTGGATATGAAAAAGTACCAGGGCACTTGGGGAACAGACAGTATCATCACCCCGGAGCTTGGCCGGGGTATCCGTTCCTGCCTTGAAAAGGGAAACCAGGTCCTGATTTTTTTAAACCGCCGGGGGTTTTCCACCTTTCCGGTCTGCGCCTCCTGTGGCAAGACCCTGGGCTGTCCCCATTGTGACGTGACCATGACCCTCCACAAGGGCGAGGATCATTATAAGTGCCATTTGTGCGGTCATATTTTAGCCGCTGATATCCGGTGCCCTGACTGCGGCACCGGGAAAATTAAGAATTTGGGCTTTGGCACGGAGAAAATTGAATCCATGCTGAAAACCCTGTTTCCCGATGCCCGGGTGGCTCGGGTGGACCAGGATTCCACGGCCAGAAAGGGCAGCACCCTGGCAATTTTGCGTCAGATTCGCAACCGTACCGTGGATATTATTGTGGGGACCCAGATGTTGGCCAAGGGTCACGATTTTCCGGCCATTACCCTGGTGGGAGTGATCTGTGCCGATTTAAGCTTGAGCCTGCCCGATTTCAGGGCAAGTGAACGCACCTTTCAGCTGCTGGCCCAGGTGGCGGGCCGGGCCGGCCGGGGAGAGGAACCGGGCCGGGTGATCATGCAGACCTTTAACCCGGATCACTTCACCATTAAAGCCGCCCGCAATCAGGATTACCTTGAATTTTTCAATCAGGAAACGCCCTTTAGAAAGGCGCTGATGTATCCGCCTTTTTCCCGAATGATCCAGCTCAAAATTTCAGGAAAAAATGCAGAGAAAACAAGGGACCATGCCCGGCTTGCCGCAGATCTTCTTGAACAGCTCAATACCCGGGAGCCCAAAGCCCAGATCCTGGGGCCCATTGAAGCGGCCATCCAGAAAATTTCCGCCCGTTATCGATGGCAGATTCTTATAAAAGGGGCATCATCGGGCAATCTTAGCAGAATGGTATCAGCCATGGTCCGGGACCCTTCCATCCAGAAGGTGAAATCAGTCTCCATTGCCATAGATGTGGATCCCTATTCTTTGCTCTAATCAGGGCTTGTTTCTTCCCATGCGTCAGCAATTATTTAATATAGCAAGAACTATGATTCAGATGTTTTTTAATTTGCGCCAGAGGGTTGTGGCGCTAATACCCAGGATTCTAGCAGCATGTGAGCGATTTTGACCGGTCTGTTTGAGCACGGCACGAATATATTGTTTTTCAAGTTCGGCTAGCGTCATGGGTATTTTTTCGGACTGGATGGTTCGCAAAGGCGAAGAATGAGTGATGGTTGGCGGTAGATGTTCCGGTAGAATAACGCCATCCTGGCTATAGACTGCGGCCCTCTCCAGGGCATTCTCAAGTTCCCGGATATTTCCGGGCCAAGGGTAACTTTGTAGATGTTCCAGGCATTGCGGACTTAGTTTCAGACTGGACATCTTGAATTTGCGGCCCATCTTTTTCGTGAAGTAGCGGGCCAGGGGGATGATATCCTCCTGACGCGCCCGTAGAGAAGGAATTTCGATCTCCACAACAATCAGCCGATAGTAGAGGTCCTCGCGGAACGACTGTTCGGCAACGCATTTCTTTATGTCGCGGTGGGTGGCAGCGATGACTCGAACATCTATTTTGCGGGGGCGGTTTTCACCGAGGCGGACGATTTCCCGTTCTTGGAGGACACGAAGGAGCTTTAGTTGGGTTGCCGGCGTGATGTCTCCGATTTCGTCGAGGAATATGGTGCCGGAGTTGGCCTCTTCGAAGATGCCCTTTCTGTCTTGGCGAGCTCCGGTAAAGGCACCAGCCTTGTAACCAAACAGTTCGCCCTCAAGCAGGGTTTCCGGCAAGGCTGAACAGTTAATAACAACGAAGGGTTGCTCTGATCGGTCGGATTGCGAATGAATATACCGGGCCAGTACTTCTTTGCCTACACCGCTCTCTCCGGTAATAAAAACAGACGTGTCAAATGGTGCGACCCGGGCGGCAGAATCAAGGACTCGTGCATAGATGGGGCTGCGTACCTCCACCGGTGAAAAAACCGATATTTTTTTTTGCTTTTGTGGATGACGTCGAGCACGGGCCAGGGCGCGGTTCTTCAATTCGATTTCATGGGTTAGACGCTGGATTTTATCCTGGATTCCGTCCGGCTGAAAATAGGGCAGGTACGGCAAGATATCTTCGCCCCAACTGGTCCGGTCAAGACCCTGTGCAACACAGACATTTTTGCCTTGTGCGCGGCAGGAACGTTCCACGAAATAGATTTCCTGCCCGGTAGCATACGTCATAAAGCCGCTGATATATCCTATAAGCATCCAGCAGATGGGGTCTTTTGAAGGCCCGATTTCAGCAAGATGCTCCTCAGCTTCACCGGAACGATGCCATACCAGGTTCATGCTGAAACGTCCCGTATTCGAATCCCATTGTAATGATTTAATGACGGCAACGGCAACGCCCTGAAGGGTCTGAAGGCGGGGGCCTGCTTTCAAAAATTCGTTGGGATCTTTCCAATTGAAAATGCGTTTCATAGCCGCCGCATCGGCCTGTCCCCACAGATACCCGAACCGTGTCAGAATACGTTGGGCATGCTCCTGACCAACCATGCTCAGCAAATCCTTGCGGAACTGCGCAAATGCATGAAGATCATGCAGAATCAAGCGTCTTCCCTGCAGTTGAATAAGACCTGCCGAGAAATCAACCAGTTCTTCAATCCGTAAATCCTTAGCTTGCACGCCTTATACCTTTCATTATGAAATATAAGGTTTTCATAATGAAAGGTTTTATATGATATGTCAAATGCTTTGTGTATTCATAAGATACTAATTTCCAATAAGATATATATATATGCAAATTTGGAACGAGAAATGCATTGTCTCGTTCTTTTGATTAAGTAAAAACGAAAGGAAATGGTAATGTATGAATTACTGAGAATGAAGAACGAAGGATTACGAGAGGGCGTCATGGCGTTTGCACAGGAGTTGATTGATACGCCAAGCCCCAGTTGGGGGGAGCATGAACTGGCCGATAAAGTGGCCCGGCAGATGGAAGTATTGGGCTATCATCATGTTTACCGAGATACGATCGGCAATGTTATCGGTGTTATTCACGGGCATGAGCACAACAGCACTCTGCTGCTGAATTCACATATGGATACTCACCAGACAGGGGAGGCAAACCAGATGCACATTGAGGGGGACCGGATTTACGGCGCAGGCGCATCGGATTGCAAGGGTGGCTTGGCTGCTCAGGTTTTTGCGGGGGCATTGTTGATGCGCAGTCTGCTGCCGCTTCGGGGTACGCTGGTGGTTACGGCGTCTGTGGCCGAAGAAAACGGAGCCAGCACTGGCGTTCGGACTTTGATGGACCAAACATTACCGGAAATGGGGTTGCTTCCCGATTATGCTATTCTGGGTGAACCAACAAATCTGGGTCTGTACTATGGACACGATGGTTGGATAGAAATGGATATCAATATCCAGGGCGCGGATCCATTTCAGGTTGATGACGCTGCCGGCAGAATTTACCAACGCTTTGAGGCGCAGACAGGACGCGCCCACTCTGGAGTCCATGAGGTTGCAATCCAGGCGCCGGTTTTTCCCCGGGAATCAGAGGGGCGGATAGCCGTTTTGCGGGCAGCTAAACGGATACAAGCCGCGGATCAAGCGCAACGCGTCCTGGCCGAGACCGAACGTGACATCGACCTGCTGATACAGCACCGGTCATCTGTGACCGTATCGGTTGGGATTTGCAGGGAACAGCAGGTGTCATGCACCGGTCATAAGATGCAGGTTCAACACGTCACCAATGCCTGGGCTACTGACCCGTTTGATCCATTGATTGATCGTTCCCGTCAGGTATTGGCGGCGGCCGGCTCTCCATCACGTCCGGGAAAATGGCGGCTGGGCCGTTTAGGCATGGGGACGGCCGGAGCGACACTGCTCAACGAGTATAACATTCCGACCATCGGTTACGGCCCGGGGAACGAGAAACAGGCACATCGTCCTGATGAATGGGTTGACGGCAAGCATGTGGTTCAAGGTGTTTATGGCACCGCTGCCATTGCCCATGGCCTGATTGGGTTTCCGGTCTGTGGCTGGACAAGTGATGAAATTTAAATGACGGGAACTTCAAATGAATATTTTGGTGTGCAATTGCGGCAGTTCATCCTTGAAATATCGATTTTTAACTATGCCGGAAGAAGATGAAATTGCTTCCGGAGAAGCGCAACGAATTGGTCCCGTAACCTCGGAATCGGCCAGAATTGTGCATCGTGAGGGGGACCGGGATACCGTTTTTTCGATGGATTTGCCCACACACCAGAAAGCATTTCATGAGATTTTAAAGCTGCTTGCAAAAAAAGGAAAACGTCCGGATGCGTTAGGTCACCGGGTCGCACATGGCGGCCGGTTGTTTGAACAACCGGCTGTGATTACCCCCACGGTTTTTGAAGCCTTGCAGCAGGTTCGGGATCTGGCACCGCTCCACAATCCTGTAGCCATTGACCTCATTGAAGAATGTCAAACGCGCTATGCATCCCTACCACAAGTTGCGGTTTTTGATACGGCTTTCCACACAACCATACCGGAACACGCCCGACAGTATGCCCTGCCATCCGATTTGGTTCAAGAATTGAACATACGAAAGTATGGATTTCATGGCACAAGCCACCGGTATGTTGTCGAAGAGGCCGCTAAAATAGCGGGTATTCCCATGGCTAAGTTTAATGCGGTCAGTTGTCATCTTGGCAGCGGCGGCGCTAGTCTGTGCGCAATTTCCAATGGCCGTTCAATTGAAAATACCATGGGATATACACCGATTCAAGGGCTGGTTATGAGCACGAGGTGCGGCGATCTTGATCCGGCCATTGTATTGAAACTGCTAGCCCTGTATTCCGGTGATATGGACCGGATAGAGGATATTTTGAATCGCCGAAGCGGTGTGCTGGGTCTTTCGGGGGCATCGGCTGATATTCGCGACATTCTGGGTGATTGGGATGCTGCCACGAGTCGGGATGGCCGTTTTCAAAAAACGTTGCAGATTTATCTGTGGCGGATTCGTAAATATATAGGCGCGTACCTGACGTTGGCAAGTCCTGTCCAGGCAATTATTTTCACCGACACCATTGGTGAAAACGTTTCGCTGGTTCGGTCCGTTGTATGCGCAAACCAGAAATTCTTCGGTGTCTGTATAGATGAGAAACGCAACCGGGAGTTAGAACAGCTGCCGGGAGATATTTCACAAGATGGAAGTCCGGTTCGGATACTGGTGGTTGCCACCAATGAGGAGCTGGCAATTGCACGCCAGGTTTTCAAAACGCTTACGTTAAATAATTAGGTAAAACAATAAGGGACCATTATGAATATCATGACGCTTAATCTAATCTCCGGCCGGGTTCACTACCATTTTTTCCCATCAGGTCATGTCGAATCGCAATGGTCCGGCTGCATGGAGAACGCGCATGGTTTTGAGGACTGGCGGATCGGACTTGCAAAACTTCGGCAACGAACCCAAAACAGCGGACATACGACGGATGCCATTGGGGTACGTCTTCTCTATGGCGGCTCGACCTTTCACAATCCATGGCGTGTAACAGCGGAAACGGAAAGTGAACTTCAAGCGTTATCCGCCGAAGCACCGCTTCATGTTCCCGCGGCCATTGAATTTATCAGAGCCATTCGAGAAACGTATTACAACGTCCCGCTTTTTCTGCTTTTCGAAACGGCCTTTTTTACAGACATGCCTGAGCGGGAATGTCGTTATGCGCTGGATGTGAACAGTCTTGGCATGCCAAATTTACGTCGCTACGGGTACCATGGTCTTTTTCACGAAGCGGCGTGCGCCTGTGCCCGGGATTTCTCTTATAAAGAGGGATCTTTTTTTTCGGAGCGCTGCCTTTCGATCTGTCTGGAGACTCAACCGGAAATTGTAGCCGTGGACGGCTTTCATCCTGTTATGGTCAGTAGTGGTGCGACACCACTGGAAGGCTTGCCCGGCCAAACCAATTCAGGCGAGCTGGATGCCGGCATCGTGATGATGCTGGTTCAAAAAAAGAAGTGGGGCCCCGAACAAATAAACCATGCATTGACATTGAAAAGTGGTTTAAGCGGCATTGCCGGACGACCGGTCCAACTGGATGAAGTTCTGGAATCGGACGATCCGTCTTTGCGTTTGGCCCGGGATGTATTTCGGCATCGTTTATTGTTGGCCTGCGGTTCCGGAGTAGCCGTTTTGGGTGGCCTGGACGCCATTATTTTTTCGGGCCGATATGCCTCAAGTGCACATTGCCTTGGTCCTTGGCTACGGGAACACCTGAAGCGGGCTTATCAAGGAAGAAGTGAACTGGTGATCCATGAGCACATACTTAACCACAGTATTGACCGAATTCTTGCCGATCAGATACGTTGGCGACCCCTCCTTGATATAGGCCTTGGTAAGAAATAACTCCTCCATTTAGCTTGCCTTTTTATCCGTATTATTTGTTGCGACTCAGGGAGCATATTTTAATATGCTCCCTTTTCATTGTGGGCTGAGCCTATGTATTGATAAACCAGATTGGCCCATGGCCGTTAGTACCGGGTTCTTAAGTCCAAGGTATGTGGAAACCTTGGATTCAACGGTTCATGGGGTATCCGCTCCATGGGGCCGGGGGTGTGGCCGATATCCCTGAATCGGGAAATCCGCCGGCCTTCTGCTTCCAGGGCGTTAATTGGAAAGACATCATAACCTCGTCCACCCGGGTGGAATGCATGATAGGTGCATCCGCCCACGGATCGCATGCTCCAGGTATCCATCAGATCAAAAATTAGCGGGGTATGCACGCCGATGGTGGGATGCAGGCAGGACGGGGGTTGCCAGGCCCGGTACCGGATGCCGGCCACAAACTGGGCATTGACGTCTGTGGGGTGCAAAGGCACGGGCCGCCCATTGCAAAGCACCTGGTAACGGCTGTCTGTCATACCGCTTACTTGGATCTGGATGCGCTCCAAAGAGGAGTCCACATACCTGGCCGTACCCCCGCCGCCAGGCTCTTCCCCCAGTACATGCCAGGGTTCAATGGCTGTGCGCAGTTCCATTTCCACGCCCGCATGACAGACCTTACCCACAAAGGGGAACCTGAATTCAAAGTGGGGGTGAAAACATGCAGGCGATAGGTCATATCCGTCCCGCCGTAGAATATCTAGCACATCGCAGAAATCCTGCCATACATAAAAGGGCAGCATGAACTTATCGTGCAGGGACGTGCCCCATCTGACCAGCTTTTCTTTGTATGGTGTTTTCCAGAATTTGAGCAGGAATATGCGCAGCAGCAACTGCTGGGCAAGGCTCATTCTGGCATGGGGCGGCATCTCAAAGGAGCGGAATTCCAAAAGTCCCAGCCGCCCGGCGGCCGAATCCGGGGAGTACATTTTATCAATGCAGAATTCAGCCCGGTGGGTGTTGCCGGTAAGATCCGTGAGCAGATGGCGGAATAACCGGTCTACCAGCCAGGGCGGGCATGGTGAGCCACTGCCTGTCTGGTTATCAAGTTCGGCAAAGGCAATGTCCAGTTCATCCAGGGTGTCGTGTCGTGCTTCATCAATCCGCGGGGACTGGCTGGTGGGACCGATGAATAACCCTGAAAAAAGAAAAGACAGGGATGGATGGTTATTCCAGAATGTTAAAAAACTGCGCAGCAGGTCCGGCCGGGCAAGCCAGGGGCTTTGGCCGGGGCTGGGTCCGCCCATGACAATATGGTTGCCGCCGCCTGTGCCTGAATGCCGGCCGTCCAGCATGAATTTTTCGGTGCCAAGGCCTGACTGTCTTGCCTCTTCGTAAAGATCACAGGTTACCTCCACCATCTGGCCCCAGTCGGTTGCCGGGTGGATGTTCACTTCGATTACCCCGGGATCCGGGGTGACATTGAGAACATTAATTCGGTGGTCAAAAGGTGGTGTGTACCCTTCAATGACCACAGGACATTCTGTGATGCGCGCCGCCTGTTCCACAGCCGTAATGAGTTCGAAATAATCCGATGCGCTGGCCATGGGCGGCATGAATACATACAACCGTCCGTCCCTGGGCTGGATACAAAGGGCCGTGCGGATGGTCGGTTCAGTGCCGCTGGTATCATCGGCAGCATGTGAGGCAGGTTCAAGACGTTGGGATACAACATCATCCCGGGTCTGTGTCTCGGGTTTTCCCGGGAGATTGAACTGACCTTCCTTTTCCTTTTCTGCCCGGCGCAAGCGCTCCTTGTCCGAGTCGGATGTCAATGGGTCCGGAAACGGGCCATGGATGCCCATGGGATCCTCTTCCACCACATGGGGATATTTTTTGGGCGATACCCAGGGCAGGCTGTCCAGGGGCAGACGAAGTCCCATGGGCGAATCTCCGGGCACTAGAAACAGATTGTCGGAACGCAGTTCCCAGGTACAGCTTTTCCATGACCCTTTTTGGATGGGCAGTACAAAGCCGGTTACCGCTCCGATGCCTTGCTCAAATACCCGGGTCATGCGGGCGCGCTCCTCGGGATCTTTCAGTCGGGAGTCTTCGGGGGTAACGTTTGCCGGCAGGCGTTGTTCCTTTAATAGCCAGTGAAATACATCTTCATAGGCAGGTATGATATATTTTTCATCCACGCCCAGCACCTGTGTGACGGTCTGCATCAGGGTTTTTGCCTGGGCCGGACCAAATTTGTAGTCCCGGGTGTCGTCCGCCAGAAGAGACGGGTCCTGCCAAAGCGATTTGCCGTCCTTTCGCCAGTAGCAGCCTATGGCCCAGCGGGGCAGGGATTCACCCGGGTACCATTTGCCCTGGCCAATGTGCAGGAGGCTGCCAGGCGCCCATTTGCTGCGCAGGCGCTGGAGCAGTTCCATGGCCTTTATTTTTTTGGTGGGGCCCACGGCGCCGGTGTTCCATTCATCGGCTTCCATGTCCGTGGCTGACACAAAGGTGGGTTCCCCGCCCATGGTCAGGGTGATATTTTCCTTTTTAATCTCTTCATCCACCCGGAATCCCAAGTCATGTATCTTTGTCCAGATTTCCTCGGGATAGGGTTTGGTGGACCGGGGGTCTTCGTGGATGCGTGTAACGCGCATGGTGTGGGAGAACTCCACCTCGCATTCCTCAAGCTCCCCTGTGAGGGGTGCCGCACTTTTGGGAAACGGCGTGCAGGCAAGGGGGATATGGCCTTCACCGGCTAACAGTCCGGATGTGGGGTCCAGCCCCACCCAGCCGGCCCCGGGCAGGAAGACCTCTACCCAGGCATGCAGATCCGTGAAATCCTGTTCCGGTCCCGAAGGCCCTTCAAGGGATTTGACATCGGCGGCAAGCTGGATCAGGTACCCGGATACAAACCGGGATGCCAGTCCTAGATGACGCAATATATTGACCAGGAGCCAGGCCGAATCCCTGCAGGAGCCGGATTGTTTGGTCAGTGTCTCCTCACAGGTCTGGACATTGGGCTCCATGCGGATGTTATAGCTGATGGTTTGTTGCAGATCCTGGTTCACCCGGACCATGAAATCAATGGTGTTTTCTTTTTCGCGGCTGATGCTGGAAATATACGCCTTAAATTTGCTGCCCGCAGGGTCCTGTTGCAAAAAAGGTCCCAGGTCCTTTTTTACCTCCGAAGAATATTTAAATGGATATTCCCGGGCATATTCCTCCAGAAAAAAATCAAAGGGATTAATTGTGACCATTTCGGCCACAAGGTCCACCACGATGGAAAGATGATCGGTTTTCTCCTGGAAGTTGAGCCTGGACAGATAGTTGGAAAACGGATCCTGCTGCCAGTTTATAAAATGATCATCCGGTAAAACCGTCTGGTTATAGCTTAAAATCGGGGTCCGGCAGTGGGGGGCGGGCCGCAGCCGGATCACTTGGGGGCCTAACTGGATTTTGCGATCATATTTATACTCGGTCTTATGATACAAGGCCACTTGAATTGCCATGGATGTAAATGCTCCTTAAAGGGTAAATCCGGTTCGTTTTACTGGACTTGGACAGATGTTTGTTCCATCTGGTTATCGGGGATTTTGAAAAATGTCTCGCGGATGTCAATCCCCACCTGGTTAATCTTTGTCTGCAGATCATCAAGGTACTCGTGCATGCCTGCAGACATTACATCGTCAATATCCGAATAATCCAGGTCTGCGCATAATCGGCCTATGCTTTTTTCCGCGGGGTTGGATACGGTGCCCCTTTGGGTACCGGTGATTTTGTGCAGGGCGCATTGGGCACTTATCAGGCAGCAGCGGACGGACCTTGGGAAGTTTGGATCAAAGATAAGAAAGTTGCATACCTGTTTGGGAACAATCCGGTGGAATTGTTTTCGATAGGTTTCAAAGCCGGAGGTCGATTTAAGCACAGCGCCCCACTGGATCACATCATAGGGAGAGTTGACGTTTTCGGGTTTTGGCAACAGCATAAAGTATTTAACGTCCAGTATCCGGGAGGTTTTATCAGCACGTTCAAGAAGCTGGCCAAGCAAGGCAAAATGAAAGGCCTCCCCCTGGGACATGGTGGCATGTAACAAGCCTGTAAACATATGGCTCAGCGCGGTTATGCCTTTGAAAAAGCGGTGGGGGGCCTTGATGGCCAGGTCGTTTTTAGCTGCATCTTTGAGCATAAGATAGGATCTGTTAATCTGTTCCCACATGCCCGATGAGATGATTTCCCTGACGCTTCGCGCGTTTTCCCGGGCAGCAGCCACACATGAAATGATGGAGTTGCCGTACTTGTGGTCCAAAGCTAGAAACTGGATCACATTTTCCTTGGAATAATTCGCACCGTAACCCTTTTCAAATACGTCATAGTCGCCTGTTGTCATCACCAGGGGTTGCCATGCACCGGAAACGTCTGAAGCCATATCCAGGGAAAGGTTAAGGTTTACATTAATAAAACGAGCTATATTTTCAGCTCTTTCAATATAACGGGTCATCCAGTAGATGGAATCTGCAACACGGCTTAGCATGGTATCTCCCTAATTTTCATCCAACGTATCATCAATTCTCTTTGTAACAAATTAGTACCTGAACGAAATTTTGTGTTTGGACGAAAAGTAGCCCGGATGCAAGGCGCCGCTGGGTGGCTTTTTGTCCAAACACCAATTAAAATGTGTCATTTAAAACCCAGGAGTCTTTCGTTCCCCCACCCTGGGATGAGTTCACTACCAAAGACCCTTTTCTCAGGGCTACCCGCGTCAGTCCGCCGGGAAGCACATAGATATCCTCGCCGTAAAGGACATAGGGCCGAAGATCCACATGGCGTCCTTCAAAATGGTCCCCGATAACGGTGGGCACCTGGGAAAGACTGATGGTGGGCTGGGCAATATAGGTTCTGGGGTTGGCCTTGATACGGCGGGCAAACTCCTCACGTTCAGCCTTATCGGCGTGGGGGCCGATCATCATACCGTATCCGCCGCTTTCATTGGCCGCCTTGACCACAAATTTATCCAGATTGTCAAGCACATGGGCCCGGTCTTTGTCATCCCAGCACACATAGGTGGGCACATTGGGTAAAATGGGATCTTCCCCCAGGTAGTATGAAATGATTTTCGGCACATAGGCATACACGGCTTTGTCGTCAGCAACACCTGTGCCCGGTGCATTGGCCATGGCCACCCGGCCCTTGAAATAGGCCGACATAATTCCCGGAACCCCGAGCATGGAATCGGACCGGAATACCTTGGGGTCGATAAAATCATCGTCAATGCGGCGGTAGAGGACATCAATGGGCGAAAGCCCCTTGGTGGTCCGCATATAAAGCCGATCGTTGGACACCACAAGATCCTGGCCTTCCACCAACTCTATGCCCATTTGCTGGGCAAGGAATGAATGTTCAAAATAGGCGGAATTATACCGCCCCGGCGTCAGCACCCCGATTTTGGGGTTTGATGCTGTGGCTGGTAGTAGATTTTCAAGGGTGGCCAGAAGCTTGTGGGGATATTCATCCACGGCCCGGATCCGGGAACTTGCAAAAACTTCGGGAAACGTGCGTTTCAGGACCTGGCGGTTTTCAAGCACATAGGAGACACCTGATGGACAGCGCAGATTGTCCTCAAGTACATAAAATTTGCCGTCCGTATCCCGGATCAGGTCCGTTCCCGTGACATGGCACCAGATGCCTTTGGGCGGGGTAAATCCTTCCATCTGCTTGCGGTAAGCCGCGCAAGACATGATCAGATCTTCGGGAATCACCTTGTCTTTAATGATTTTTTTATCATGGTAGATATCTTCAAGGAACAGATTCAGGGCATGGATGCGCTGCTGCAATCCCTTTTCAATTTGCTGCCACTCCCGGTCCTCAATGATTCTTGGGATAATGTCAAAGGGCAGGATTTTTTCTGTTCCTTCCTCGCTTCCATACACATTAAAGGTGTTGCCTAACTGTAGCAGCGAGGTTTCTGCAGACTGTTGCTTTATAAGCAGCGCATCTTCCGGCAGGGACTCTATTGTGTCGATGAGCTTTCTGGCACCGTCCCTGACCGTGCCGTCCTTGTGGAAGAGTTCATCATAGTATTCTGCCGGACTATAATTTGAAAATTTCATGATCCGCTCCAACAATTTTTTTATACATGCACCAGGTTCTCCGAGGGGTGTCTGGTGAGAATTGCACCCTTGTTATTTTTTCTAGTCGTATAAATGTTTTTTAACATTATTGTCTGTTCACCATTTGTCATCTGTTATGGAAATACCGGCATGGCATCTGCGAACCGGAACTTCTATTCTATTTTTAATTATTTTTCAATGTTTTTAACTGAGCTATATATAAGCATAAAACGTGCCTTTTTATTGTTTAGATGATTTAAAAAATAATTTTTAAAATTTATCCAAAAAATGAAAGGGTTACATAATGAGATAAAGTCAGGCATAAAAATGAATATAGTATAACGTAACTTGGATAAAATGACAATTTTGTGTTTCTTGTAAGCACATAGAGGCAAAAACGTAATTATCAAAGTCGGCAAAGAAACTATTTAAAATTTAATGAATATCCTATTTTACAATTTTGTGGCAACGCCCTGAATTTCTTTTGGGTTCCCAGGGACCACCAGGAGTCCTTCCTCATAAGGCTTGGGCCATTGCAAGGGCAACCCCGGTATTGGTCAGGTAACGCCCGTCTTCAATATCATAAACAGCCTGGCGCTTGATGCCCACAAGACCGGCAAGTTCAGACTGGGTCATTTCTTTGTGTTCGTAGCTCTTTGAGACGGCAGGAAAAGCTTACTGTCCGATTTGATGTTTTGGCCATAGCACTACTCGCTTATTATTTCAGGATAATGCACTATAACATACAATATAAATGAAAAAAACAGAGCATTGATGCTGTTAGAAAGATTGTATTGACGTGTAGGAAATTATCTATAACGATGGTCCGGTGCCCCGGTGAATGTCAAGTTTGCGCATGCGCGAGGCGAAGGTTGAGCGGTTGATGCCTGATGCCTTTGCGGCCCAGGTGATATTCCAGTTAAATTTTTCCATGAGCGCCCTGACATAGGCCTTTTCAAGATCCGGCCAGGTCATGGCGGAAATATCCCGCAGGCATTGTGCCCCATTTGTTTGGGGATCTGAAGGCATTGGATCTGTGTGCTTTGTGATTTCATCCGGGCTGGCTTCACGGATATGTTCGGGCAAATCACCCGGTTTTATAATCTCGTCTTGGGTTGTAACCATCAAATACCGGATAAGATTTTCCAGTTCCCGGATATTACCCGGCCATGTATACGCGACCAGATGGTGTATGGTTTCAGGGGCTATTTTTTTTTCGGGAATTTTTGCCTTTTTGCTTTCTGTGTATAGAAAATGCCGGGCCAGCAACGGAATGTCTTCCCTTCGGTCCCGCAATGGCGGCAGGTGAACCGGCAGTATGGACAAGCGGTAATACAGGTCCTGTCTGAATTGGTTTTCCCGGATCATCCCGACAAGGTCTTTATTGGTGGCTGCGATGATTCTGACATTGATATATTGGACCCGGCTGTCGCCCAATGGTTTGATCTCATTTTTCTGCAGCACCCGCAGAAGTGCGGCCTGGGTGCCCATGGGCATATCTCCGATTTCGTCCAGGAATACTGTGCCGCCATCAGCCGCCTCAAACAATCCGGACCGGTCCCGGGTTGCACCGGTAAACGCGCCTTTTTTATACCCGAACAATTCACTTTCCAGAAGGGTTTCGGGAATGGCTGAACAGTTTTGAGCCAGGAAGGGCGAATTCACTCTGGCGCTGTCCCGGTGCAGGCGTTCTGCCACAAGTTCCTTGCCGGTGCCGCTTTCACCTGTTATCAGCACATTGAAGTCAGTATCTGCATAGCTTTTGACAAGTTTCATGCTTGTGTGAAAGGCTTTGCTTTGGCCAATAATGGTATTTTCTTTTTCAATCCTGGACAGGGTCGATGAAAGCCTGCGATTTTTTTTCTTTTCCCTGGAATAACGCATGGCATTCCACAGGGATATGGAACAGACCTCAACCAGGGCTTGAAGAGGAGAAAGGTGTGAAGAATCCAAATTAAGATAAATACCGTCCGGGTGGGTGTCAATGACCTGTACCGCCCCAAAGACCTGCCCATCTATCAGTAAAGGGAAGCACAGTATCTGGCTGCTTTTTATGGCAAAATGCGATTCTACCTCCCGGTTGTGACGGCGGTCGGAGCCCGGTTTGGCGATGGTCATCTTACCGTTTTCAATTACCCAGCCCACAATGGAGGGTGAGCCTGCATCCAGGGTAACCCCCACTATATTTTCGCTGTCAATACCGGCTGCCTCAACACAGACATAGGTCCGGCCCCGTTTCATCCAGATTGATCCACGCCTGACATTCTGGATTTTCAGCAGGGCATTGAGAAATTTTTTTTGAAGCGCGGCCGGGTCCAGTTCCCTGAACAGGTCATAATTCCCCTGGCATGATTTATCTTTTTCATTGTCCATAAAAACAGCATTCTGTTAAAATTTAGGAAAATCGTCGTGGTGTCCGCCTTAGGACCTTTTGTCTTCACTACAGACAAGGCCGGTGACACGCCCGACCCGGAAGGGTAATTATATTTAACTAATACATACCATGTCTAATTAAATATCGATATTTAAAATTTTGAACACTGAACGTATTTCAGGAAAAACAATTAAAGAATGGCAGAAGACGCTTCCCCTGATCAGAAAGATTATGGCAGGTCAAGAGGTGTTCTGGCGAAACCCGGAGTACCGGCCCGTAGACACCGCTTTTAAATCCATTGCCTTGTCATACAAAGATGTGGCCGATGCACAAGCCCGGTTGAAACGGTTTGCCCCCTTTATTGCAGAGATATTTCCCCAGACCCGGGAGGGTAACGGCATCATTGAATCGCTGTTGCGGGAAATCCATAATATGAAGAAACTGCTGAATTTACAGGTAAAAGTACCTGTTCGTGGGACGCTTTTGCTCAAATGCGACAACCTGCTTGCCGTGTCCGGTTCCATTAAAGCCAGGGGCGGTATCTATGAGGTTTTGAAAACCGCCGAAACCCTGGCTGTGGACAAAGGACTGCTTGGCTTTGGGGATGATTATGCAATCCTTGCCACGGACAAGTTCAAACGGTTTTTCTCCAATTACGCCATTGCCGTGGGATCCACCGGTAATCTTGGCTTGAGTATCGGCATCGTGGGTGCCGCGCTCGGGTTTAAGGTGTATGTTCATATGTCCGCCGATGCTGCCCTTTGGAAAAAACAGCGCTTAAGGCAGTGCGGTGTCACAGTGGTTGAGTATGAAACTGATTACAGCCAGGCTGTGGCAGCGGGACGGCAACAGGCCAGGTCTGATCCAAATATGCATTTCATAGACGATGAAAATTCTTTGGATCTGCTGTTAGGGTATGCCGTGGCAGCCGACCGCCTGAAAGAACAATTTGACGCTTTGGGTCGGGTGGTGGATGAGAAACATCCGCTGTTTGTTTACCTGCCCTGCGGGGTGGGCGGCGGTCCCGGGGGAATCACTTTGGGGCTTAAGTTTGTTTTCGGTGACCATGTCCACTGTTTTTTTGCTGAACCCACCGCTTCGCCTTGTATGCTCATTGGTCTTATGACAGGGCTTCACGACAAGGTCAGTGTACAGGATTTCGGACTGTCCAATATTACGGATGCGGACGGACTGGCAGTGGGGCGCCCCTCGGGCCTTGTGGGTAAAACTCTGGGATCCTTGATCAGCGGTTCATATTCGGTTGCCGATAAAACCCTTTATCGGCTGTTGCACACCATGGCGGATCAGGAGTCCATCTTTCTTGAACCTTCTGCCGTCGCAGGATTGACAGGGCCCACGGGCCTGTTGAATACACCGGAAGGCAGGGGCTATCTTCACCGGCAGGGGGTAATTGAAAATATGTCAGACGCCACCCACCTCGTCTGGGCCACAGGCGGGGGCATGGTGCCTGAACCGGTGATGCAGGCATATTATGCAAAAGGGGCTGCGTCATCGGCCTATGCATAAGGGCCATGAAAACAATAAAATTTTCATGGCCCTAACATAAAGAGCTTGATGCCATGAAGGCACCGTCAAAATGAGTACTATATAATTTCTTCAGGCTTACACAACCGTTTGGGTGTATCTGATAATCGTGTACATTTTTGGCATGAATAGGTCAACTTTTGCATTACAGGTTTGCAAACCATTTTGGCTTCGGTTGACGATGCACCACAATTTTTACAGACAAATGCTCTTGATGCATCGGATGATTTGCGCAAATGGTTTTTTTTCTTTTTACACGCCTTACAGGCCCTGAGCTTTTTTCCCATACCGCATCCCTCCTTCATGATTGAAATGCTCGATTAATCTTTTAAAAATAGTACAGATTTCTGAAAGGTCAATTCGCAGCAGCCCGCGGTCATCGGCCCAGCTTAAATCCGGGTGGAAATCGTTGCCTGTTTTCAATGGGCCACCCACTGGGTGACCTATTATTTTTGAAAAAAGTTTGTTCTGTTTGGTTTATTCATTCTCGGGTAAACACCCAGGTCTTTGATGTTGAAATGTCCGGGTTAAATCTATATCCATTGTGGGAAAATCCTTTCAACGGTTTGGGTTCAATGATTTTTTTCTGGATGATGAAGTCGACCAAAAGCCCCCGGGCCCTTTTGGCATGTATGGCAATCACCTTGAAACCGTTTGCTTTTCTTTCCTTGAACTGAATGGTGATAATCTTTGCTTTCAGGCGTTTGCGTTGGAGAACCTTAAAATACTCATTGGATGCCAGATTGACAAGAACAGGGGCGCCGTTTGATTCTTCCAGCTCCGTGTTGATTCTTTGGGTGATTCGGTCTGTCCAGAATTCATATATATTTTTCCCCCAGGGGCCGGAAAGCCGGGTGGCTATTTCCAGGCGATGGGGTTCAATCAGGTCCAGGGGGCGCAAAAGGCCGTATAGACCTGACAATATCCGTACATGTTTCTGGGCAAATTCAAAATCCTGATCTTGGTAATGGTCAATGTCCAGTCCTTGAAAGGCATCGCCTTTGTAAACTAAAAGGGCCTGGCGGGCACCGTCATTTACTGCATTTGCGGAAAATGTCTGAAATCTTTTGTAGGTCAAGTCCGCCAGCTTGGGGCTGATCTTCATTAGCTCTTCCAGTTCAGCCTGTGAAAATTTTTTCAGCCGGTCTGAAAGTTCCCGGGCTTGGGAAATGAAATAGGGTTGGGTTTGCAAAAGGCTGGATCTGCAATTAAGATCCATGGTCTTGGACGGTGACATAATGCTGAGCATGATTGATTATCCTTTGGGCCTTACCTGAAGCGTAAATATTTTTTAAATCATTTATAATTTTTTTATTGACTTGAATTCCTTTCGATACTATAGAAACAGTGAATTTGGGATAATAGTTGATACTGCTACTGATACTCTTATATTGAACCTGATTCTGCTTCTCTATATTATCCGGCCCGCCTGTCTGTCCCCAAGGGATGGACAGGCGGTCTTTTTTTTAGGCGCACGTTGCCGTCTACCATTACCCATAAGACATCCGAAGCCCTTGCCGTATACACCAGACCTGAGTAGGGGTCATGCATGGGCGTCATGTGAAGACCGGTTGTATCCACCACAATGATATCCGCCGCCTTCCCCGGGCGTATGGAACCCGTGACATCACCCAGCCCTAGGGCCTTTGCCCCGTCAATGGTGGCCATTTTCAGGCAGGTACGGGCATCCATGACGCAGGGATCCAGGCGTACAGCCTTATGCAGTTTGGCGGCTGTGTCCATTTCAGAAAATATATCCTGGTCGTTGTTGGACGCACATCCGTCCGTGCCAAGGCCTACGGTCAGACCGGCGGCCACCATGTCCGGCACGGGTGCCACCCCGGATGCCAGTTTCATATTGGATTCCGGGCAGTGGATTACCCCGCACCCGCGCTTGGCAATAATTTCAATGTCGTTTTCATCCACCCACACGCAATGAATTAAAAGGGTGTCCGGATCAAGGATGCCCAGGCTGTCCAGATAGGCGATCACGGACAGGCCTGTATTTTCTTTGATCAGACCCGGCTCGGCCCGGGTTTCTGCGGTATGGATCTGGAACAAAACCCCCTTGTCTTGAGCAAGATTCTTTCCCGCCACAAGCGTCTGTTTTGAGCAGGTATAGGGTGAATGACAGAAGACCGACGGGGCCACTCTCGGGGACAGGCTGCGGGTTTGCTCAATAAAATTTTTGGCATGATCAATGTTGTTGGAAGGATCCGGGACCCCCGGGGCAGGGTAGTCAATCACGCCCTGGCCGGCCACAGCCCGGATACCAGTATCTGCCATGGCCTGTGCCGCGTGGCTTTCCAGGAAATAGCCGTCGCAGCATGTGGTGATACCGCTGGCCAGCATCTCCTTGCAGGAGTGGGCCGCCCATTGCGCCACGGATTCCGGGTTTATATCCCTTGCCTCGGCAGGGAAAATATGTTCATTGAGCCAGACATCTAGGGGCAGGTCATCGGCCAGTCCCCGGAACATGGACATGGGGGTGTGGGTGTGTCCGTTCACAAGTCCGGGCATAATAATTCCCCCGCAAGCATCAACCAGGGTCGCCCCCTCCCAGTTCCGGCCGGGAACAGCAGGGCCGCATTCAGCAATTTTATCCCCTTTGATACGGACAATCGCGTTTTCAATGACAGGCAATCCCTGTTCCATGGTCAAAAGCGTACCGTTGTGTATGACCGTTTCGTTTTCCATTGTATGGCTTCCTCAGATATTTTTAAGATAACGCTTGACATAATTTTCATAATGACAAAAATCTGATGCCGACTTTGTTATAACGCGTGTGCTGATTACCGGACATCGCCTTTACCAGGCCCTGATGCAACCATAACAAACATATCCTTTGAAATCATATGAAAATAAAAAAAGTAACAGTTTTCAGGGAAAACCTGGAATTAACACGGCCTTACACCATTGCCTATGAAACCTTCACCCACGTGGAAAATTTGTTTGTTCAGCTTGAAACAGACACAGGGCTTGTGGGCATCGGGGCCGGTTCCCCGGCCGAAGATGTCACCGGTGAAAGCATTGATGCCTGTGAGAGGGCGTTAAACGAACAGGCATGCGCCCTTTTTGAGGGCATGGATTTGTCCGATGCCTTTTCACGACTTAAAACCATGGAAACAAAGATGTCGGCAACCCCTGCAGCCATGGCAGCCATGGATATTGCCCTGCACGATCTCATTGGTAAGGTCCTGGACCGTCCTCTGGTGGAGATCCTGGGGCGGGTGCATACCGCCATGCCGACATCCATTACCATCGGCATCAAAAGCCTTGACGAGATGCTGGCCGAGGCCGACGAATATACCGGCCGGGGATTCAAGATTCTTAAGGTAAAAACAGGCCTGGATGTGGACCAAGACATCGAACGGGTCTGCTGCCTTAAGGCACACGTCAGTGCAGATGTCCGCATCCGGGTGGATGCCAACCAAGGATACGATGTGGACCAGTACAAAAAATTTCTGGCAGGCACGCGTAACACGAATATGGAATTTGTGGAGCAGCCCCTCCATGTGGACCAAACAGCGGCCATGGCAGATCTGTCTGAAAGTGAACGCAATTTTTCCATGGCTGACGAAAGCCTGCAGAAACCTGCCGATGCTTACACCCTGATTCATCCGCCTCGGCCTTTTGGGCTGTTCAATATCAAACTTATGAAGTGCGGCGGCATTGCCCCGGGCCTTGAAATTGCCGGGATCGCCCGGCACTGCGGCATCGGACTGATGTGGGGGTGTATGGATGAAAGCATTGCAAGCATTGCCGCAGCCCTGCATGCGGCTTTTGCAAGCCCTGCCACCCGGTACCTGGATCTTGACGGCAGCCTGGATCTTGCCAAAGACATGGTGGATCAGGGATTTATCATTGAAAACGGACTGATGCGCCTGACAGATCGTCCGGGTTTAGGTGTACGCATCCTTTAACAATTAATAAATGGAAGAGCAGATATCATGAATCAGACCCAGACAGAAAATAATCCCCGGACCTATATGGGAACCGCCGTGGTCCTGACCAAGGGGCTGTTCCACCTCAGCGATGCCAAAACCGCTCACGGCCTTGTGCGGGGAACAGAACGGTTCAAGATCATGGGCGTCATTGATGAGGTCAATGCGGGCAAGGATGCCGGCGTTGTGCTGGACGGCATTCAAAGGGACATCCCCATTTTCCCCAGTATCCAGGCATTCACCGGCGTCACCGGTACAATCCCGGATTATGCGGTCATCGGGGTGGCCCTGTGCGGCGGACGACTGGATGACGCGTGGCAGGATCTTATTCTGGATGTCATGTCCCAGGGAATTTCCATTGTCAACGGACTGCATATGCCGTTATCAGATATTCCCACGTTCAAAGAGGCCGCCGAAAAATATAATGTTGACATCATAGATTTCAGGCGCAGCAAACCCTTTGACCAGCTTCAATACTGGACCGGAAAAGTCTTTGACATCACCACCCCGAAAATCGCCGTGTTGGGTACGGATTGCGCATTGGGCAAACGCACCACCAGCCGGATGCTCATGCAGATGTGCCAGGCAAACGGTATTAAGACGGAAATGATTTTTACCGGGCAGACCGGGTGGCTCCAGGGCTCCCCGTACGGATTTATTCTGGATGCCACACCCAATGATTTTGTCTGCGGCGAGATTGAAGCGGCCATTGTTGAATGTGCAAAAAAATCCAATCCGGATCTCAT
This sequence comes from Desulfobacter hydrogenophilus, assembly GCF_004319545.1. Classification (NCBI taxonomy): domain Bacteria; kingdom Pseudomonadati; phylum Thermodesulfobacteriota; class Desulfobacteria; order Desulfobacterales; family Desulfobacteraceae; genus Desulfobacter; species Desulfobacter hydrogenophilus. The sequence continues at coordinate 476,320 of NZ_CP036313.1, read as the reverse complement.
GATTCTGGAGGGCCAGTCTGCTCTTCGCAACCCTTTAGGCCCCTGTGGCTCGGAGTTTATTGTATCCGCCAATGCAAAGGGGGTAATCCTGCAGCATGCGCCTTTTAGAAAACTTTTTGATATGGTAGAGGCCTTTGGCTGTTGCCTGCCCTCAGCTGAAGATGAAATCAAGCTGATTGAAATGTACGGAGCAAAGGTGATTGCTGTGACACTGAACGGTGAAGGCGGCAGCCGGGAAGACCTTATACGGTATGCACAGCACCTGAAGACAACCACACAACTGCCGGTGCTCGATCCCCTGAATGATGACCTGTCAACTCTTTTGCCGACCATCAGGGCCTTCATCGACAATTAGGTTTGGATAGCCCATGAATTCTTTCGTGTTCTTTCCTTTTTACAAATCAGATATAGCACTAAGGAGATGTATTTATGCGTGTCACCCAATTATACAAAGATAAACAGCCTGCAATTTCTTTTGAATTTTTTCCCTTCCGGGACGATAAAACCCAAGCATCTTTTAATAATACTATCGACGCCCTGAGCCCTTTGAGCCCGGATTATTTCAGCGTCACCTTCGGGGCTGGCGGCTCCACCAGGGACGGCTCGTATGCCACGGCCAAAATTCTTGTGGATAAAAATTTCCCCACCGTGGCTTACATTGCCGGTTTCGGCCTTGCCCCGGACGAAGTCCGTGATATCCTGGACAAATATAAGGCCCTGGGAATTGAAACGATTTTTGTGATCCGGGGAGATCAGCCAAAGGATGCGGATTTTAAACCCCATCCGGACAGCTTTGCCTATGCCTGTGACCTGATTAAATTCATAAAAGACAACTATGATTTTACCCTGGGCTGCGCTGGTTACCCCGAAGGGCATGTACAGGCCGAAAGCCTTGAGGCAGACATCAAATATCTTAAAATGAAACAGGATGCCGGGGCTCAATACGTGGTGGCGCAGTTTTTCTATGATAATGAATTCTATTTTTCTTATGTGAACAAATGCAGGGACGCCGGCGTCACCATTCCCATTATCCCCGGCATCATGCCGGTATATACGTTGAAACTGATAAACATTTTGACATCGGTGTGCGGCGCAAGCATTCCTGCAGCCATGCAGGCTAGGATAGATGCTGTGGACAAGGGCGATAAGGATGCCGTGCTTAACCTTGGCATTGACTATGCTGCAGAACAATGCAAAGACCTTCTGGCCAAGGGCGTTCCGGGCCTGCACATCTACACCATGAACCGCAGCCGCTCGACAAAGGCCATTGTGGAAGCTTTAAAAAAAGAAAATCTGATTTAAAACCAGTCATATCTCATCTGCCCGGAAAATCATCATGCCGGCTTTTTCCGGGCGGATCTTTACCTATTGGGTCTTTGATGCAACGAAGTAGATGGGCTAAAAGGCAAGCTATTTCGTTCAAGTTATTTAATCTGCGGTCCTTACCATGACCCATCAGAAAATTGTAAGAAAAAGATTGGCAGATCGGTAAATTGTTTCAATTCATAGGAAGACCCTTTTCTTGAATATCTTGACACTTAATTGCCTGTTCAATAGGATTAGCGCAACGCTGTTTGAAGGCAGCCATTTAAGTAGATTCTGTCAGACATATAAATTTTAAGCCACGAAGGCATGCAGACATCCTTTTTTAAAGGCGTCGAACCTTTGCGGCTTTTTTAGTTCAAGGAGTTAAAATGAAGACAACATTTGCATTGTTCTGTGCCGGCCTGTTTCTGATCCTGTCTGTTTTTCCGGTAAATGCAAAAAACATTTTGGACAGCAGGGGTAAAACAGTGGCTGTACCAAATCAAATCAGCCGTATTATCTGCTCGGGTCCGGGAGCTTTGCGCCTGATCACCTATTTTAATGCCCAGGATTTGGTGGTGGCTGTGGATGATATGGAAACGGCCAGAAAAAAGTTTGATGCAAGGCCCTATGCCATTGCCAATCCCCAGTACAAAAAGTTGCCGGTATTCGGAGAGTTCAGGGGAAACGATGATCCTGAAAAAATTTTGGGGCTTGCAACACCGCCCCAGGTTATTTTTAAAACCTATGCGACCATGGGCTATGACCCGGTTGAATTATCACAGAAAACAGATATCCCGGTGGTGGTGCTGGGATATGGTAATCTTGCGGTTCAAAGGGACGTTGTTTATAAAAGTCTGCGGATCATCGGCCAGGTGCTGAACCGGAAAGAACGGGCTGATGAGTTGATCGGCTTTTTTGACAAGCAGATCGCTGAACTCAATCAGCGCACCGCAGTCATTGAAAATAAAAAAACGTGTTTTGTTGGCGGCATTGCACATAAAGGCCCCCATGGATTTTTGTCCACAGAACCCAGTTATCCGCCCTTTGAGTTTGTGAATGCCGCCAATATTGCAAGGGCATCTGACGTTAGAGTGCAAAATTTATCCCATTCAAGTTTTTCCAAAGAGAAGTTACTGGATGAAAATCCCCAGGTTTTGTTTCTGGATCTTTCGACCCTGCAGATGGGTGAAGACCATGGCGGGCTTTATGAGTTAAAAACCGATCCCGTATTCCAGGCATTGGATGCCGTGGCAAATGGCCGGGTCTACGGGGTGTTGCCTTATAATTGGTATACCCAGAATTTCGGCTCTATCTTGGCCGATGCCTGGTATGTGGGAAAAATGCTTTATCCGGACCAGTTTGCCGATGTTGACCCGGTAAAAAAGGCAGATGAAATTTATGAATTTTTGCTGTCCGCCAAAGTATATGCAGACATGGATGCCCTGTTCCATAATAAGGCATTCAAGCCGGTTTATTTAGGGGCGAAATAAGGGATATGCATTTTGATCATGGTGTTGTCCCCAAGGCCTATGTCGGATATGTTCGTAAAAAATACTGGTTGCTTTTCGCCCTGTTCAGCCTGGTGACAGGGCTTTTTCTCATCTCTTTGTGCAAAGGGGCCGTGCAACTGCCCCTGCTGGATGTGCTGCAGACATTAATGCTGGAGGCACCATCCCGGAAGGCAGATCTTATCGTATGGCATATCCGGCTGCCCCAGACCGTGATTGCGATTTTAGGCGGGGCAGGCCTGGCGGTTTCCGGTGCCGTGATGCAATCGGTATTGAAAAATCCTTTGGCCTCACCCTTTACCCTGGGCATTTCCCATGCGGCCGCATTCGGGGCGGCACTGTCCGTGATCATCATGGGAGCCGGGGTGATGGCATCGTCGTCCGGTGATGCCGTGACCATTTCAAGTCCGGTGATCACCGTGGCAACTGCATTTTCATTTTCCATTATCACCGCGTTAATCATCATCTTTATAGCCGGCAAAAAAGAGGCATCCCCCCACGTCATGGTGCTCACCGGCGTGGCATTGGGCTCCCTTTTTACTGCCGGGACCATGCTGCTGCAATTTTTTGCCGATGATGTGCAGCTGGCAGCCATGGTGTTCTGGACTTTCGGTGACCTGGCCAGGGCGGACTGGAACGATATTGCGCTGGTGGCCCCGGTGGTGCTTGTACTGCTCGGGTTTTTTTTGGTAAAATCCCGGGACTACAACGGCATGGCCCTTGGGGATGAAAGCGCCAAAGGCATCGGCATACGGGTGGAATGGGTCCGGCTTTCCGGCATGCTGGCCGCTTCTTTGATGACGTCTTTGATCATCAGCTTTGTGGGCATTATCAGTTTTGTGGGTCTGGCCGCCCCTCACATTGTGCGGCGCATCATCGGTGATGATCACCGGTTCCTGCTGCCGGCATCCATCCTGGCCGGGGCTTTGATTCTTCTGGCAGCAGATATGGTTGCCCGGTTGATTATGCTTCCCCATGTGCTGCCGGTCTCTATTTTTACGGCATTTTTAGGAGCACCCGTTTTCATTTACCTCATTATTAAAGGCAATCCCAGATGATCCTGACAGTGAACCAAGTTGGCTTTCAGTATAGATCCGTTAAGATCCTTGAGGATATCAGTTTTTCCATTCCCCGGGGTGAGATCACCGTAATATTGGGACCCAATGGTGTGGGGAAAACCACATTACTCAAGTGTCTGAATAAAATTTTAAACCCGTCAACGGGCCGGATTCATGTCAAAAATAAATCTTTAAAAATCATGGATATCCGCCAGATTGCCAAAGAGATCAGCTACGTGGCCCAGTATAACGAAGCCGGTAAAATTACGGTGTTTGATGCCGTTCTCATGGGGCGATATCCCCATATCCGGTTTACAGCCACCAAGGCGGACTTAAAAAAAGTCGGGTCGGTCTTAGAACACCTGAATCTGACACACATGGCACTTAAAAACCTGTACGAACTTTCCGGCGGAGAGCTCCAGCAGGTGGCCATTGCAAGGGCCCTGGTCCAGGAAACTGATATCCTGCTGCTGGATGAACCCACCTCCAGTCTGGACTTAAAAAATCAGACACGGATTTTAAGCCTTGTCCGGGATATTGTACAGGACCACAACCTTGCGGTGATCATGACCATGCATGACCTGAATTCGGCACTTCGGTATGCGGACCGGTATATCTGTTTAAAAAATCACACCGTGTTCGGAGCGGGAAAAATTGAAGAGATCCGGTCGGACCTGCTTACAAAGGTGTATGGACTGCCGGTTGAAATTATCCGGCATAAGGGCTACCCCCTGGTGGTGCCGGTTGATGACGCCTTTGAAGCGGCCTGACGACGAGTCTATTCAGTGCCTGAACGAGAACCCGTGTTTAAACGAAAAATTATTCATTTGTGACGCTGTAAATGGGTAGTTTTTCGTTATCTGTATCGACTGTAAATATTATTAAATTAGCATGGATACAATAAAAATACAGCGGTTTGTCAATTTGTTTTTAATCAAATATTTAATCCCCAAAATATGTTATATATTCCTGCGGTTAAAAATTTCATACGCCTTGAGCTTGAATAAAAATTAACATTCTGTAACAGCCTGGCGAGGGAGCATAAAATGGATTTTGAATTAAGCAAAGAGCTGCAAATGCTTCAGAAAGAGATCCGAAAATTTGCTAAAAAAGAGATCGTCCCTTATGCGGACCAGTGGGATGAGGCGCACTACCTGCCCATTAAAGAGGTGATGCGGCCTTTGGGAGACATGGGATATTTCGGCACGGTAATTCCCGAAGCGTACGGCGGAGAAGATATCGGCTTTCTGGCAGCCATGATTGTTACCGAAGAATTGGCCAAGGCCTCTTCATCCCTGCGGGTCCAGGTGAATATGCAGGTGCTGGGCTGCGCTTACACCATTTATAAATACGGCGATGAAGCGGTCCGCAAAAAATATGTGGAAAAGCTTTGCACCGCCGAATACATCGGCGGGTTCGGCATCACTGAACCGGATGCAGGTTCCGATGTCATGAATATTGCCTCCACCGCCGAAGACAAAGGTGATCACTGGCTGCTCAACGGCAATAAAACTTGGATCTCCAATGCTGATGTGGCAGACTGTTTGCTCTATTATGCCTATACGGATAAGGCTGCCGGTTCCAAGGGGCTGTCCGTTTTTGTCATTGAACCCAAAAACTATGACGGCATCAAAACTTCTTCCCTGGATAAGTTGGGGTCCCACTCTTCTCCCACAGGGGAACTGTTTTTGGACAATGTCAAGGTACCCAAGGAAAATATCCTTGGCAAACCCGGTGACGGTGCTAAAATTGTATTTTCATCTTTGAACCAGACCCGTCTGTCTGCGGCTGCCGGCGGCGTGGGCTTGGCCCAGGCCTGCCTGGACGAAGCCGTGAAATACTGCAATGAGAGAAAACAGTTTGGCAAAAAGATCGGCGAGTTCCAGATGAACCAGGACATGATCGCCCAGATGGCCACGGAAATAGAAGCCACTCGACTTCTCGTTTATAAAGCGGCCTGGGCCAAGGATCAGGGCCGACTGAACAACGGTCTGGATGTGGCCATGGCTAAATATATGGCCGGCGAAGTGGCTTACAAATGTGCCAATTATGCCATGAGGATTCTGGGTGCCTACGGCTATTCCACTGAATATCCCGTGGCCCGCTACTACCGGGATGCACCCACCTATGCCATGGTGGAAGGTTCCGCCAATATCTGCAAGTGGATTATTGCTCTGGATCAGCTGGGTATCAGAAAAGCAAATAGATAACTTCTTAAAAAAGGAGATTCACATGTCTGAAGACTTACTTGCCCCACTGTCGGGAAAAATTGTCAGCTTAAGCGTTGAACCGGGCGCGGCAATAGAAGAGGACGACGAAATTCTGGTTATCGAAGCCATGAAAATGGAAACCCCCATATTTGCGCCCTGTTCCGGAACTGTATCAAAGATCGTTGTCAAGAAGGGAGATGTTGTGGAAGAGGATGATCTTTTAGCCGTCATTGATTAGTGTTTGAACGAAAAGCCACCCACCTGCGGCGTTACAGCAAAATTTACAATCCTCACATACGTCAGTATGCTCCGGTTGTAAATTTTCCTGCGCCTTGCATCTGGGCAACTTTTCGTCCAAACACGGGGTTCCGTTCGACATTAAGGAAAAACAAATGAAATCCTATTTTGAACATATGGCGCCTTTTGGCAAAGCGCTGAAAAAGGGTACCATCAAGCGTACCCAGAATAACTACGAACAGGTCCTTGGGGCGGAAAAAAAGATTTTAGCCGCCGTGGAGGAAGTTAAAAACGCAGGGCTGCCCGAAGAAAAAATCAACCGGCGCGGCCAGATGACCGTATGGCAGCGCTTGGAATATATCGTCGACCCGGGCACATGGACACCACTTCATACGCTTTTCAACCCTGCGGATAATGTTGAGGGCACCACCAATGTCATTGACGGCCTTGGAAAAATTGCGGGCAAATGGGCGGTTGTGATTGGTTTTGACAATAAGGTCATGGCCGGTGCCTGGCTGGCCGGACAGTCCGAGAACATCCTGCGGGTCACAGATCTTGCAGAACGGCTGAATATCCCCCTGGTCTGGCTGGTTAACTGCAGCGGGGCCAAGCTCACGGAGCAGGAAAAATTTTATGCCAACCGGAGAGGTTCCGGCACCCCGTTTTTCAGGCATGCGGAACTTGAGCAGAAAGGTATCCCCGTACTGGCGGCCATTTACGGCACCAACCCTGCCGGCGGCGGCTACCAGTCCATCAGCCCCACAGTGCTTTTTGCCCATGAAAAATGCAATATGGCCGTGGGCGGTGCCGGTATTGTCAGCGGCATGGCCCCCCAGGGCGGGTTTACCGTGGACATGGCCGAAGCCCTGGTCCAGAAAGCCAAAGAACACCGGGCAAAACCACCCGGCTCCGTGGCCACCCATTATGATCACACCGGTTTTTTTCGTTTTGTGTACAAGGAGGAAAAAGAGGTACTGGACGGCGTTAGAGATTATATGAAAAAGTTGCCGGCTTATGACCCTGAATTTTTCAGGGTAACCGAGCCCAAGGCCCCGGCGTTCGAGGCCGAAGATGTCATGCGCCTCCTGCCCATCGCCTCCAAGACCGTATATGATTTCGACGACATTTTAGCAAGGCTTGTGGATGGTTCCGAGCACATGGAATACCGCCCCGACTACGGCCCTGAGATTTATACAGGGCTTTGTAAGGTGGACGGATTCCTTGTGGCCTGCATCGGGAACCGCCAGGGGTATCTTGGCAAGGGCTACCCTGAATATGCCGATTATCCCGGCATGGGCGCCAAGCTGTATCGCCAGGGGCTTTTAAAGATGAACGAATTTGTGACCCTTTGCGGCAGAGACAGGGTGCCTGTGATCTGGTTTCAGGACACCTCCGGCATTGATGTGGGTGATATTGCGGAGAAAGCCGAGCTTTTAGGCTTGGGCCAGTCCTTGATTTACTCTATTCAGCAGTCAGGTCTTCCCATGATGCTTGCCATCCTGCGCAAGGGGACCGCAGCAGCCCACTATGTCATGGGCGGCCCCCAGGCCAACCGGAACAATGCCTTTACCCTGGGTACCTGTGCCACGGAAATTTGTGTGATGCACGGAGAGACGGCTGCGGTTGCCACCTATGCAAGGCGGCTTGTCAAGGAAAAGGAAGCGGGCCGGGATCTTGAACCTGTAGTGGAGAAAATGAATGCCCTTGCCCGGAAATACAAGGACACATCAACCCCGCTTTACTGCGCAAAACACGGCATGGTGGATGAGGTGGTACGGCTTGCCGATTTGCGGCACTATATGCAGTCTTTTGCCGGTGCTGCCTATCAGAATCCCAAATCCATCTGCCCCCAGCATCAGATGATCCTGCCCAGAATTATACGGGATCACGCGGCCGCAAAGGAAAAGGAATAAATCATGGGTGATGGGGTAATGGTTTTTCTCATCGGTCTTTTCGGGGTATTCACAGGCATGACCTTGCTTTATCTTTCCATTAAGATTACCGGAACGGCGGTCTCGGTGCTGGAATCAAAAAGGAAAGCCAGGGAAGATGCAGGACTTGGAGGGGATAAATGAGCGCTTTGTATTCTCTGTTTCAGAGCACGGGTCTGTTTTATGTTACCCCAGGTCTTGTGGTCATGTGGATCATTGGGTTGACCCTGATCTACCTTGCCATTGGAAAGTCTTATGAGCCACTTCTGCTGTTGCCCATCGGGTTCGGGATCATCCTGGTGAACCTTCCTTTAGCCGGGCTTATGGCCCCCCATGAAGGGCTGCTCTGGAAATTTTACGAGTATGGTATCCACTGGGAGATCATTCCGCCCGTGATATTCTTAGGGCTTGGGGCGCTCACTGATTTTGGGCCGCTCATTGCCAATCCCAGGCTGATTTTTCTTGGTGCAGGGGCCCAGGCAGGGGTGTACATAACCTTTTTTGCGGCCCAGGCTTTTGGATTTGACCTGAAAGAGGCGGCGACCATCGGTATCATCGGCGGCGCAGACGGGCCCACCACCATATTTCTGGCATCCAAATTAGCTCCCTCCCTTTTAGGGGTCTGTGTTGTGGCTGCCTATTCCTACATGGCCCTTGTGCCCATTATCCAGCCCCCGGTGATGAAGCTTTTGACCACTGCGGACGAAAGACGAATCCGTATGCCCAAGGGCAGAAAGGTGGGAAAGCTTGAAAAGACGCTCTTCCCTATTGTTTCCACCTTTGTCATTATCTTGCTGGTTCCGGCATCAGCCCCGTTGATTGCCATGTTCATGCTGGGCAATCTGTTCAGAGAATCCGGCGTGGTGGGGCGTCTGCACGATGCTGCCCAGAACGAATTGATGAATATCATCACCATCTTTCTTGGGGTGCCTGTGGGCGCCACCATGAATGCGGAGAACTTTTTAAAGCCCCAGGTGATATTTGTTTTTTGTCTGGGGCTTTTTGCATTTGTGATTTCCACCATGACAGGGGTGCTCCTTGCCAAACTCATGAACCTTCTTTCTAAAAATAAAATCAATCCGTTGCTGGGTGCAGCCGGTGTCTCAGCTGTACCTATGGCTGCCAGGGTCGTACATAAGGTGGGTATGGAAGCGGATAAGAAAAACTATCTGCTCATGTATGCCATGGGGCCTAATGTGGCAGGTGTTATAGGCACCGTGATTGCGGCCGGTATTTTTTTAACCCTTTTAGGGGGATGACCCTCCTATGTTTTCCTCTCTTGCACATCAAATAGGAAATCAGTGGATCATCCGGCTTTTATGGGGCGGCGTGAAATTTATTCGGGAAGCGGGCAAGCCAGCATCTGTTCTCTGACCACCTCAAACAAATCACCGAATCTAAGAACACCGGTGACCGCGTCGCCGTTTTTTACGATCAGAGGCTGGTGGGCGCCCATAACATATTCATGCAGTGCTTTTTCCAGGGAATCGTTCTCCTGGAGGTATTCACCCTTGCTAGGTACGTGCATGATTTCGGAAACCTTGATTCTAGCGCCGCGCTCGCAAATGTTCTTAATGGGTTCTATCCAGAGGTCAAAATCCCGCATAGCATTAATCACATAATCTTTGGTCAGTGTTTTGCCTTCATAGTTTTGGAACAGTTTTTTATAGTTGGGCTCAAGCGTTCTGAAAATATCAAGCATGGTAACTTTTCCCTTGAACTTGCCATTGCCGTCAACGACAATAACATCCCTGTGGGCGTGGCGGCCATCTGGTTTATTTGTTTCCAGAATCTGGAATATATCATAAACGGTATCCGTTTCCTTGATGGTCATATAGTCGGGCAGGGGGATCATAATCGATTTTATCAGAATTTCTTTCATGGCATTCTCCTCAAAAGTGTATTAATGGCCTTAATTATGATGATGACTTTTATAATGAAGTCCGTGTAACTAATGTAGATATTACAACTATAGTTGTGGGCTAAGCCACGGTGAAAGATCAGGTCGGCCATGACCGCTATTTAAAATTATATGAGAAAAATATGGGAAGTCAAGCTTTATAGACGCGTTGTCCCTGTTAAAGTACAGATTGAAAGTATTTTTTCCCATTGATTGGTTGTCCTGTTACAAGCGGCCTTTTGATCTTGCGTCTTTTAGGGGAATCAATTATAGTGATTCCCTTTTGAATTATGGCGATTATGGTATATTCCCTTTGATGGGAATACTTTGAAAACAGTTTTGACATAGACATAACTGAATGCGTCCGATCAATGAACCCATCCCCGGGGATGACCCGGGACCGTCCGGGGCCAAACCTGTTACCCCGGTATTTACTACGGATATATTAAACCAGAGCACAGCTGTTGATTTGAGCAGCGGTGAGATGCAGCCCCATTGGGACGGACTGGCCAAATACCTTAACAGCCTGGGAACCGAAGAGCTCTCCCAGCGTTGGAAAAAAGCGCGGCAGATTATCCAGGAACACGGATCTGCCTACAATGTTTTCAATCCGAAAACCGCCACAGAACGGCCCTGGGCACTTGATCCCATTCCTTTACCCATTTCAAGCCATACCTGGCAGACCCTTGAGCACGGCATCCAGCAGCGTACAAAGCTTTTGGCTTTAATTTTTAAAGACATCTACGGCCGACAGGATTTTATCAAGAAACGGTTAATTCCTGCGGAGCTGATATTTGGTAATCCAGGCTTTCTTCGCCAGTGCCGGTTTGGTCCGGATCGCGTTACCCCGGATCATCACCTGTTTTCTTCGGATCTCATCCGTCTGGCCGATGGCAGTTGGCAGGTGGCGTCCCATGGTACCCAGGTACCGGCCGGAACCGGGTATGCCCTGGAAAATCGTGTTATTCTTACCCGGATTTTGCCTAGGATGTTTCATTCTAGAAAAGTCCAGCGGCTGGCCCCGTTTTTTAAGTACCTGAATTTGTCCCTGATGGAAATTTCCGGTCAGAAACAGCAGGAACCCCGTATTGTAATGCTCTGTGAAGGCCCTTTGGGTACCCACTATTTTGAGCAGGTTTTTCTGGCAAGGTATCTGGGCTATACCCTGGTGGAGACCAATGATCTGACCACTAGAGGAGACTGGGTTTTTTTGAAGACTTTGGGCGGTCTCCAGCGGGTGGATGTTATTTTGCGTCGGATTCCAGATTATGCCTGTGATCCCCTGATGGGAACAAGCCAGGCATTTCCCGGTATCCCCGGTCTGATTCAGGCAGCCAGGGCAGGCAATGTGGCCATTAGCAATGCACTGGGATCCGGTGTCCTTGAATCTCCGGGCCTGTTTGCCTTGCTGCCCGAGTTATGCCGGGATATTCTGGGTGAACCCCTGATGTTGGAAAACGCGGGTACATTCTGGTTGGGAAAACCGGAGACCCTGCTTCGGGTGCTGGAAGAGATAAAAAGCGATGTCCGGCCCATGACCATTTACAGCGCATTTAGCCAGGCTCATACCCAGGTGGTGCATACCCGGTCCCTGGCCGGGCTTGAAAAACAGGAACTAATCGCCGCCATCCAGGCCACGCCTTATGCCTGGGCCGGACGGTATTCTGTTGCACCTTCTACTGTACCGGTTTGGTCCGAACAGGGGGTGGAAAATAGGTACGCGGCCGTGCGCATGTTTTCTTCCTCCATTACGGAGAATGCCAGCACAGCGCCTGCAAAAATTTCCGACCAGGTGGAAACGGCTGTCATGTCCGGCGGGCTATCCCGGGTGGCCGATGACCCGGACGCCCTTGTTCTGTCCGGTACCCGGGGAAAAGGGCAGGGGGCCAAGGATATCTGGTGTCTGTCCGAGCTGCCCACAGAATTCAAAAGCATGCTTCACCGTTTTACTACCCCCGTTGAAATTCACCGGGGAAGTGATTTGCCTAGTCGGGTGGCTGATAACATGCTGTGGTTGGGCCGGTACATGGAACGTACCGAAGGGATGCTGCGGGTGATCCGAAGCGTTTTGCTGCGTGTGCACAGCGAAACCCAACTGAACAAGGTCAGTGAAATGCCGTTTTTTCTCCGGGCCATGGCCAATTTGAAAATTATTTCTCCGGACCTTGGTCAGCCTGATGCCTCATTTTCCGTAAGAATTATTGAAAAAGAGTTATACCAGTCCATTTATGGGGTCCAGATACAACGCAGTATTCTCAATTGTCTGAACAACGCCATCCAGGTGGCAGACCGGGTAAGAGACAGACTCTCTGATGATTCCTGGCAGATTTTTGGGCGTATTGAAAAAGGGCTGGGCCAGATCAATCCCAAAAAGCAGAGTGCTGAACTTTTGGAAATGCTCAGCGATATTCTCCTGAATATGTCCGCATTTGCAGGCCTTGCCCTGGAAAGCATGACCCGGGGAATGGGATGGCGGTTCATGGACATGGGGAGACGGATTGAGCGGGCCCTTCACATGACAACTATCATGACCAGTTTGATCCAGGGGCACACGGTACCGGACCCCAACGACCTTGAGGCTGTTCTTGAGGTTGCGGACAGCAGAATTACTTACCACACCCGGTACCGGACCACTATTTACATGGAACCCCTGGTGGACCTGCTTCTGCTGGATGAGATAAATCCTCGGTCTGTGGGATTTCAGTTGGCTGCCCTTCATTCACACTTGGAAAACCTGCCTAGGTCTCAACCGGTTCCTTTCCGGACAAAAGAGGAAAAAATTATTCTGGATCTGACCACCCGGCTGCGCCTGGCAGATACACAGGAACTTATGAAACTAGGGAAAAAGCATGTGCTGCCCAACCTGGATACGCTTCTGGAAAAATTGAACAATGATTTGCAAAGCCTTGCCGACAGCATCACCCAGCACTATTTAAGCCGGATTGAGACGGAAAAACAGCTCAATGGACAGTTTGAGGGCAAGGGTTTTCCTGTGGCCGGGACTGTGGACGGAGCGGTGAACAATGAAATATAAAATCAGTCACCGGACCCATTATCAATATGAGTCACCTGCTTCACTGTCCCATAGTGAACTGGTGCTGATACCCAGGAATTCAGAGTACCAGACCTGCACCTACAGCCGGGTTTATCTAAAACCAGAACCGTCTGCCCGGTCTATGCGCCAGGATTATTTTGGTAATACAGTGGTCAATATTTGTTTGGAAAGCCCCCATTCTGAACTTGATATCCTGGCTGACGCCGAGGTCGTTCTTCATCCGGCAGCCCCGTTGGTGCCGGATCAGACCCAGCCCTGGGAACAGGTCAAAGACACGATGATGCGCTATGAAACATCTAAGGATCTGGAGGCCTTTGAATTTATCTTTCCTTCTCCCATGATCCAGCCCGATAAAGCGGTTGCGCAATGGGCCGCTGAAATATTTGCGCCGGGCACCCCGGTACTTCGCGCTGTCCTTGATTTGACTCACAGGATTTTTACCGAATTCGCCTATGACCCCAATGCTACCTCTACATCTACACCCCTTTCCGAGGCCTTTGGGATGAAACGGGGTGTGTGTCAGGATTTTGCCCATGTGGGTATTGCCTGCCTTCGGGCCATGGGGCTTGCCGCCCGGTATGTCAGTGGTTACCTGAACACCCAGCCTCCGCCCGGAAAGTCAAAGCTGGTGGGCGCTGATGCCTCCCATGCATGGTTCTCCATTTATATCCCGGGTATTGGGTGGGTGGATATGGATCCCACCAACGATGTCATGCCCATTGATCAGCATATTACCCTGGCATGGGGACGGGATTATGGGGATGTCACCCCGGTCCGGGGTACGGTACTTGGCGGCGGTAACCACCGTCTCCAGGTGGCTGTGGATGTGATGCAGCAGTCTTAGGAGCGCGGGCGTCTCTCCCGCATCTTTACAATACTTGGGGACATGCGGGCGGGAAGCTCGCGCCCCCGGATTTAGTAAAATGGGCAATTTCTTTAAGAGTCGTTCCTAAAATGACCAAATCAAAATTTGGCCACATATGCATAAAAGGCCGGGTTAGCCCAGCAGATTCGCCAGTTTATTCTGGGAATCATTGGACTGATTCAGGGCATAGATGTTCGTATCCATAAGCAGTTTCATCTGGTTTAGAATAATGCTTTCTTCTGCTATGTCCAAATCCCTGATTTCAGATTCTGACGCCATCTGGTTGATTTGGGTGGTGGACAGGTTGTTGATCGCGGATGTGTATTGATTTGTGCCGGCGCCCACCGTGGATCGGCTTTGACCGATCTGGTCTAAGGCAAGATCTACGGTTTCGAGAGCTTTTTGGGCACCTTCCGGAGTGGTGATGTCAATGTCGGACAAAAAGCCTGTTTCCTGGGAGCCAAGGGCTGATGTATACCCAGACGAGATTGAAAGCCCGCGGCTGTTGTAAGTACCGTTTAAAAGGTTTTGTCCGTTATAAGATGTCGTGTCTACAATATCATCAATGGCATCCAGAGAGCCTTGAATATCAGATTGGATGGCGGACAGACTCTCCTGGGAATGGCTGCCGCCTGCTGCATCTACCGCCTGGGTCCTGATATTCTGGAGCAGATCGGTTATCTGCCCCAGCCCCCCGTCAGAGATTTGGGCTATGGACACATTGTCGTTGAGGTTCTGAATTTCCTGGCCGGCCGCCAGGGACTGATTTCTCAAGCTGTTGGCAATGGTCATGCCGGCTGCGTCGTCTGCCGCTGAGTTGATTTTTTGGCCCGTTGCGATTCGTTCCAGGGAGTTCGTTAACCCGGTATTGGTTTTTTCAAGCATGCTTGCGGCGATTAATGCCGTGGGGTTTTGGTTGATAGTAAGTGTCATGGGACCTCCCCGCTTTTTGTAGTGTTGTATTATCTATTATGATAATATCTAAATATTATAGAAGGATATATGTAAATTCAATGTAAAAACTTTCTTTTTAATCTTTTCAAATCATTTAATCGGCATTTGTTGAAAAAAACTTGAATTTGCATCTGTTTAAAAAAAAATGACGGAGCCATGATATCCGTTTGGTTTTGTTTACGGATATTCTAAATCTTTTACTTGTTTCGACGGACTGTGTGTAATGTTCTGTCAAAAGGGCTGGTGTCCGGGGAAATCCCCATCCTTCGGTGGGCCTTAAGGGCACATATGTCACAGAAATGATTTGGGAGCATTTGTGAAGCGGTTCAGACAATTCAAAAAAAGTCTTGGCCTGTCCATTAGCTACGGCATTATCAAAGATTACGGCGGGACCATCTCCGTAGACAGGGGCCGGGCAGACGGAGCCTTGTTTACCATCCATTTTCCTTTTCTTTTTGATCAATAAATATGTATTAATTATCCAGTTGATGGAGATCAAGCAAAGCTGATCGTTTTAATCCCAGAATAATCTTATGAGTGATGCAGACTATCAGCATAGCGGTAGATGAAATTTATTTTGGGGGTTTTGAAAAAAAGCGCTACATATTGTGCTTGCCTTTCTGTCTACAACTATATAAAGTGCTCTTTTTCGATGCGAACCAACGATCTAATTAAGTTTTGAACGTTCAATGATTCTAAAGGAGTTGCGTAAATGGGTGATGGAGAAAAGGTAACAGACCAGATCGATTTTTTAACGGAAAATGCCAGAACCGTTCTGGAAAGGCGTTATCTAAAAAAAGATGCATCCGGAAAAGTATGCGAATCACCGGAACATATGTTCCGGCGGGTGGCCGCCCATATTGCCAAGGCTGAGAAAAATTATGATAAAAATGCAGATATCCAAAAGATTGAAGATCAATTTTACCGCCTGATGGCTGAATTCAGGTTCCTGCCCAACTCCCCGACCCTGATGAATGCGGGTAGGTCTTTGGGGCAGCTGGCAGCCTGTTTTGTTCTTCCGGTTGACGACAGCATTGACGGTATCTTTGAAGCGGTTAAGAATGCTGCAATCATCCATAAATCAGGCGGCGGTACCGGGTTTTCGTTTTCCCGGCTGCGCCCTGAAAAAAGCAAGGTGGGATCCACCGGCGGTGTGGCATCCGGCCCTGTCTCTTTTATGAAAATTTTTAATACTGCCACGGAACAGATTAAACAGGGCGGCACCAGACGAGGGGCGAATATGGCTGTTCTTCGGGTGGATCACCCGGATATCATGACCTTTATTCGCTGTAAAAGTAATAAAAGCGAACTGAATAACTTTAACATCTCCGTGGGTGTGACTGATCAATTCATGGACGCTGTGTCCCAAAAAGGGGACTATGACCTCATTGACCCCAGTTCAGGGAAAATGGCCGGTCGTCTGAGTGCTGAAGCAGTATATGATGAACTGGTCAAACAGGCATGGGAAACAGGGGACCCGGGCATCATTTTTTTAGATGAAATCAACCGGTTTAATACGCTTCCGGATATCGGAGAAATGGAGGCAACCAATCCTTGTGGAGAACAGCCGCTGTTACCCATGGAGGCCTGTAACTTGGGCTCTATAAATCTGACCCGGTTCATCACGCAAAAAGAAAGCAAATCTGAACTGGATTATGAAAAGCTCAAAGAGACCATCCATCTTGCTGTGAGATTTTTAGATAATACCATAGATATGTCCAGATATCCCATTGATGAGATTGATAAAACGGTCAAGGCGAATCGGAAAATCGGTTTGGGCATCATGGGGTTTGCAGACCTGCTCTACATGCTTGAGATACCCTATGATTCAGATGAGGCTTTGGAACTTGCAGGAAATATCATGGCCTTTGTTCAAAAAGAATCTCACAAAGCCTCCAGTGATTTGGCCAAAGAGAGGGGCTCTTTTCCGAATTTTGACCGCAGTATTTTTAAAGACAATAAAGATCCACGGCGTAATGCCACCACGACCACCATTGCGCCAACAGGCACGCTGAGTATCATTGCCGGATGCTCCAGCGGGATTGAACCGGCTTTTGCATTAAGCTATGTCAGAACGGTCATGGATAATGATCGGTTGATTGAAGTTAACCCTGTTTTCAAGCGATTCGCCATTGAAAAGGGTTTTTACTCCGATGCCCTGATGGAGGAGATTGCTGAAAACGGAACCGTCAAAGAGAATCTGAATGTGCCTTCCGATCTTCGAAGTGTTTTTGTCACAGCCCATGATATTAAACCCGAATACCATATAAAAATGCAGGCTGCATTCCAAAAGTATACGGATAATGCGGTTTCAAAAACGGTGAATTTGCCCCATGACGCTAGCCCGGCGGATGTCAGGTTTATCTATGACCAGGCCTTTGAGACCAAATGCAAAGGGGTTACCATATACCGGGACGGTAGCAAGGATAACCAGGTACTTTCGGTTTCAAAAAAGGAAGAAATTCCTGTCGAAGATGAATTTCTTCTGGCCGGGCAGAAAAGACCGCAGATCCTGGAAGGATTTACCGAGAGCATTAAAACCGGTATGGGCAGTCTTTATATAACGGTTTCGGAATTTAAAGGCAGGCCCTTTGAACTTTTTGCAACCGTGGGCAAATCCGGAAAATCAACCCAGGCAAAAACAGAGGCCATCGGGCGGCTGATCTCTTTGGCTTTGCGATCCGGTATTGGGGTGGATGAGATCATCGCGCAGATCAGCGGGATTCGTGGTGAGCATGCGGTGTTCCAGGATCGCGGGCTTATTTACTCAATTCCTGACGCCATTGCCAAGGTGCTGGAAAAAAGATATCTGCCCAAGGGAAACGGCAACGGGAAAAAACAATATAAAAACAGCCTTAAATCCGATCTGTGTCCTGAATGCGGCCAGCCCATAACTTTTGAAGAGGGATGCAAAACCTGCCATTCATGCGGGTATACCCGGTGCGGTTAGGCTCATGATCGGAATAAAACATTCCAAAATATGGTTTAGAATTTTCGTTCGTATTCAAGGCGTGGCAATGGGAGCATATTAGATATATGTACCCATTGACACAACGAAGAAGACGGATGAAAAGGCAAAACATACGGAAGGTTTTATTTTGAACTTGGGCCTTAAACTTATTCAGATAAATTTTTGTCTCTGATCCAAAGCCTGGTGCCGATAGATGCCGGCACCAGGCTCATCTTGAATTTACACAGATTATCATCAGCTTTCGCGCAATGTTGTTTTGTGGCATTATGTTTGCCTTAACAATTATTTAAGATCGCTGATTGCCGCAGCCCTAGGACCGGCAATTGCCAGTGTTTTAATAAAAAATATATAAAAAGGTGAATTTATAAAAGGAGCCGCTATGACCTATTCTCCCAGATTGAGTTCAGGATTTACATTTGCCAAAAACCGTAGCACCTTCATCTCCCCCCAGTCGGGCATGTGTTCATTTTGCACCCAGGATTGCGGCGGCACCTGCGAGATTGCCCAGGCCGCTGTGCTCGGAGCCCGGACCGTATACCCCACTACCACCGGGACCAATCAGATTGCTTCGGAAAAGGACTATCCCATAGATTTTTCCCACTTCAACATCAACGGCCGGGTCTTTGGAGCCCAGGGGGCCGGGGAAACCCATGAAGAAGCCACCATATTCAATGTGAATCTTACCCAGACCTACGGGCAGATCAACCCGGTGAAGATGGTCATGCCCGTGATCCTGCCGGCCCTGATCAAGCTCAACTGGCAGGATTATTTTTCAGGAGCGGCCATGGCCGGGGTGACCTGTGTCATCGGTGAGGAT
This sequence comes from Desulfobacter hydrogenophilus, assembly GCF_004319545.1. Lineage (NCBI taxonomy): Bacteria > Pseudomonadati > Thermodesulfobacteriota > Desulfobacteria > Desulfobacterales > Desulfobacteraceae > Desulfobacter > Desulfobacter hydrogenophilus. The sequence continues at coordinate 457,506 of NZ_CP036313.1, read as the reverse complement.
GCCAGAAATAATGACCCGGACTTGAAAACCGCCAATGGCAAGGTTTCAGAATTTCCATTGCTGGAAAAGGCCTTGGACTGCTTTAACCGATACGACAGGGGATACGGCCAGATTGTGCTCCAGTCCAATGCCAATGACGATCTCATGGGCGTGCCCAAAATCGCCATGGAAAAATACGGGGCCAAAGCCATTGAAATTAAATTCGGCCAGGGGGCCAAAGGCACCCAGCCCGTGGTCCGGGTGGCGGACCTTGACACCGCCCTTGCCAAACAGGCCCAGGGTAACATCGTCCACCCCGACCCCAGCGATCCGGAAGTACAAAAGGCCTGGAACGACGGTGTCTGCCCCAATTTCTATACCTATGCCCGTTTGCCCATGTGGAATGAAACGGCCATGATGGACCATATTGCCATGCTGCGGGATATGGGGGCTGAAAATATTTATTTTAAAATGGCCGGGTATGACCGGGTGGATATTGAACGGGTACTCCGGCTGGCTTGTATGTCCAGGGTGGATATGGTCACCTTTGATGGGGCCGGGGGCGGTTCCGGGTACAGCCCATCCAAGATGATGAATGAATGGTCCCTGCCCACGGTTTGTATGGAGGATGCCGTGGTCCGCATTTGCAGCCGGCTGAAGGCCGAAGGCTTATCCCTGCCCGCCATGGTGATGACCGGCGGCTTCGCCAGCGAGGACCAGGTCTTCAAGGGACTGGCTTACGGGGACGGCTATGTAAACGCCATCGGGCTGTGCCGGTCCTCCATGGCGGCGGCCATGACCGCCAAGACCATTGGAGAACAAATCAGGGAGGGCAAAGTGCCGGAACGTTTCAAAGCCTACGGCACCACGGTTGAGGGAATCTTTTGCGATTTGCCCGACCTGCGCGCCCTTTACGGCACCCGGGCCAACGATTTTCCCACCGGTGCCATCGGGGTCTTTTCATACCTCAATAAAATCGCCTTTGGGTTAAAGCATTTTGCCGCATTGAACCGGAAGTTCAAGATCGGCCTTGCAGATAAAAGCGACCTGATTCCCCTGACATCCGATGCTAGGGACCTGATGACCGATAAGTGGTTTTTGCCCCGACAGGATTAAGAAAAAATAGATGGTACTAATCCTGCTGCCATATTAAAATAGTATTGTTTGATGTTCATAAACGGTTTTGTGTCTGTTTCAGAGAAATAACCTAAGGAGGAATCATGATTCAAAAAGTGTTGTTTTTTATTTCTTTACTCATGTTTTACAGCCCATGCTATGCCATGGAGGATCATTCCAAACACATGGAAAAAAATTATGCCAATGGTCAGGCTCTCACCCGTCGATGCCTGGAGTGCCATGCCGATCAGGGTGAGGCCTTTATAAAGACAGCCCACTGGCTGTGGAAGGGGGATGCCCCTTTTTTAGAAGGCCGTGCTAAGGGGATCCAACTTGGCAAAATAAATTTGATGAACGACTACTGAGTGAGCATCGAATCCAATTGGTGCGGGTGCACCAAATGTCATGCCGGTTATGGGTGGAAAGACGAAAATTTTGATTTTACAGATATGGCCAATGTGGACTGCCTGGTGTGCCATGATACCACGGGCCGCTATTCCAAAAAGAAAAATAAGTGCGGTTATCCAGACAAGGGGATTGACCTGGCACAAATCGCTGGGAGCGTCGGTCCTCCGGGGCGGGGGAACTGCGGCGCCTGTCACTGGTATGGTGGCGGTGGGGATAATTTTAAGCATGGGGATCTGAGCAGTGAATTTCTCAATCCTTCCAGATCTTTTGATGTCCACATGGGAGGAGAGGATTTTTCCTGCCAGGAATGCCACGCCACGGATCAGCATCGGATTGCAGGCAGCAGCACGACCTCAGCCGTGAGTGAGGGCAGCGTCTCATGCTTGGATTGCCATGACGAATCACCCCATGATGACGCGTCTCCGCTGTTGAAGCAGTTGAACGGTCACTGTCAATCCATTGCCTGCCAGACCTGCCATATTCCCACCTTTGCACGCAAAAAGTTCACCCTGACATCCAGAGATTTTTCCAAAGGGGCTAAAGAAAATAAGATCCTGGAGCAGAGTGAAAACAAGATCGTGGTGCAGGGGAAATTAGGCATCACCGTAAAAGAGAAGGCGTTGCGTCCAACCTATGCCTGGTACAATGGAAAACACCACAGGTATCTTAAGGGAGACACTATAAAAACAAGTGGCGTCACTGCACTTAATTCCCCGGTGGGCAGTATCAAAGACCCATTGGCAAGGATTACCCCCTACAAGTTGGTAAAAAGCCGGCAGCCCATGGATTCTGAAAATCGAATCCTTATTGTTCCCCATTTAACGGGCAAGGACGGTTTTATGGCCACGGGAGACTGGAAATTGGCAGCGGAAAAGGGCATGAAGGCCGCAAAACTTCCCTTTAGCGGTAAGGTTGACTTTGTTGAGACTGTCATGTACTGGCGTCTGAACCATGGGGTGGTTCCCAAGGAGGAATCGCTGTCCTGCCTGGATTGCCACAGTCCTTCAGGGGTGATGGATTTCAAGGCCCTGGGGTATAAACAGGATCCGGCCGGCGGTGGCGCTCGGTTTGAAAAATAGGAGCAATGGTCCATATTGGCGATCGTTTTGTGATCGCAGCTGCTAATATGGTAACGGATATGGCTTTTCAGGAGTAACCAAACTAGAACAAGCGCATGTCGTCGGACCTGGTCAAAGGCCAGGCCCTACGGCATGCTGGCGTTATGCGTTAGGTGCTATCATTTCAAGAACCCCTCATTTTGAGGTGATGATGTAAATATGAACGACGGATTCATGGACAGCCTTGTAGAGCAAAATTTCGATGCAATGATATTTGCAGATACCGAAGGGACGAAACGTTTATGGAATGTGGCTGCTGAACGAATTTTTGGATTTTACTTCTATACTTAAATCAACCCATAGGAAAAGTTATAGGTCCACTGTAAAAAGACCCAGTCAGCCTTTTTATCCGAAGCCTGTTTTTCAGCAAACTCATCCGGCCAGAAATGACCATAACCGAACTGAATTTGATTCCCTCTGGGAAGATCCCACCTGCCGACGATATCAAATTCTTTTCCGATTTTATCCCCTGAATTGCCGGTCGTGTCCTTATAGTTCTTGTTCAGATACCAGGCATCTTCTTTTTCGGCCAACCAGAACTGGTGGTATTCTGCCGTTAAATAAAAGCCTTTTTTTAATTTGACTTCCAGATTGATCTGGGCATCCTTTAAATTTTTCCATTGAAACAGATTCATTCGGCCGAACATCTTGTCCCTGGCCCCAAATGCCCCGTCAAACGTCTCTTTTTTCCCATCAGTGGGATCACTGTCACCGGAAGCATAGCTATACTCTAAACTGATCCGGGGTGTGAAAACAATATTTTTAAAATTGTAGCCAATCAACGCATGGTAACCGTAAGCGTCGATATCATCGTCGGAGAGATCCCCCTCCTGCTTTATAAAGGTAAAGTCAGCGTCCCATCCGTTAAGATCCATCCTGAAGATTCTGCCCCCCAGATAGTAGGAATCAAAATCTTCCCATTGCCCATTTTCACCTTTATAGGTGTCCCGATCGTTTTTTTTGGTCATAAAAAAGGGTTCAACCATAATACCCAACAGGTTTTTGGGAAGCTTAAAATGACTGTAAAATCCATAACTTTCAAATCCGTGATCGTGATTCAGGCTGAATTGGTCCGAATCATGAAGCATGGTTTTCCCGTAAAAGGCATCCACAAATCCGTCGCCCAATTTGTAGGAAAATTTGACGGCATCCCAGATCCATTTGCCAGTATTTCCCCACTGCCCCGGGCCAAAGATCCTTTTGTCGCCATAGGAAATGATTTGCCTCCCCGCTTTCATACTCAGTGGCTGATCCAGAATCTGTGTGACTTCCAGATAGGTATTGTAAAGCTCCCATTCATCTTCATATGGATTGTTTTCCTGGTCAAAGGTCGAATTGTAAAAATCGCTCTCTTTAAACCCTATATCCCAGACCTGTGCATGTTGCCCCCAGACAGCCACATGAATATTTTTTGTGGGACGATAATCCATACCCATCCGTAATCTTCCCAGGAGGAAGCCATCGGTTCCTTTCCCTTTTGCTGGTTCATCACCATAGTAGTTTAAATTAAAATTATCCATATATTCATACCGAAAGCGCATGTTGACACCAAAAGTCAGTATATTTTCAGCCGAAGTGTCCTTGGTGCCAGCCTGGCAATCTGTGTATAAAAAAATCGCAATACCAATTACAAGTAATATCCCTTTGAGTTTCAACCTTATCAATCCTCCTTTCTATGTCATAAATTTGGGGACATGATACCATTTTTGTTGCACGTTTTTAAATAGCGGGGAGTAAATGGGGTCCCTATGCATTTTTCGCAGTTTAATTGCCGATTTAATACCTTTTTTACTCTGCTTTTACCCGATACCAGGTCGCCACCATGCAGGGCAGAACAAATAGGGTCAGGATCGTGGCACCCAAAAGTCCGCCGCCAATGCTTATGGCCATGGGAGCCCAGAATTTGTCCACGGCCAGGGGCACCATACCCAGGATGGTGGAAGCCGCTGTGAGCATGATGGGCCTGAACCGGAACACCGTGGCCTTGATAATGGCATGGTACCGATTCTCTCCGGCAGCCACCTGGAGGTCGATCTGGTCCATGAGGATCACCGAGTTGCGGATGATAATGCCGGACAGGGCCAGAATGCCGAGCTGGGATAGAAAACCCATGGGCATGTTGAAAATCAGAAGGGAGGCAATCACCCCCATCAGCCCCAGAGGCGCCGTTAACAGGGTCAGGATCATGTTGGGGATATTCTGCATCTGGATCATCAGAAGGATCACAATAATCATGGTCATTACCGGCACCATCTCCAGGATATAGCCCGTGGCTTTTTGACTCTGTTCTGAAAGGCCGCCGATATCAATGGAATACCCAATAGGAAGGCTTTCCCGGACAGGTTTCAGGGCTTCATACACGTTTTGGCTGGCATCGTTGCCGGTGACGCCTGCCATAGTGTCTGCCTGCACCGTAATGGTGGGCAAAAGGTTGCGTCGCCATATCAGACCCTCTTCCATGCCGAAACGGATATCGGCAATCTGCGATAGAGGAATGGTTTTACCCTGGCCCACATGGATGGGAAGTGTCCGGATATCATCCAGGGACTGCCGATCGCCTGCAGACAGCCGCAATACGATATCAACGGTTTTATCCTTTTCTCTGAATTCACTGACCGGGATACCAGAAAGCTGGGATTGGATGGCCAGAGCCAGGTCGGAACTTGTGACACCAAGAGCCCTGGCCTTGTCCTGGTCCACGTTTAATTGAAGTTTTTTGGTCTTTTCATACCAGTCTAAATTGATTTTTTTTAAATCCGGGTCTGCAGCCATCACATCCCTGACCCGGTCTGCAATCTGTCGCACCGTTGCATACTCACGTCCAGATACGCGCAGCATCACAGGGTAGGGCTCCGGCGGTCCCATCTGGAGGGTCTGCAGATGCCCCCGGACATTGGGGAAGTTGTTGTCCAGAAGGTTTTTTATTTGGCTTTCAAGCTGTTTTCGTTCATTAAGCCCCTTGGCCACAATGATGAACTGGGCAAAATTGGACTGGGCCATAACCGGTTCAAAGGTGAGAACAAATCGTGGTCCGCCGGATCCCACATAACAGGCAAAGTGGTCAATATTCGGATTACCGGAAATGGCATTGATAAAGGCCTTGGCCTGGCTGTCCGTGGCCTGAATGGAGGCCCCTTCGGGTAACGTGAGATCCACCACCAGCTCCGGGCGCACGGAGCCTGGGAAAAACTCTTTCCTGGCATATTTAAAACCGTGCAGGGCAAAAATAAAACCTGCGGCGGTGAGAATCAGCACCACATACCTGAACCGCAGGCACCAGACCAGAAGCCGCCTGAACACCCGGTAAAAGGCTTTATCATAAATGTCTCTTTCCTTTTCCCCTTCTTTTGTGGGGCGGGTCTTGATCAGATAAGTCCCGAACAGCGGGGTCACCATGACCGATACCACCCAAGAAATGATCAGGGACAGACCGATGACCGGGAAGATGGTCCTGCAGAACTCCGAAGAAACACCGTTTGCAAAACCAATGGGGATGAAGCCTGTACAGGTGGTAAGCGTCCCGGTGAGCATGGGAAAGGCTGTCACGGTGTAGGCAAAGCAGGCCGCCTGCACCTTGTCGTACCCCTGTTCCAGTTTTACGGCCATCATCTCCACAGAGATCACGGCATCGTCCACCAGAAGACCCAGGGAGATAATCAGTGCGCCTAAAGAGACCCGGTGCAGGTCAATGCCGACTATTTTCATGGAAAGAAAGGTGGCGGCAATCACCAGGGGAATACAAAGCGCCACCACCATACCCGAACGAAGGCCAAGGCTTAAAAAGCTGACCACAAGAATAATGACAATGGCTTCGGCCAGGGTTTTGACAAATTCATTAATGGCGTCCTTGACCACCATGGGCTGGTTGGCCACCTGGTGGATGTCAAGCCCCAGGGGCATGTTCTGCCTGATCCGTGTGAAGGCCGCTTCAAGGTTCTGGCCCAGTTTGAGAATATTGTCCCCATCTTCCATGGACACGGCAATGCCGATGGCAGGTTCCCCATTGTAGTACATTTTGGGTTCGCTGGGGTCTGCATAGGCACGGCGGATTGTGGCAATATCCCCCAGTCGAAAGGTTCGTTCCAGCACCCGGATGGGAAGATTCCGCAGATCGTCAACATCGTCAAAAAGGCCTGTCACCCTTATAAACACATTATCCGTAGAGGTTTCCAGCATGCCCGACGGGGTTACGGTGTTCTGTTTTTTAATGACAGCAGCCACAAGCAGGGGGTCAATACCCATGCGGGCCAGTTTCTTTTTGTCCATTTCAATATATATTTTTTCCGGCTGCACCCCTTCCAGCACCACCTTTTTAACGCTGTTGATCATCAGAAGGTCCTGACGGATATCTTCGGCCTTTTCCCGCATCTGTTCGTAGGAAAAACCGTCTGATGTCAGGGCATAAATATTACCGTAAACATCGTCAAACCGGTCATTGAAATAGGGGCCTAAAATGCCGTTTGGCAGGTCATCCACCATGTTGTTGACCATGTTGCGCACCTCAAGCCAGGTGGGCCGGATGTCGCTTGAATGCACGGTGTCCTTGATGTTGACATAGATGACCGCTGTCTGGGGCCTGGAATAACTTTCAAGGAAATCCAGACCCGGGATATCCTGCAGTTCCTTTTCAATTTTATCCGTGACCTGCTGTTCCACTTCGGTTGCCGACGCACCGGGCCAGCCCACGCCAATGATCATCTGGCGTATGGTGAAATTGGGGTCTTCCATGCGCCCCATGCCCTGGTAGGCATAGACACCGGCCACCGCCGTTAAAACAATACAAAACCAGATCAGCTGCCGGTGGTTCAAGGACCATTGGGTTAGATTGAAGTGTTTCATTATATCATCTATATCTTTTCGTAAAACCGGATCGTGTTTTTCCCGGCATTTTTGGCTTTATACATTGCTTCGTCTGCCCATTTGAGAATTTCATCAGGACCGGCAATCTCATTACCTGCAAAAACGGCAACACCAATACTGGCCGTACAAATATGCCTAATCTGCGATACCTTGCCGTTATCCTGGTCAAGGTTTATCTCGTAAGGTTCTGAAACAGCAGCAAGTATCTTTTCGGACACCTGGGTTACCTGTGTTACTGCCTGCTGACGTTCTTTGTCCAGAATACTGAGCAGGATAACGAATTCATCACCGCCAAGACGTGAAACCGTATCCATCTTCCGTACCGAGTGTGTAAGGCGTTGCGCTACTTCAATCAGCAACAAATCTCCGGCTTTATGGCCCCATGTATCATTTAGCGGTTTGAAATTATCGAGATCAATATATATCAGGGCATTGTGGTTTGCCGTTCTTTCACTTTGTGCTTTGATCTTTTTAATACGATCCTCAAGCAATCGTCGGTTGGGAAGCTGCGTTAAGGCGTCAACAAACGCCATTTGCCGGACTTTTTCTTCTGCTTTTTTTTGTTCGGTAATATCTTCAGAAATGCCAAGCAATCGTTCTATTTTGCCCTGTTTGTCTTTGATCGGGACAAGCCGTGCACTGAAGATCGGGTTATTTTTTCCTTTTGCCTTAAATTCAAACTGACAAACGCTACCCTCGTATGCTTTGTCGAAAATGCGGTTCACACGCAACTTTTCCGTTTCATCAATTATTGTCTTATAGTCCATTTCAAGAACCTGTTCTTCGCTGGATGCCCCGATCATTTTCAATCCAGCCGTGTTCATAGAAATGATTTTCCCCTGCAGATTCAATTCATGAATGCTGATGGGCGCATTTTCTACAATCATACGAATTTGTTTTTCACTCTTTTGCAGGGCAATATTTTTTTCTCTCAGATCAATATGCAATTTGACCCTTGCAAATACTTCTGCCTGATGAAAGGGCTTGGTAATATAGTCAACTCCTCCTGCTTCAAATCCGGCTACCTTATCTTCTACGTTGTCAAGGGCGGTCATGAAAATCACAGGAATTTCATGGAGCATTTTATTGTGTTTGATTCGCCGACAGGTTTCAAAGCCGTCCAACCTGGGCATCATAACATCCATGAGAATAATGCTCGGCTGAAACCGCTCCAGCATCTGCAGGGCCCGTTCACCGGAATCTGCCACACGGATTTTGAAATTATGCTTTTTTAAAAAAGAGAGCAACACCTTTATATTATTGGGCTGATCATCCACTAAAAGAATTGTCGACACCATGTGGCTCCTCGTTATTTTTTCAAATATTGATCCAACAACCGCTCAATGCCATTGAACTGGATTTCGTTTGTAAGTTCTTGCAATCGTTTTGAAAATTTGCGGTAACGTCCGGAGTCTGTTGTTTTGATTTCCTGGGCCGTGTCGGAAATCGCATCAAGATCACCATCAAGTAAAAAATTCCACAGTTGCTCTAACACTTCCTGTGGTGGGGCAACGATATCTTCATTGGTTTCTGGTGTTTCTTTATGACATTTGAGAGAGAGATTCAAAATGTCGGCAACCATCTGAATTAAATCCTGCTTCACAAACGGTTTTGGTAAAAATCCGACAAAACCGGACGCGTAGCATTTCTCTTTAAGATAATCCTCACCTGCCATGGAAGCAGTAATTGCAATAACGGGTATTTTAGCGCACCGTTCATCCTCACGGAGCAACTTGACCCCCGTAAACCCGTCAACACCCGGCATTCGCAAATCCATAAACACAAGATCCGGTTGCACTTCTTTACATACCGATAATGCTTGCCCACCATCTTTGGCCTCTGAAACGGCAAACCCAAAAGATTCAAGCGTATCTCTTAACACAACACGATTACTGAACTGGTCGTCTACAATGAGTACCTTCTTTGATCCCGGCATTATGTCGGGAAAACTGTATAAAATGCCGGGTTCACATTTTTGCGGCATTTCCCGATATTCTGAAGCAACGACAATGCTAAACGTGAAACGGGTGCCGAGACCAACGCCGGATTCCTTTTTGTCGTGTATCGGGCTTGTAAGAATAAGCTCGCCTCCCATAAGCACGATCAGATTACGGCTGACAGTCAAGCCAAGGCCGGTTCCTTCGGAATATTTTAAACGCTCTCCAGACTGTCTAAAAGGCTCAAATACGATCTCCTGCTGTGATTTATCGATTCCTGGTCCTGTGTCTTCCACAATGAAGTTGAGCTTTGTTTTTCCTTCGCTCACGGTTTCTCCAATGACCTGAAATGAGCAGTATCCTTTGTCGGTAAACTTGACGGCATTGGAAATAAGGTTAAGTAAGATCTGCCGTATCCTCAATTCATCACCAATAATAATGTCCGGCAAGTGCTGGCTGATTTCATGATAAAATTCAATGTTTTTAGAATCACTGCGCACTTTTATGAAATTACAAATATGGGTAATAAATGCCTTGAGCTCTATTTCACTCGATTGAATTTCCAACTTTCCGGCTTCTATTTTAGAGAGGTCAAGCATATCGTTGATCAGCATCAGTAGATGTTCTCCGGCATTTTGCATTGTTTGAATACCGGAGAGTTGCTTTTTTGTTAGTGTTTTATCATCGGCAAAAATCTGTGTGTACCCCAGTATGGCGTTTAACGGCGTCCGTAGTTCATGGGACATATTAGAGAGAAAAACAGATTTACTGCGATTGGCTTCCTGCGCCTCAATCATGGCGGCCTTAAGTTTTTCCTCAGTCTCTTTTTGCCGGCTGATATCGGTCTGTGTGCCAAGTATACGCTCGGGGTTGCCTTGTTCATCTCTTGAAACGATAACACCCCTGTCGAGAATCCATTTATAGTCGCCACCTTTGGTCCGGACTCTGTGACGATTGATAAAAATTTGTGTTCTCCCCTCAAAGATGTCAGTGGTGTCCTGCATTATCTGTGGCATATCTTCAGGGTGAATCAGTTTTTTCCATTCTTCAAGGGTGCCTTGAAATTCATGATCTTTAAAACCGAGCATTTTTTTCCATTGTGGTGAAAAATAGACCTCCGAGGTCTTCACATTCCAGTCCCACAAACCATCCCGGCTGCCTTCGATGGCAAATTTCCAGCGAAATTCACTGTCTGTCAAGGCTTTTTCTTTTTCAACCTGCTCGCTGATGTCCCTGATGGAGCTGTAACTGCAGTTCTGATTATCCAACACAATAGAGCTTGAGGTGATACCTACCGGAAATGTAGAACCATCTTTCCGGGTATATTCTGCCTTGACGTCGATCTGCCTGTTTTCTGTGATTATGGAATGCAGCGATTTGATTACCCAGTCTTTTTTATGAAATTTGTTGATGTCATAAACTTTAAGTGTTTTTATTTCATCAGCGGTGTAACCGAGCATCTGTTGTATTTTTATATTTGAATCAAGGACGCTTGCGTCTTTGTCAATAATCAGAATACCATCAGAGGCATTCTGCATAAGCGTTTCAAACCTTGCTTTTTCAGCTTCTATAATTTTGTGTTGCTTCTTTAGGTGGAAGATGACGAGCAGTCCTACAATCATTACAACGAGCAGTGCGACTAGGATGTAAAGAAAATATATGTTGTAACTCTTTTCGATACGAACTTCACGGAGCTCGTATTTATCGAAAATTCGGGTTGTTAAATCCGGCGGAATAGTTGCGATGATTTTATTCACTATGGAGAGCAGCAGCGGGTTTTTATCATGCACACCCAGTGCATATTTTATTTCAGCTTTTTCAAATGAACCGTTTATTTTAAATTTCTGATAACCGTATTTTTGAATAATGCTGTCAATAATTGGTTTAGGCGCTACATAGTGGGAATTTTCATCTGAGCTGATTTTTTTAAGAATACGATCCATATCGGAATTCACTTCGATGTCAAGATCCGGATATGCTTCTTGTAGCGCCTGTTTGAAGGATTCATAACAGACAATGAAGGTATGACCTTCAAAATCGCTGTCCTGATCAAAAAAAATACTTTTCAGATTGCCCATGGAGAGATAAATACTTCCGGCAAATTCGTCGGATCTTTTGATTGCAGGAAAAGGAGGTTGGTCTGCTGGGATTACAGAGATAAAATCACATTTACCGCCGGCCACGTTACGGCTGAGTTCTTCTCTATCACTTGTTGGGATCGCTTCAAACTTTACGTTCAGGCGTGAAGCGATTTCGTTATAATAGTCTCCCATAACGCCGATTAGTTGCCCATTTTGAACACCGGATATGGGGTTCATGTCGTTATAATCACAAACGGTAAATGTCTTTTTATTATCTAAAAACGCCAGCTCTTCTCTGGTCATAATTCTTTGTTCTGCCGAAAAGTCTGCACCAAGCCATTTTTCGTGAAGGGCATAGAGTTGACTGAATGGAATGGCCTGATATGATTTTTCCAGGATAGATTTCAGGAGCGGGTGATTTTTGCCGGTAACCATGGTACTGATCTGAATCGCATCCGGAAGATATCCTTTCAGGACAAGGTTGTTGTAGTTGGCCCAAAATATCATAAAATTGGCACCTGCCACCTCTTGGAGTGCAACTCAGCCTCCCCCTGGGAAACCAGTTTCATCATGCCGTCTGCATCGTCTGCGTTGACAATTTTTATATCCTGATATTTTCTTATATATTTTTCAGCAAGAGCATAGCTGTGATATGAAGCGATGGTAAGACCATTAAGGCTCTTTTCATTAAGATATTGCGGCCCGTCATTCCGGGCAAAGATACCAACTTGAAGATCCTTCTGTGTTTTGGTGTAATCTAAAAACTTTTCCCTTGCTTCTGTTTTGATAAGACCAATGCCGACATCAAGCTCGTTTGCCCGCAACATCTTAAGTTTGGTTTTCAGCGGCAGTGTTCTGGTAAATTCAGGGGTTAAGTTTGCACGTTCAAATACTTGTCTGACAATATCGACCAAGTAGCCTTTCGGTTCTCCAAACTCCGTATAGCTATAGGGCGGTGCATGGTAAAGGCCCACTTTGAGTTGCGGATGCTGCTGAATCCATGCTTTCTCATCAACGGTAAAGTCGGGAGATTTTTTCTTTTTTGGGCTCATTTCCCATTTTGATTTCAGATTATCCAAATCTTTCTGGGCAATGGCGTCGTATGCTTTGTTAATAACAGAAAAAAGTATTGGCTCATTTTTACTGACGGCAAAATGCATAGGAAGATCGAGCCTGTGCTCGTCTTCAAGCAGATAGACGCCAAGATCTTTTTCAAAAAGAAGAGACGTATTGATAAGGTAATTTATAACGGAATAATTTTCGATAAAGGCATCAATTTCGCGATTTACCAGCGCTTTGAAAAGTTCTTGAAGATTTAAATAGTACGTTACATTCTGATCCGGATAATGCTTTTTAAAAAAGCTGTCGAAGACAGAACCCTTTTGCACGCCAAGAGTGCCGTTTCCGATTTCATTAATACGGGTATACTGTTTAAAGCTGGCCAGTCCCGTCAACAGGTTCAGGGTTTTTTGGTGGCTGAAGAGATAACTTTTTTGCCGCTCCTCGGTCTGCACCATGTTGCCGACGATGTCAACGTTCCCGTCTTTTAACATTTGCATATGCTCAGCCCAGGCATACCCCTGAATAAACTCAATTTTTACACCTATCTTGTCAGCAAGCATTTTTGCAAGATCTATCAGGTACCCTTGTGGTATTGAATTTTCTATAAAATTAAAGGGCTTCCAGTTGTCATGGGTCGGCATTTGCAGCACTTTTTTTCCCTGAAGATAGTTTCCCTCCTCAGGGGTCAGCTTCAGTCTTTCTGCAACCTTATTGTCTGCATTTTGTGCAAACAGGCCCCCAGGGCAGAAAAACATGTGAAACAAAAGAAGAACAAAAAACACCGGTTTGATTTGCTTCTTATATTTGCTCCTTGCGCCAACAATTGTATTTGTTATTCTCATTATCATGTCAGCTGTCAGACAAGCCGTCCTTTATTGTTTTCATGGCTGTTATTTGTCTTTATTTGCCTAAGGTTGGGTCCGAACCAGCTGTCCTTCCGAAAGCTTGTGTACACCGGTGGTGACAATCTCATCGCCCGGGGACAGACCTTCAATGACCTGGATCTCTTCTCCTTGCCCGGCCTTTTCTACTCTGATTTTCTGCTGCCCGACCCTGTGATCTTTAATCACCCATACCATGGGCGCATCACCGGTCTGATAAACGGCGGACATCGGGATAAATATCCGGCTGCTGCCGGCTTCATGTTCGGCACTGACCGCAGACGCCGTCATGCCCAGCCGAACACTGTCCGGGGGATCGATAAGCGTAATGCGGGTTTTGTAGGTCCGGGTAATGGGATCTGCCACAGGGGATACATACCGGACCTGTCCCTGCACCGCCAGGTTGGGAAGTGCCCAGAAATTGACGTGAAAATAAGCGCCGGGGCTAAATGTTGCTACCTGGTTCTCGGGCACGAAAATTTCAACCTCCCGTTGGTCTCCCTTGACCATGATGACCACGGGCATGCCTGCCGCCACCACCTGACCGGTTTCTGCCCGAACATCAAGCACCACACCGTTATCGTCGGCGTTGAGATTACAATAGTCCAGTTGATTGCCCGCCTGGGTAAGCTGGGCCCGGGCCTGCTTTAATACCGCTCTGGCTGAGTCCGCGTTGTTTTGGTAACGGTCAATTTCGGCTTTGCTCATGTAGTCTTGTTCATAAAGGGCGTTAAAGCGCTTGAGCAGGTCTGCGGTCAGCTTATATTGGCTTTCGGCCGCATCCACCTGGGCTTTGGCCGCCGTCATCGCCTCTTTGATATCTTTGGGGTCCACCTGCATGAGCAGATCTCCTGCCTTGACCCGGGTACCGGTCTCCACATGGCGGGCAATCACCTTGCCCGGGACCCGGAATCCCAGGGCGGTCTCGTACCGTCCCCGGACCTCGCCTGGAAAGCGGTGCGTCGGCTGGGTATCCTGGGCGGAAATGGTTATGCTGGTGACAAGGGGGGCAGGTTCCAACAAGGCCTTGCCCTCTTGTTCCGACGGGTTGTTGCACCCGGCCGTGATTAGCATGGATAGAGCAAAGAGCGCGGGCACCGTTATAAAATATTTTTTTTTGCATTGCTTCATCAGGGGTTACTCCTTTCCCATGGCGCGTTCCAGCTCGCAGACCGCAATGTTATACATACTTAAGGCGTGAATATGATTGGTTTTGGCCCGGGTCAGGGACACTTCGGCATCCAGACGTTCCAGAGAGGTGCTTAACCCCACCCGGTACCGGGTACGGGCGGCATTCAGGGCCTCCTGGGCCGTATCCAGGGATTTTTGGGCCACATCAATGGATTTAAGGGCGGCCTGGGCATCGTGGTATGCTTTTTCCACCGCCAGGCGAATTCCCCTGAATAATTGTTTTTTTACGATCCGGGCCTTTTCAAGCCCCCGGGCGGCCTGGGCCTTTTTATGGCTGGTTCGGCCGCTGTCAAACAGATCAATGCTGGCCACAATGCCGATCTGGGCCGAAGGTTCCTCATTTTCAGGTTCATAGCGGTGGGCTTCCCCCACCAGGGCCAGGGTGGGCAGATGGTCACTTTGGGCAATAGCGATCTGTTCTTTTGCCATTTGGATCTGTGCGTCCACCGCACCGATTTCCGGCCGGTTCTCCATACCGGTTTTAATACAGGTCTTAAGATCCAGGGGCAGGGGCAGGGGCTGTGGCGCATCATCATAGGTGTAGCGGGTGTCCATGTCCACGCCGAGCACATAGTTCAAAGAGGTCTGGGCAAGATTCACATTATTATGGGCATACAACTGCTGTTGTCTTAAATCCGCAAGTTTTTCTTGGGCCCGCAAAAGATCCAGCTTGGGAACAATTTTCTGATCATGGTAGGCGGTTGCTTCTTGGACATGCCCGGTCATGCTCTCCACCGCCTCGTCCATGGCTTCGGCCATCTGCCGGCTCAGCATCACAGTATAAAAGGCTTTTTGGGCAGATAACGCCAGATCATTGTCCGAGGCATCCAGGTTTTTCCGGGCATTTTCCAGGTTGGCTTGGGCCAGGCGGCGGGTGGCGGTCAGTTTATTCCCCGTATATAAAGGTTGGGTTACCTTGATCTGTCCGCCGTAATAGGTGCGGCTGTCACTGGGCAGACTTACTTCCGGCACCTGGCCGTAGGTCATGGCAGACAGGGCATTATTAAGCTCCGCCAGGCCTTGGTTTATCTGCACCAGACTGGGCTGGTCGTCATACCGGTAAAGCCCCCCCTGAAGTGTCACGGTCGGTCCGAATTCGGCCCGGGCCCGGGAAAGACCCTCATCGGCAATTTCCACATCCTTTGCAGCCATTCGCCGCTGCAGGCTGTTTTCAAGGGCAATTTGTACGGCCCGGTCCACGGTCAGCCGGTCCTGGGCCCGGCATGTGCCTGACGGGGATACTAAAATCAGCACAGCGGATATCAATAAAAGAAATGACCGGTTTGCTTGTATTGCCTTATTCATTTTTGACCTCTTATTCTTTAGCTTGCGGCTATCAGCTATCAGCTATCAGCTATCAGCTTCGGGACGCAACGCGGCAATCACCAGGCGCTGTACCTGGGGTACAAGCTGGTTAAAACCACTGATATCAGGTGGGGTTTCTGATGTGCCCAGGGCCGCCATAATTTGGTTTTTTACCGGTTGGGTAAGATGATTCAGGATAAGCGACCCAATTACCATGGTATGAACTGCCGGGGGATCTGTTTTCACAAAAACCCCTTTTTCCACGCCTTCGTCAAGTATTGCCTGAACTATCTTAACGGTCACACTCACCTCTTCAAAGATGGCCGGGCCGAAATTGGCCCACCCGGAAACCATCTCCCGTATCATGATCCGGGTGAAATGGGGATGGGCATCCATGATGGCGGCAACGCTGGCGATGTAAGCTTTTAATTTTTCTTCGGGCGTGGTGCTGGACTGGATTTCCCGGCGAAGCTGCGCTGCCCGGTCCTGGTAGATGTCATGAATAACCGTTTGGTACAGGGCCAGTTTATTTCCGATCCGGTAATATATCATGGCTTTGTTTACCCCGGCTTTGCGTGCAATGGCATCAACCCGGGCTCCGTTATATCCCTGGGTGCTGAAAACCAGTAAGGCCGCATTTAAAATTTTGCGCACAGACTGGTCTTTTTTATGCGCTCTAATGCCGGCCTCCGCCATTGCTGACTCCTTTCTGCCTAAACTTTTTTTGTCAGGTTTTGAAAAAATTTAACCATTTGTTTAAAATAACCGGTTAGTTTTTATTTGTCCAGGGTGCAGGGGAGAAAAGAGGCAAGACAATCGCCTGTAACTTTCCTGCAGCTTAGGAACGGGTCTTAAATAACTTATCCATTTTGCTATATCCGGGAACGCGTGCGTCCCGCCTGCAGTAAAGATGCGGCGGGACGCCCGCGCTCCCAAGTTGAGTTATTTCGGACTCATTCCTTAGCACTACAGCGACACTTTCGAAATCTTCAAATTTTAAAGGGGATTTCATAGTTCCAAATCAGCTAAAATGCGGTGATTTACCACCTTCTTTTATTGGCGAGACTTTAGGCTATGCTTAACTCTTTTCATGGCACGAATGGCAAGGCAGTGGCACCAGATTTTCCCCATCACATTACACAAAGGGGGAACAGACGGCAGCAGACATTTTTCAGAGATCAGGACTTTAAAGCCTATCTCGCTTTGATGGCGGAATGGTGTTTGAGGTATAAGGTCGAAATATGGGCCTATTGTTTGATGCCCAATCACATTCACCTTATTGCAGTTCCTGAAACCAAGGATGGATTAAATCTGGCCATCGGGGAAGCACACCGGGGATATACGAGAATGATCAATTTCAGGGAAGGTTGGCGCGGTCATTTATGGCAGGGGCGGTTCGCATCATTTATCATGGAAGAAAAATACCTGCTGGCGTGCACGCGGTATATCGAGTATAATCCGGTCCGTGCCGGTCTTGCAAAACGTCCTGAGGATTGGAAATGGAGCAGCGCCGGGGCACATATGGATGAAAAGGATGACATTCTTGTCAAAACAAGACCATTGCTTGAGATTGTCAATACACCCTGGGGTGATTTTTTATCTTCTGATATTAAGGAATCTGAAATCGAATTGTTCAGAAAGCATGAACGAACCGGCCGACCGTTGGGAAAAAAGACTTTTGTGAAGCACTTGGAGGCTATCTTAGACAGACGGCTCAGGGCAATGAAGCCAGGTCGAAAGAAAATAGATAAGGTGTCCCTGGATTAGTGGAAATACAATAAATATATTTAACTGACTGACTGACTGAAAAAAGGAGAAATTCATGGCTAAGGGAAGAGATGCACAAAAAACAGTTAAGAAAAAATCAGAAAAAACGTTGAAAGAAAAGCGTAATGAAAAAAAAGAGAAGAAATCCAGAAAGGATAAAATCTGACTCTTTAATTAAACGAGGGGTTGGTTTTAACTTCGTCCAATAAGAGGAACTACTGGCTCATAATTCGTAATTTTAACTGAAATATTAAATAGTTAGTACCTCTTTAGCCGTTACCCACAAAGCAGCGGGCGAAATTAAAACCAACCCCAAAATCACCCATAACAAGCGGTTTCACGAAGGACTACGGCCCGTGAACCGTGGCGTTTATTTTTTTACGAATGAGCAGTCGGTCGGAACAAAAACATAGAGGTAAAAAACAATTAAAAAATTTTGAATTATCCTGATAGTCAGAGAATGCAAAAAATTGAGTCTTATTAAATGGCCCCAAAAAGAAGAAAAATAAAAACACGTATTGTGGTCCGATTTTTTTTGCTGCTGGCCGGAGCCGTGGTGCTCAGCGCTCTGGGCTGCAGGTCTTTTCCTTCCGAAACAAAGCTCAAAATTCTGCATCTTAATGATGTGCATTCCTTTCTGGCTCCCCAGACCGCAGAACTGACTTTCGAGGGGCAGTCCACCATCTGTGAGGTCGGCGGTATGGCCAGAGTTGCCGGGCTTGTGGATGCGCTGGCGGTCAAACCCGCGCAGACGCTGCTGCTGCATGCCGGAGATGCGGTTCAGGGAACCTTGTACTTTACCCTGTTTGATGGCCGGGCAGATGCCGGGGTGATGAATGTCATGCCCTTTGATGCCATGGCTTTGGGCAACCATGAATTTGACAACCGGGATTCGTGGCTGGCCGGTTTTATCCGGTCTTTGAAGGTGCCGGTGGTCAGTGCCAATATCCGGGTGGACCCCGGGCATGTGCTGGAACACCTGTTTGCCCCTTATGTGGTGAAAAAAATTGACGGCCGGCCGGTTGGAATCATTGGCATGACCATTTCAGAGGTGACTCGCCGCTCCTCTCGGCCCGGTCCCGGGGTGCTGTTCGGCGATGAGGTGCGATACGTTCAGGCAGCGGTGGATGAGCTTTCGGCCAAGGGGATTGGCCGGATTATCCTGCTGAGTCATTACGGATATGAAAATATCTTGTCCCTGGCCGGGCAGGTCAGCGATGTGGATGTGATCGTGGACGGACACAGCCATACGCTTCTGGGTGATCTGGCGCCTTACGGGCTGGCCTGTGACAGCCCCTATCCGGTAATTTCCGAAAACAAAGAAGGTGATCCGGTATGCATCGTTCAGGCATGGTCCCACGGCCGGGTGCTGGGGGAGCTTGATGTGAGATTCAAGGGAGACCGGCTGGCCGCCTGGTCCGGACGGTCCCACCTGGTGCTGGGGGATCAATTCTGGCGGGAAGGTGCTACAGGAGAGCGGCAGCGGGTTACCGGTGCTGAGCGAGAAAAAATTCTGGACCGCATCAGCCGGGACGATAGTCTGGATATTGCCCCTGAAAATGCCGCAGTTGCCGGTGTTCTGGATCAGTTTTCCCGGCAGGTGGCCGAAAAAGGCGAGACCATTATCGGAACCGCCCGTCAGGACCTGGCGCATGTGCGGGTGCCGGGCCAGGTTCATGGCACCAAACCAATGCCTTTGGGAAGCCGTCTGGTTCCGCTGGTGGCACAGGCATTTTATGAGCAGGTTCCCCATGCTGACATGTGCATACAGAATGCCGGCGGGGTCCGTACCGGTATTCAAAAGGGGGCGATCCGTTATAGCACGGTCTACGGGATGCTGCCGTTTTCAAATACCCTGTTTGAAATCGAAATGCCCGGCCACAGGATCCGGCAAGTCCTTGAACAAGCCCTGGAATATGTGCTGAAAAACGATGCAAAAGGTGCGTTTCCCTATGCCTACGGCCTGCGGTACGATATTGATGCGCGCAAGCCCTTTGGCAGCCGGTTTTCCGGGCTGGAAGTCCGGGAGCGCGTGTCCGGCCGATATGTTCCGCTTGAGGACGAGCGCAGTTATGTGGTGGTGGCCAATGATTTTATTGCCTCGGGCAAGGACGGGTATAAAGGGTTTGGTGCGGCGTCACAAGTGCCCGGAAAAACGGTCAACACGTATCTGGATTATGCCCGGGCATTTATCACCCATGTTCAGGCCATGGACCTTTCAGGTAAAGGCCTTGCAGAACTGCCGAGCCGAGATCACTGCATCAAAAGCTTTATTCCGCCGGATAAACCTGGCCCTAGTGCCCTGATCATGTCGGCAATCTGAAACGCCACTTCCAGGGTAAAATATGAGGACAGCATACGCATTTCAAAATGAATCGGATGAGCCGATTCTTTGTGGTGTTAAAAAATCGTCCAATTTCAAAAATTTTATCAGAATTCGAAGGAACCCCATAATCTGTCTATGTATAAACGCTGTGATGGGGTCATTCGGGTGACACGATAAAAATATTGGCAGTATAAGTATAATTTGCAATAAATTCCGTATGGTAAAATTAGTGGTCTCGGGTTATGAACGGTGCTGTATTACCAAGAATTAGTCATGTGATCCAAGTGTTTCAAGAAGATCTCCACGCCTGAAGGTCGCTGAAAGTTGTTGGAGAGATATTTCTCTCTCTCCGTAACAGGCTTTCAGAGCATCTATCACATCGTTCACGGCGTTTGCATGATATTCCGCTTGGCCATGTTCGAATTTTTGAACTATTTTCTGAAAGTTGCGATGCGAAACCTCTATCAGGGAGACCCCCATGTCAGCCATAAGTTTTCTGCCAATCAACATCGAAATGTAATGCGATGCATAAGGCATGAAATCTGGTGGTGTCGAAGAAGTTGGGCGTTTCCTTTCATTTTCCACTGCCCGAAAAATCAGAACGGCCAGCAGCGCTTGAGCCGCATTCAAATCCTTGAAGATATCTTCATAGAGTTTTCCAAAGTGTTCTTTACGCCGAAATTTTGCCTGATGTGGCCGTTGCCTCCAGATTGCCAGAACCGATTCCGCAACAATGGAACTGGTTATGACACTTGAGCCGCCACCTCCCTCTTCACACTGACGTTTGTATGTATAGCCAAGATCAGCAATACCGATTTCAAGTTGTTTTTGAATCTCGTCATTTGAACGAAGATCTCGCAAATCGACAGGATTCTGGCTATTGGTCGCATAAGTGATGTCTTGTACAAAATCCTTATGTGTCTCGGCGAGTTGATAAATGCGAACCATGACATAGGCTGATTCGCCCACTATGCCGGGTAGATCACCATTCAAGGTTTCCTGAATCGTTTTGCATGTTTGACCGCCATTAATGACCTGCATATTTTTGAGCTGCACTTTGTAGTCCGATTTTTGAAAGGCATTGTAATCAAATTTTTCACAGACCACTGTTATACCGTTGTTGTAGAAGTAAAATTTATCCGATCGTTGTGAATCACAAAGCGTTTCATGAATAGCTGTGTTAACGCGATTCGTGTGGAGGCCGAGGTAGCGGCGAATATTTCTTTCTAGAAGCTTGTCTCCATGGTCATTAAACAGTCTATGAATCTCTTGCACTGAAACACGTCCGACCAACACGCGCATGTAATTCATGTCTTCGACAATCGCCTGGCCATTCAAGGTCAATGTGGTATCAACCTTTTTGCTTCTTTGCAGGATGTTGACTATGGAGTCGTGATTGAAATGGACGAAGTCAACCTTGTCGCCGTAATCTTTTTTCGCCTCATTTATCCAATTGCCAGTCTGCTCCGTCCATTGTGCGCCATTGTTGCATAAGATGACACGTACATTGGGAATGTAGGCATCCCTAATAAGAGAACGGATTTCCTCAATTTTTGGTGCTATCTTTTTGTTTAACGCGACCCTACGGTAGGGATCAAAAAGCACTTGTACGGTATCAACAGCTTTCTGAACACCGTTTTCTGGGAAATTTGCTTCACCTTTCAGATCCTTTACCTTGTATTTGCCCTGGAAGATCGTGACCAGGAACTCCCCATCCTCCACCTCGCCAACATGGAGTCCATCAACCCCCGCATCGTTGCCGCCTTCGGTAATCAATTCAGCAGCATCCTCAAGAGGCATCTCAAGGCAAGTTGAGATGCACAACAGCACAAATGCCGCTGACTTCTTCTTGTTAATATCAGAGCCTTCCGGTAACCACTCTGGGTGATCCTCGACAATACCGGTGACCCGCTGGTCGATGATGCTGGCGTTGATGTTCATTTTTTATCTCCTAAAGCCCTTCTCGTGTTTCTTCATACCAGACAAGATCGGTTTTAAGGCCCGCCTTTGCCGGGTGATTATAAGAGTCCCATATATCCCCTCCCAGCAAAATTCTTTAAAGACATCCAACGTTTCGATTTCTTGTCTGATTTTATTCTGCCTCATTTATCATTCCTAAAAAAAATGGCCTTCCTCATGAAAAGTGTCATTTTAATTAATAGTACACTCTAACCCTGTATCAGAACAGTATAAGTTTAAAATTATTTCACTGTTTAGGAGCTTGATAAGGGAAGTCATGACCCCCAGTGAAACTGGGGGCTTGATTGTTAACCGCTCAAAGCGGTCTTTTAAAAGCGCCTAAAGGCGCGGTTTAATCAAACAAGTTCATCTGTTCGCAACGTTGATCCTCTTTTTCTTGATGCCGGATATATGCTCGAACAGTTTGTTCGTCGATTCCTACTGTTGATGCAAAATAACCTCTGGCCCAAAATTTTTCACCATTATAGTTCCTTTTTTTACCACAAAACTGACGTGCTATCTGAATAGCACTTTTCCCCTTGATGAACCCAACTACCTGAGCCACGGCAAATTTGGGTGGAATGGAGATCAGCATATGAACATGGTCTGTCATCAAATGTCCTTCTTCGATCTCGCATTCTTTTTGTTTTGCCAAACCATGTAGTATTGACCCCAGTTCCCGACGTAATTGCCCGTAAATAACTTTCTTCCGATATTTTGGAATCCAAACCACATGATACTTGCAATACCACTTTGAATGCTTTAAACTTTTATAATCTTTCATACAACCTTCCTTTAATAGCTTTGAGCGGCTAACTTAAGGAAGGTTGTTTATTTTCAACTCCCGGAACTGTCAAACTTTTCGAGTCCTCCACCGGAGGTGGAGGTTTACCCAATAGAATTAAGCAGATTCAACCGAAATGCTTAAGGAGTGAACTACTTGTGTGACAAAGTCCGCTTTTCAGACGAAGGCCCATCCAAGCCTATCCTTTTTTATTTCCAGGATATGTTTGCATGCAATTGACTTGGAAAAAGAGGTGACAAGAAAGGCCAAAGAAGTTAAAAAAGGCAAAATATAAGTGGGTGCCTGTCTGTGGTTAACGGACTGAATGCGTCATTAACCGCAGGGCTGAGATTATACCATTAAACTTGATCTGGATAATACCAGCGGAAGGAGTAATGATAAATGAGTCTTAAAAAAGATGTTCAAGCCGGAATAATTCATGCCGTTGAAACCGTAAGGAAAACCAATCCCATGGCAGGATACCTCACCAACACGGTGACCATCAATTTTGTCGCCAATGCCCAACTTGCCGTGGGCGGTTCGGCAGCCACGGTCTATCTGCCGGATTTAAAATTTGGTATAGCTTCTTGCCCTTGTCTGTAAGGATCTTTCTCTATTTTCGGCTACATGTTCCTGCGATACCGGCCGCCCACATCGTAAAGAGCCCTGGTAATCTGCCCCAGGCTGCAGACCTTAACCGTTTCCATCAATTCTTCAAAGATGTTGTCCCCTGAAAGGACCACCCGTTGAAGTTTCTCCAGAGCTTGGGGCGCTTCTTTTTCATTCTGTTTTTGAAAATCAGCCAGTCGCATTAACTGGGATTGTTTTTCCTCCTCCGTGGCTCTGGCCAGTTCACAGCCGGCATTGCTTTGTGCCGACACCTCGTCTTCCATATTCGGGTCACGAAACGTGTTGACACCGATAATGGGAAGCTCTCCATTGTGCTTCAATGTCTCATAGTAGACGGATTCTTCCTGAATTTTGCTTCGCTGATATCCCGTTTCCATGGCGCCTAACACACCACCCCGTTCCGAGATACGGTGAAATTCTCTCAGGACAGCCTGTTCCACCAGATCCGTCAACTCTTCGACGATAAAGCTTCCCTGGTTCATATTTTCATTTTTGGTCAATCCCCATTCCCGATTGATAATCATCTGGATGGCCAGGGCCCGTCGCACCGACTCCGCCGTAGGGGTTGTAATGGCTTCGTCAAACGCATTGGTATGCAGGCTGTTGCAATTGTCATATACCGCGCAAAGGGCCTGTAAGGTGGTCCGGATGTCGTTGAACTGGATTTCCTGACTGTGCAACGATCTCCCGGATGTCTGGATGTGGTATTTCAGCATTTGAGACCGTGCCGAAGCGTTGTACTTTTCTTTCATGGCAATGGACCAGATTCTTCGGGCAACTCTGCCGATGACCGTATATTCGGGATCCATGCCGTTGGAAAAAAAGTATGACAGGTTGGGCCCGAAACTGTCAATGGGCATGCCCCGGGAAAGGTAGTATTCCACATAGGTAAAGCCGTTGGAAAGGGTCAAGGCCAGTTGGGTAATGGGATTGGCCCCGGCTTCAGCGACGTGATAGCCTGAAATGGATACGGAGTAAAAATTTTGCACATTGTTTTCGATAAAAAACTGCTGGATATCCCCCATCATTTTCAGGGCAAATTCAATGGAAAAAATACAAGTATTCTGACCCTGATCTTCCTTCAAAATATCCGCCTGAACCGTGCCGCGAACATTGCTTAGTACCGATTCACGAATATTTTGATACACCTGCTTTGTCGGGGCGTTACCGTTCTCTTTTGTGTATTTGTCCACCTGCTGATCAATGGCCGTATTCATGAACATGGCAAGAATGATAGGCGCCGGCCCGTTGATGGTCATGGAAACGGACGTGGAAGGCGCGCACAGGTCAAACCCGCTGTATAGTACTTTGACATCTTCCAACGTACATACACTGACGCCTGCGTTGCCGACCTTGCCGTAAATATCCGGCCGCAACTCTGGGTCACACCCGTACAACGTGACCGAATCAAATGCCGTAGACAGTCTTTTGGCCTCGTAGTCACCGGAAAGCAGGTGAAAACGGGTATTGGTTTTGGCCGGGTCTCCTTCTCCGGCAAACATTCTCGTAGGGTCTTCCCCCACCCGTTTTAGCGGAAACACACCGGCCGTATAAGGGAAGTACCCGGGAAGATTTTCCCGCCGCAGCCACCGGTAGATTTCTCCAGGGTCCTTGAATTTGGGCAGACTGATCTTGGGGATTTTTTGATGGGATAAGGATTGGGTATACAAAGGCACTCTTATTTCCTTGCCCCGAACCGTGTATACCAGTTCGTCCTTTGTATAGGCGTCCTTCATGTCATCCCATTGTGTTACCAATTCCTTGGCCTCGCCATCAACGCTTCCCCTGGCGGCGTCAATTTCCCTTTTTAAATGTTCGATCAGTTCTGTTTTATCCCCGTCAAGCAGACTCTCATCAATGGCTTTGGCCGTTTCTTCCAGGTGCCAGACCTTACGGATGGCCTGGGTCTGTATTTGCGTGCGCTTGTGGTAGTCTCGGATGGTGTCGGCAATTTCTGAGAGATAGCGTGTTCTCTCCGGCGGGATGACCACCGTTTTTGATGACGATGTTTTTACATCGACTTTAGGGCGCCGACTTTCAAATTTAACCCCGGTTTTTTCAAAAATAGTCTGCAGCAGGGCTTGATAAAGGGCGGTTACACCGTCATCGTTGAATTTGGAGGCAATGGTGCCGAATACCGGCATATCTTCCGACTGCATGTCCCATGCATTCCGGTTTCTTTGCACCTGCTTGCGAACATCCCTGACAGCGTCCTCTCCTCCTCTTTTTTCGAATTTGTTGACCACAATCAGATCCGCGTAATCCAGCATATCTATTTTTTCCAACTGGCTTGCCGCCCCGAATTCGGCCGTCATAACATACATGGCGCAATCCACCTGGTCGGTAATTTGGGAATCCCCCTGACCTATGCCGGCGGTTTCGGCGATGATAAAATCAAATCCGGCGGCCTTGACCACAGAAATGACGTCTCCCAGTGCCTCCGGGATTTCCGAGTGGGCTTTTCGCGTCGCCAGGGAGCGCATGTAGACACGATCATTTCCGATGGCGTTCATTCGAATGCGATCCCCCAAAAGGGCACCGCCGGTTTTTCTTCTGGATACGTCCGAACTGATAACAGCGATCTTCATATCTTTTACATCATTGATCATGCGAATAATCAGTTCGTCAATCAGCGAAGATTTCCCCGCCCCACCGGTTCCGGTGATGCCCATGACCGGCACAGTTCTGTTTCCTGTTTTTTTCAATAGTTGGGCCCTGAAATGGTCCAAATGGCCGTTGCCGGAAGCCTTGGCTTGTTCCATTGCGGTAATCGCCTTGCCCACCAGACGTTTGTTTTCACAAGACAACAATTTAAAATCAACGGCATCATCCTCTACCGTGGAAAAATCAATCGTCTTTACCATATGGTTGATAATTCCCTGCAGTCCCATCCGTGTGCCGTCTTCAGGAGAATATATCCTGGCTACGCCGTAATCATGAAGCGCCTGAATCTCATCGGGCACAATAACGCCTCCGCCGCCGCCGAAAACCTTAATGTCAGAGGCATTTTGCTCTTTCAAAAGATCTACGATATATTTGAAAAATTCGATATGCCCTCCCTGATAACTGGAAACGGCTATGCCCTGGGCATCTTCTTCAATGGCTGCGTCCACAATTTCCTTTACGGAACGGTTGTGGCCCAAATGGATCACCTCAGCACCGGTGCTTTGAAGCAGCCTTCGAAACATGTTTATAGACACGTCATGGCCGTCGAAAAGGGACGTTGCTGTGATGACACGTACTTTATGTTGGGGCTTGTATATTTCTACAGCGTCACTCATCTTTCCTCCTTCATAAAAAATTGAGATCAAGAAGTTGCCAACGTTTTTTTTCGGAAACGAATGTTTAACTGTATGCTTGAAGAATATAATGAAAACTTGATAGAGCCGTAACAACATACATCCTTCAAGGAAAGGAACTTTTTTTATTTTCAAAAAAAGTATAACAAAGGATAAAAAGATTATCAAGAACCTGAAATATGGTCCCGGCAGGGATATATATCATGCGCTCAACATCCAAGAATCAATTATATTGGAGAGAACCCTTATTTTTATTTCCAGGATATGTTTACATGGAATTGCCCTGGAAAAAGAGATGACAATAAAGGCAAAAAAAAGTTAAAAAGGCAGAAATATAAATGGGTGCCTGTCTGTGGGTAACGGACTGAATGCGGCCTTGACCGCAGGGCTGAGATTATACCATTGAACTTGATCTGGATAATACCAGCGGAAGGAGTAATTATAAATGAGTCTTAAAAAAGATATTCAAGCCGAAATAATTCATGCCGTTGAAACCGTACAGCAAACCAATCCCATGGCAGGATCCGTCACCAACACGGTGACCATCAACTTTGTCGCCAATGCCCAGCTTGCCGTGGGCGGTTCGGCAGCCATGGTCTATATGCCCGATGAAGCCCAATTTTTGTCCCAGGCCGGTGGTGCCGCTTACATAAATATGGGCACCATAGAGCCTGTCTATGAAAAGACCTTACCCGGCATGGCAGAAACGCTTCATAACAGCGCAAAACCATGGGTCCTGGATCCTGTGGCCATTGGCATCGGTGAGCTTCGCACCCGGTTGTTGCTGGCATTTAAATCCTGTAAACCCAGTATCATCCGTGGGAATGCCTCTGAAATTATTGCCCTGGCCGGGTTATGGGGGCTGGATGGCGGCACAAAAACATCCAATGTCCGGGGGGTGGATTCCCAGGATACGGTCAGCGCAGCCAAGGATGGGGCCGTGGCCCTGGCCCGATGGACCGGTGGGGCTGTGGCCGTGTCGGGCAAGCAGGATTTGGTTACCAATGGTTCTGTTGTAGCCCTCTGTCATGGCGGCTCACACTTTATGGAAAAAATTACCGGATCAGGCTGCTCTTTGGGCGGCGTCATGGCTGTTTATGCCACTGCGGCCCCTGCGTTTATCGCAGCATTGACCGGCACGGCTGTTTATAATCTGGCCGGTTCTCGCGCCGCTGAAAAAACAGATGCACCGGCAAGTTTTCAGGTTCATTTTTTGGACGAATTGTATAAAGCAAAACCCAGGGACATTGCAGAAAACCCATTTGACATTGAGGAGATTTAATAGATGAATACATTGGTTTCAGTTGCCATATCACCTTGCGGGACAGGGGACGAGCTTAGCGGAGAGGTTGCACAAGTTATAAAAATCATAAGGGAATCCGGTCTTAAAAATCGAACCAATTCCATGTTCACAGAGATAGAAGGCCCATGGGATGATGTGATGAAGGTTGTAAAGGACGCAACCTTTGTGCTTGCCGAAAAAGGCATCCGTACGGGCGTTGTTTTGAAAGCCGATGTCCGGCCTGGATTTACGGACATGATGACAGCCAAAGTGGATAAAGTTAATGGTATTTTGAAAGGGACAAATACGCATGAGAAGTAAACTGGATATTTCAGCCTATTTTGTGGTGGGCCCGGAGAATACCAAAGGGCGTCCTGTGGCGTTCATTATCCGGGATGCGGTGGAGGCCGGCATTACATGCGTGCAGGTCCGATCCAAAACAGCGTCTGCCAGGGAATTGATTGAATTAACCGGCCAGGCGTCCGAAGCCATCGCGCAAACCGGTAAATCCGACGTTGTGACCCTGTTGGTGAATGACCGCCTTGACGTGGTGCTGGCGGCCAAAAAACAAGGTATAAGCGTTGACGGCATCCATGTGGGCCAATCGGATATACCCGTGGACGTTTGCCGGGAATATCTAGGCCCTGATGCCATTGTCGGCTTATCCGCCAGGACCCATGAATTGTTTGAGTATATAAAAAATGCCGATGTCAGCCTTATTGATTATTTTGGCGCAGGTCCTTTGCATGAAACCCAGACCAAACCGGACAGCGGGCTTGATGTGGACGGAAAAAGAATTACAAGAAGTATTGAGGATATTACAACACTTGCCCAACTCAGTTCGCTTCCCGTCGTGGTTGGCGGCGGCGTCAAACTTGCCGACATACCGTCGCTTGCCCGGACCGGCGTTGCCGGTTTTTTCGTTGTATCTGCGATATCTGAGGCAGATGACCCAGGGCTTCAAGCAGCAAATCTGGTTAAGACCTGGAACAGCCATAAGCGGTAAAGGCGTATGGTCAAAAGAGTCCATCTGCTTGTTTTAGGAAACATGCCGTCAGTGCCAGGTCATTTGCTTGTTTTCAAGATGAGTTTAAGGCAGTATAGTAGGCCGTTAGGTTTTTTTGACGGGCCGGAAAACTAAAAGACACGCCCAACACATAGAAACTGTTTGCTCTTCGGCCTGAACGAATAGAAGGAAATAAAATGAATATCAACGACATTTACATTCAACTAAAAGACGCCTTAAAATCAGAAATTGTCCGCCACGACCTGGCAAACAAAAGAATTGACATCAAGTGTAAACCTTTGTCCGTAGAAGAGGCCATCGGCACCCCGGAGCATGATGACTACCCCATTGTCAAAGGTAAAGAGGTGATGATGGCGGCAACGTTTAACGGGGCTGTGGGTCAGTCCTTTACGGACGAGTACACGGATATCTCTTTGTCCGTGGATGGTCTGCTTGAATTGGACCACACAAAAACCAGTGACCGAGCAATTTTCATTGCAGGGCTCAATGCGGTTTACAGAGCCTTGGATCTTTGTGAAAAAACAATACATTGCAAGGACAAGGAACCGGTGGAGTGTGCCAACAATCTGATTGAACAACCGCAGTTTTCAGGGAAAAAGATTCTTCTGGTCGGGCTTCAACCCAGATTTCTGGAATATCTTGCCAAACAGAATACGGTGCGGGTCCTGGACCTTGACCCGGACAACGTGGGCTCCGAAAAGTTTGGGGTGCGTATAGAATCCGGGGAAAATTTCGAGGAAGCCCTTGACTGGTGTGACATGATATTTGCCACCGGGTCAACCATTGTGAACGGCACCATTACCCATTTTTTGAGCAGCGGTAAACCTGCCATCTTTTTCGGGGTGACCATCAGTGCCCCGGCTAAAATTTTGGGGCTTTCAAGCTATTGCCATTGCGGGCACTGAGGACATCGGTCCTTATAGTCGCATTGAGTATTTTATTTCACCATTAAGAAAGAGGGATAAAAAACATGGGTGAGAACCAATTGATTATTCGGTGTACGAAGTGTGGGGCAAAAAACCGGGTGCCTGAAAACAAGATTTCGGAAAGCCCCAAGTGCGGCAAGTGCGGAACAATGTTGCGATTTGAAATTTTTGATACCCCCGTGAATGTTACGGATGCCAATTTTGATCAGGAGGTCATGCAGTCATCCCTGCCGGTGCTGGTGGACTGCTGGGCCCCCTGGTGTGGTCCCTGCCGGGCTGTGGGCCCCATTCTGGATGGCCTGGCAAAAACGTACCGGGGGCGGCTTAAAATTGCCAAGGTCAATGTGGATGAAAATCCTGGAACCGGCTCAAAATACCGCATTCAAAGCATTCCCACCATGCTTTTCGTGAAAAACGGCAGTCTGGTGGATCAGGTCACAGGGGCTTTGCCCAAGGAGGCTTTAGAGGCCAGGATAAAATCATTTATTTAGTGTTTGAACGAAAAGTCACCCACCACCTGCGGCGTTGCTGCACAAAGCTGCCAAATCATTAAATCGGGCTTCACGTACTATAGTACGCTCCGGTTTCAGCTTTGCTTGCGCCTTGCATCTGGGCAACTTTTCGCCCAAACACGAATTCCCATTCAGGTACTATATAGATCTTCTCTGTTTGGATGGCTATTTTTGAGTCTTGTGCCACGCCACGACCTCTTGGTAAGGGATGGTGCCGCCAAATATGTCCAGGGCTGAACCGATGGTCAGGTCCACACGGCCCTGGCCAAGGTCTTTTACCCGGTCCAGGTCTGAAAAATGGCCTGCGCCGCCGGCATAGGTGGCTGGGATGGGGCTGTGCTCCCCCAGTAGTGTCACCAGTTCTTCCTGGATACCCTGCATTTTGCCTTCCACATCCACACCGTGAATGAGAAATTCGTCACAGAATGCGGACAGATGTCCGATGGTGGCGGGGGTTACGGCCATTTCTGTGAAATTTTGCCAGCGGTCCGTTACAATCCAGAATTGTCCGTCCCTTTTACGGCAGCTTAGATCCAGAACCAGGCGTTTTTTGCCCACGGCATTCACCAGGGTATTGAGCTTGTCCATGTCCATGCGGCCTTTGGAAAACACATAAGACGTCACGATGACATGGGATGCGCCTGCATCCAGAAAGGTGTGTGCATTTTCAGGATGAATACCACCACCCATCTGAAGACCGCCGGGGAAGGCTTGCAAGGCTTCAAGAGCGGACTGGGTATTTCCAGGGCCAAGGGCAATGACATGGCCGCCGAAAAGCTGGTCAGCCTGGTACATCTGTGCAAACTGTGCCGGGGTTCGGGCACTTTCAAAATTGGTGATAAGGCTGTCCTGGGTTTTGTCAGACAGGGTGCCGCCCACAATCTGGACTACTTGGCCGTTTCGAAGATCAATGCAGGGGCGAAATTTCATATAAAATATATCCTAAAAATTATTTATTCCGTAACAGCTTGTCGGGTCGGTAAGTTTTGATAATCCGACACAATATCTTTGACAATTTCGGATAGTCCACTATTAAGGGCCTGGATATAGGCTTGGGGACTGGTATTCTTGCCCAGGGGAATTTGCCTGGAATAGGTTTTTGACAGAATCGGTGTAAACCCGTCTTTGTTCAACCGGTCAAGGTTGAGCGCCATGGTCACCACCGCCGATACCGCAGATGTATTGCGCTGGTCACTATAAAGTGCTGTAATTTTACCCCATAACTGAAAGATATCGTCCGGAATCCGGTTTTGGGGTGCCGGGGCAAATTGAGGCGTATCGACCAGGGCTTCAAGCATCACATCACTGATCATGCGGGCCGGTGATGTTATATAGTTGTTATAATAATCCTGGGTAAACCGGTTTTGACCCACCCGGTAGACAAATCCCGCGCCGCTGAATTCCGGCGAAATGTCCAGGCGTTTGATCACCAAAGGAGCCCCGGCTGAGCGGTTGCTTTGGCCGGAAGGGGCGTTGCCGTCGGCATACAGTCTGAACATCTGTTTTTTCGTGTAATCATTTTTAATTCCGCATCCGGTTAAAAAGGCGGCTGCAGTTAAGATGCAGGTTATCATCATGAAAAAGGGCAAACGCGTTAAGGGACGAAGGTGGTTCATAACGGATTATTTCTCCTTTTTTGATGTTGATGCCCTAGGCGGCGCTTCCATGAGAAGGCTGCCCGGGAAGTCACGTAGTTCCCGGGTGAACTGGTTGAGGTTTTCAGTGGTATTCTCCAGGTTGCCTATGGTTTTTTCAATGACGTCGGCATTGGTCCAGATCATGTTTTCCAGTAGCCGGGATGTTTTTTCAAGGCCAGCCAGAACCGTATCCATTCTATCGGCCATTTCGGTTAATTTCCCTTCATAATTTTGTTCCAGCCCGGTGGTCATGCGTTTGAAACTGCCTGATGCCGTATTAATATCTGCCAGGGTTTGTTTAATGGGAACTTTTGCGGCATGAACAATCTGCTTTAGGTCTGTGAGCGATGCGCCTGCATCCGTCAGAATCTGTTTGACCTGACCGGATGTCAGGATTTTGGCCAGGTCCTTGTTGGTCTGGCGAAGTTCTTTGAGCAGGCTTTCTGCCAAGGTCGATACCTTTGTGATATTCAGGCTTTTGAGAAGGGCCGAAAAATCCTCTTTCATCTCTTTAAAATCCATGGAGCCTAAGGTTTCCATGGCCTGGCTGATTGCGTCTGATACCTGTTTGATGTTGCTGGACTGGGACGGCACATAAAGATTTTCCGGGGTCCAGGAGATTTGCAGGTCATCCGGCCCGTTTTTTTTGTAATCGGTCTCCAGATATGCTGACCCGGTCAGGCCGTTAAAGGATAAAAAGACGGAAAGCCCGTCGTCGACCGCTTTTTTCATACGTTCTTTGGGCTTTTTCCCGGTTTGACCCACGTAACAGTCTTCGGACAGGGAAAAGGTGACCAATACATAATTTGAGGCAATGTCATAAACTTTTGTGGGGGTGGTAATGGATTTTACAGCACCGATCTTTACCCCTTTGTATTTAACTTCCGATCCGATGTTCAGGCCCTGGACGGATTCGTTAAAATAGGTCTCGGCAAGGGTTTCTGTTTTGAAAAACTTACCTGCACCAAAGGCAATAAGCATGGCTGCAGTCAGTGCAAAGGCCAGGATGACAAAAAGGCCGAGTTTGAAATAATTGGTTTTCTGTGTCATAGCTCGGGTTCCAAAGGATTATGATGGGTTCCGGTTAAAAAAATTATATACATATGGGTTTGACGGATCCGCTTTGAGCTTTTTGGGATCGCCCTGGGCAATGATGCCTTTTTTTTCTTTGCCCAGCATGATTACCCGGTCGGAAATGCTCAGAATGCTTTCAAGTTCATGGGTGACAATGACAAATGTGATTTTAAGGGATTTTGCCAGTTCCAAAATAAGGCGGTCCAGTTCGGCGGAGGTTAGGGGGTCCAGCCCGGCAGAGGGCTCGTCCAGAAAAAGGATGGCCGGATCAAGGGCCATGGCCCTGGCAATGGCGGCCCTTTTTTTCATGCCGCCGCTCAACTCGTCGGGCAGAAGATAGAGGGCATGCCCCATATCAACCAGATCAAGTTTGACCCGGGCAATGGCTTCAATGGCTTCCCGGGGAAGATCCGTGAACTCGATCAGGGGCAGCGTGATATTTTCCAGCACGGTCATGGAGCCGAACAGCGCACCGTTCTGGAACGCCACACCAATGGTGGCAAGCAGTCGGTTGCGTTCTCCTCCCCGGGCCGTTATTATATCTTCGCCATGGATGAAGACCTGGCCGGACACCGGCGGCACCAGGCCGATCATGTGTTTGAGCACCGTGCTTTTGCCGCAGCCGGAACCGCCGAGGATAACAAACACCTCACCACTTTGGACATCAAAGTTGAGATCTTCCATAATGGCGTTGTTGTTGTACCCGGCAAAAAGGTGCCGGACATTGATAATAGTTTCGTTCATATGCCCAGATAAAAGAAAATTATGGAAAAAATACCGTCAAACACGGCAACTAAAATGATGGAGGATACCACGGCCCTTGTGGTGGCATCGCCCACGGCAGAAGGCCCTCTCAATGTTTGATACCCCCGGATGCAACCGGTGGCGGCAATGAGAAGGCCGAATACAAAACATTTAGCAAGGCCCCCGGCAAGATCCTCCCAGGTGACAAAGCCTACCACCTGGTTATAATAGGCAATGGGGGGGTAGCCCAAGGAGAGAACGACAACCATGCCGCCGAGGATGCCCACAAAATTGGAGAAAACCGTTAAAAGCGGCGTGATCAGAGTGGCGGCAATGACCCTCGGTACGATTAGAAACCTGACCGGCTCCATACCCATGACCGTGAGCGCGTCAATTTCTTCGTTGATTTTCATGGTGCCGATTTCTGCGGCAAAGGCCGATGCGGAACGGCCGGCCAGCACAATGGCGGTCATCAGAGGCCCAAGTTCCCTGATCATGGCAATGCCGATGAGGTTGGCCACATATATTTCCGCGCCGAACATACGCATGGGAATGGCGGCCTGGAACGCCATGACCAGGCCCACGATAAATGAAATCAGTGCCACAATGGGCAGTGCGTTGACCCCGGAGCGTTCCGCCACCATCCAGGTGTCGGCCCACCGGACACGGCCCGGATTTTTTAAGCACGAAAACAGGGCGACTGTGATTTCTCCAACCATGGTGATAAACATTTTGGCATCTTCAAGGGACGTAACCAGATCTTTGCCGGTTTTTTCAATATAGGACACCTTCGGCGGGGGGGGTAATGCCTCGTTTTTTGATTTTTGGGATAGATCCAGAAGGGGAGCAAACTCTTTTTTCACGCCGGTCACGAAGTCGGATTGTTCCGCCGGCGTGCTGCCTGCAAGGCGGCTTAAATGAGAGATAAAGGTGGCACCGGCCATGTCCATGTAATCAACGGATTCAAGGTCTATCCGGATTCTCCCCTGGTTTGGCTTTTTAACCGTTTTAACTGCGGTATCCCATAATCGGGCCACGCCCGGGGCATCCAGCCTTCCTGAAAAAAGCATTACCGTTGTCTGGCTTACGGTTTCAATGTTCAGCTCAGGCAAAATATCCCTTTCCCCGTTAAGATTGTTCGTTAAATTGTTTTTTTCCATGTCCCGTTGGAACATCATGAGTGACAGCCTGAAGATTAAATCATATCTGTATCAGGGAATCAAGGTGTTATAAACGGATCACAGGGGCAAGAGATAGATCCTGTGGGGGGCGTTCTACTCAGCAACGTTTATTAGTCAGGTAGGGTGGGCAAAGCGCAGTGTTGCCCACCATTGTATGTATAACATTCTGTGCCTGAACGATAAATCAGATGGGCTCAACTTTATGGACAACCGGTGGGGACAAAAAGCGTGCCCACCCTACCATTGAACAGTCATTGTACCCGGCTAAAAACCGCATGCCCTGGTTGTATAGCCGGATTATTTTTTACGGCAAACCACCAGCGCCACCCACTCATCTTGGGTGCTTTTTTTGACACACTCAAGATCTTGCGTATCCAGGGCTGCGTAGATGTCCGTTAATCTCTCCTGAATGATGCCCGAAAGGATGGCGTTTCCGTCCGGGGCCAGGCGGGCCGCAATATCCGGCATGATGGGTGCGATCACCTGGGCAATAATATTGGCACAGATAATATCATATTGGATTTCTGGTGTTTTATCCAAGGTTGCGACCCCAAGGGTGACGCCGTCAAATGCAATCCCGTTTTTTTCCAAATTCTGTCGGGTGATATCCACGGCCATAGGGTCCACATCAATGCCGGTCATGGCTTTTGCCCCAAGCTTTGCGGCACAGATCATCAGTATGCCCGACCCGCATCCTACATCCAACAGGGTTTTGCCCGGCGTTACATGTTCTTCTAAAAGGGCCAGGCACATGGATGTGGTGGGGTGGGTACCCGTACCAAATGCCATACCGGGGTCAATGTGGATGATAATCTCTCCGGGGGCTGGGGTATAGTCCTTCCATTCGGGTTTCACCACAATTTTGTCCGTAATCCGGGTAACGTTGAAATACTCCTTCCAGGCATGGGCCCAGTTTTTTTCATCCACAATTTCCGATAAAACATTCACCTGGACAGCCATATCCGACAATTCTGCCAGACGTTTTTTGATTTTGGAAATTATGATATCGGAATCATCGGTGTCCGGCAGATAGCCGATAATGCTGTTGTGCTCAGGGTTTTTCAGGGTCCGGGTGCCAAAACCCTCATCCGGTTCGGGAATGGGAACCTCGCAGATGACGCCTTTCAGGTTGAATGAAAAGAAAATATAACAGATCATTTCTTCGGCAAGGTCAATATTATCTGTATCGAAGCGAGCAATAACTTTTTTGAATTTCATGGTATTTTCCGTCTTTTTTGATATTTTGTCTCGGGTTGGGACAGCCCAGCCCATGGCTGTTATAAGAAAGTCTGTGTAAACCTATATAGATTTTTCAATATTCGTTGTGGGCTGAACCACGGTGAAAACCCAGATCAGCCTATGGCTGTTATATCAACATTATTGTTGACAATCCATACCTGCCTGTCCTAACGCTAAAAGCAGGCAGCATTCATATCAATTGATAGGACGGTGGTGTGACTGAATTTGAAACAACACATGTAACAAAAGAGACCAAACAGGGGAAAATTTTCGATATTCGGCTTTTTTTAAGCTCGCTTCAGATCCGGTATAAGTTTCTCATCAGTTTTTCCCTGATTTTTTTTCTGTCCATGTTTTTGTGCAACCTGTTCATCTATGTTTATGTGCGCAACAATATTGAAGACCGCATTGAAAGCGAACTGACCAATACCACCGCCATGATTTATAATATGGTCAATACGTCTGTGAATGTCGCCATTAAAAATCATCTGCGGGCCGTGGCGGAAAAGAATCTGGACATACTGAACGATCTGTACCAAAAAAGCCTGGCCGGCGCCCTTTCCCGGGAGGATGCCCGCAAAAGAGCGACTGGCGTGATTTTAAGCCAGACCATCGGAACATCGGGCTATCTTTATTGTTTGGACAGTCGCGGGGATGTGGTTGTGCACCCAAGAGCCGAACTCATCGGCAGCAACTTGGCTGAATACGCCTTTGTCCGGCAGATGATGGAAAAAAAACAGGGATACCTGGAGTATGAGTGGAAAAATCCCGGAGAAAAAAATATTCGGCCTAAAGCCCTTTATATGGCGCGTTTTGAACCCTGGGACTGGATTATTGCCGCCTCGGCCTACCGGTCTGAATTCATCAGGCTTGTCAATGTCCAGGATTTCAGGCAGAGTATCCTCTCTTTAAAATTCGGGCAAAGCGGTTATGCCTTTGTTTTTGACAGGAAC
This sequence comes from Desulfobacter hydrogenophilus, assembly GCF_004319545.1. Lineage (NCBI taxonomy): Bacteria > Pseudomonadati > Thermodesulfobacteriota > Desulfobacteria > Desulfobacterales > Desulfobacteraceae > Desulfobacter > Desulfobacter hydrogenophilus. The sequence goes on along the minus strand of NZ_CP036313.1, from coordinate 420,228 downwards.
GGCCGGGCCATCATCCATCCGGCCCTGCAGGATGTTAATATTTTTCAAACCCCTGAATTGCCCAATCAATATCTCAAAGACATGATGCAACGCAAAAAGGGCCGGTCTGTTTATTACTGGAAAAATCCCGGGGAGACCCGGGCACGCAAAAAACTGGTGATTTTTAATTATATTCCCGAATACCAGTGGATTGTGGCGTCGTCATCCTACCTGGATGAGCTTTACCAGCCGTTGAAAACCATCCGCAATGTGTTTTTAGGCATCTCCCTGTTGTTTTTCAGTATCATGTTGGCCGTGACCTTTGGCCTCAGCCGAACCATTACCACACCGCTTCGCCAGCTCATGGCCCGGTTCAGCACGGCCACGGCAGGGGATTACTCCACCCGGATGGAGTGCCGCGCAGGCGACGAGGTGGGTCAGCTTGCCCGGTATTTTAACCTGTTCATGGACCAGCTTGAATCAGCCCATCAGGAGTTAGAGCGGGATATTACCCGGTCCAAAAAACTTGAAAAACAGGTAATGCAGGCCGGGGACCGGGAACGGATGAACATCGGCCAGGAGCTTCATGACGATCTTTGTCCTCATCTCATCGGCATTTCAGGTCTGACCGCCGTGATCTGGAAAGATCTTAAATCCCGGAACGACCCCGCCGCAGAACTTGCCCGGAAAATGGGCGTGCTCATGGAAGATGCTGTGGAAAAGACCAGGCTGCTTGCCAGGGGCCTTTGTCCGGTTCATCTGGTCAGCCATGGATTTCAGTCAGCCCTGGAGGAGATTGCCGATCAGTTTTCCTATTACCCCGGTATCCGATTCGAGTGCCGCATGGACGAGGGCGTGGATATCATGGAAGATTCCTGTGCCATTCATCTTTACCATATTGCAAGGGAAGCCGTGAACAACGCGGTTAAACATTCAAACTGCGATCGGATAAAGATTGCTTTGATCCGGGATGGGGCAGATGGTCTGATTCATTTGACGGTGACGGACAATGGTACCGGCATTGTCCCTGAGCCTTCGGGCCGGGGCATTGGCTTGCAGATCATGGCCTACCGGGCTAAAATCATTGATGCGCAGTTCAACATTGATACAGGACCAAAGGGAACACAGATTCATGTCAGTATGGTGCCTATCCAGAAATAGCCTTTTTTCCCAATTGTGAGCGGAGCTCTTCTTCGAACCCTCGTTGGATGAAAATTCTTATTTCTGGACAGGCATCAATCTGAGTTCGTCTGCCCCGGATAAAAATTGCTAAAAAGGAGAATGCCCCGGCATGATTCAGACCCATCAAAAATCCCACATTGTTATTGTGGATGACCACCCCATTTTCTGCCTGGGTATGAGTGAACTGATCAACCGAGAACCGGATCTGACGGTGGTGGCTTGTCCAAACACGGCGGGAAAAGCCCGGCAGATCATTGAACAGGACATGCCTGATCTTATGATTGTGGATGTTTCCCTGGCCGAAAGCAACGGTATTGACCTGGTGGCGGAACTGCGCGGCAAATGTCCTGATTTGCCGATCCTGGTTTTGTCCATGTATGATGATTCCATGTATGCAGAACGGGCGTTGATGGCTGGTGCCAGAGGCTATGTGATGAAACAGCGAGCCATCGCCCAGGTGGTGGAGGCGGTGCGTCAGGTCCTGTCCGGGCATATTTACGCCAGTGATAAGATCAAGGAAAAATTGCTCAGTCGAATGATCTCAAGAAAACCGTCTGCCGTGGGGTTCAGTCTGGACACCCTGACCAATCGGGAACTTGAGGTGTTTCGGCTTATGGGCGAAGGCCTGGACTCAAAGGAAATTGCGGAAAGACTGAAGTTAAGCATGAAAACCGTGGGCACCCACCGGGAAAATATTAAGGAAAAGCTTCAGCTCAAACACTACACGGAACTTGTCAAGGCTGCTGTGCACTGGGTCTATGAAATGAAAAAATAGTGTTGGCGCCTTTGCCGGTGGGGCTGTTCGGTTATTGTAAAACCGAAGGGAAAATACTTGTAGGTTTTAAGCCTAGGCCTCATCAGGTTATCGGCCATAAAAATATGGGGTAATTACCGATTGAACCATTAAAAGATTCGTTGTTAATGACACCTGGAAAACATTTATCATTATTTACAATAAGGAGAGCCCTGTCATGTCGGACAAAAGTGTGAATTACGAAATTTTAAGCCCCACCAATTTTCTTGATAGAACCGTAAAAGTCTATCCGGACAAAACTGCGGTCATCTATGGGGATGAAATCTTTACATGGACAGGGTTCCAGGAACGGATATTTCGTTTAGCCAATGGTCTGAAGGCCCTTGGCGTTGGCCGGGGTGACAAGGTCGCCTTTATTTGTCCCAATACACCACCCATGTTGGAAGCCCATTATGCGGTACCTTTGCTGGGCGCAGCCCTGGTTTCCATTAATATTCGGCTCTCTGCCAATGAAATGTCCTATATCGTTAATCACTCCGACGCCAAAGTCGTGGTGGCGGATAATGAATTCGGCAACGTACTGTCCGAGGTCGTGCCCGAACTCACCGCAGTGAAAACCTTTATCAATATTTGCGACATTGATGATTCCATGCCCCTGGACGGACCGGAATATGAACGTTTTCTGGCGGACAGTCCCGATGATCCGGTTGCCCTTGCCATTGACGATGAACGCGAAATACTTGCCATCAATTATACCTCCGGCACCACAGGACGGCCCAAGGGCGTGATGTATCACCACCGGGGCGCGTATCTTAACGCGTTGGGCGAGTTGCTGGAGTTTAAGATTGATGTGGACAGCAAATATCTATGGACCCTGCCCATGTTCCATTGCAACGGGTGGTGTTTTACTTGGGGCATCACCGCCATGGGTGCCACCCATGTCTGTCTGAGAAAGGTGGATCCTGTTGAAATTTATCGGATTATCGAACAGGTGGGTGTTACCCATCTGTGCGCTGCGCCTACCATCCTCATCGGGATGTCTGTTTTTGCCACGGAAAATGATGTCAAACTGTCCAAAAGCCTGGAGATCATGACCGCCGGTGCACCGCCTGCACCCATGGTGATCCAGAACATGGAACATATCGGGGCCAACATCACCCAGACATATGGTTTGACCGAAGTGTTTGGTCCTCACTCCGTATGCCAGTGGCAGGATAAATGGGATGACCTTGCACCCATGGCCAAGGCCGGCATCAAGGCCCGTCAGGGCGTACCATACATTGTGGCTGAGCACATGGACGTGGTCGACCCTGAAACCATGGAACCGGTGCCAAGGGACGGCACTACCATGGGTGAAATCGTCATGAGGGGCAATAACGTCATGCTGGGGTATTATAAGGATGCGGCGGCCAGTACCGAGGCCTTCAGGGGCGGATGGTTCCATTCCGGGGACTTGGCTGTTATGCACCCGGACAACTATGCGCAAATCATGGACCGTAAAAAAGACATCATTATTTCAGGCGGTGAAAATATATCCACTGTTGAAATCGAAAATGTATTGTACTCCCATCCGGATGTGCTGGAAGTGGCCGTAATCTCGGTGCCCGACGAGAAATGGGGTGAAGTGCCCAAGGCGTTTATTGTGCCCCGGGCCGGTACCAATCCGGATCCGGCTCAGATTATTGCGTACTGCAAGGAAAAGATGGCCCGGTTCAAGGCTCCCAAGTCTATTGAATTTGGTCCCTTACCCAAAACTGCCACAGGCAAACTACAAAAGTTCAAGCTGCGGGAGAAGGAGTGGGAAGGTCACGACCGTATGGTTAACTAATTTTACTGTTGTATATTTTATGAAAAAGGGGCAAGGCACAAGCCTTGCCCCTCTGTTTTAATACTTCCAGATTTTTGACAATATTATTTCTGATAATGTCTAAGAGCGTGTTATGGTTTTTTTATGCTGCAGTGCGTGTATCGTTTTTGCGAGATGCGTAACTCGTTCAGATAATAAAAATACCAACATCTGGTGCAGCATGACAGAGAATTTTGGATTTTCTTTTTCAAGCAGTTTCAGTCGTTTATTGGACATCTGATAAACTATGCATCGTTCAGTAGCAAAAACATCTACTGCTCGAGGAAGACCCAAATAAAATTCGATGTAACCGATAAAGTGACCATTTCCCATTGTTTCTATCTGCAATAGAGATTCATGTGATTGTGTTTCACCCCTCTCCACTACATGTCCTGACTCAACGAAAAAAAATGTATCTGCAAAAGCCCCTTGTTTGAATATGCATGTTTCGGATTCAATTTTTATTCGTTCAAAATATTGGAGAAGTTGTGAAAGATCCATTTTTTGGGGATAATTTATAAACAAGCGTTCCGTCAGTGATGGGGGATCGTAAAGATGTTTTGGTGTCTGTTTGAGCCTTTTTTTTGCACACCATTTAACGCCGGCATTTAAATCTGGGAAATAGTGAATCAAAGGGTGCGATGAGGAAAGGCCTCCGTTTAAAAGTTGCTGATGTATTTGGGAATTGGGCGCGGTAATTATAAGATGAGTCTGGGAGATGTTTATTAGGTTTTTTAATTTTTTAAAACTCAGCATGCCGGTTGAATCTAAAACATCAACTCGCTGAAAATCCAGGATAATAAAATTATCTTCATCGTTGCTGATACAAGCTATTTTTTTCTTTAACTGCTCAAACAATCGATGAGCCGTGCCAAAAAAAATGAAGCCTTGTAACTGAAGGATGGGCTACCGTTTTAAGCCGGGACACGCCGTAGAATAGGCCTCTTATGAGATGCCCTATTTTTAAGGCTGACGTCCTGGAAGACTTTGATCAAACGGTTCAAACTGTCCCGCCTTACGTCGGTAGCCGAAGGATGTATACATATTCCTTTTTTTTTTCTACAATCAGACTCGGATCTGAATTCCCTGAGAACAGACCTTGATAGTTATTTCCCGTCAATTCGTAACGCACAACTTCGGTACGGCTATAGCTGACAACAAACATAATTATTGCAGCAACAAGGCCTACGCCAATACCAGGCATAAAACCAAATGTAGCAATCACCAGCAAAACAAGCCAGATAATAGCAAAATCGATTTTAGGTAAAGTAAACCATGTTTCATAGGCCCACTCCACAAGAAAAGTCAGGCCTAAATACATGAGAACGCCGCCCATTATAATTTTTGGTAAATACGAAACTATTGATATCCCCCAAAAAAGAGTAAACGCTATGACGGATGCTCCAATAAGGCCGGTTATTCTACTTTGAGCCCCCATTCTAAAATTCAAATTGGTCAAACTAAGCTGTCGAAAACCAACAAAACCTGGACTGAGACACGAAAGCAAATTTGTAATACCTGCCAAACGCAGCTCCTTATTCAGATCGATATCTTTCTTTGTTTCCAATTCCATGGCGCTTGCGTTGAGCAGGAGGGTTAAAGAACTAACAGCCATAACGGTTACAATATTGGCAGCTTGATTTTTAATGACATTCCATTCAACCATGGAAAGATTGGTTACAGAGATCGGCTTCCATAGGCTTTGCTCTGGGAAAGGCCCCAAAAGCCATTTGTTTTTCAAAAGATCATCAATGGAATAGTCCAAATGCCATGCCGCGCCATAAAATAAAAAAAAGCCCGAAAATATGATTCCAGGCAATATAATGCTATTGCGATATCGTTTGGAAACAACCAGGATAATGAATGAAAACAAAAGACCGGGAAGCCATCTGACCAATAAATGGGATTGAAAAATTTCTTTAAAATTTTCAGTTTCAACAGTTAGCGACAATCCACCGGTAAACAGCAACCAGCCTGTCCCGGCCAAAAAACCACCAACTACAGGGTAAGGCAAATATCGGATCAAACCGCCCAAATCAAAAGCCCCTAATCCCAGAAAAAACAATCCTGTAAGCAGTACGGTAATCGAAATGGTTAAAGCGACCGTATAAAATGTATTTTCCAAATCAGCTCCAGGAGGCATGGAGGCAACAATTGACAGGGAAATTAAACTGAAAATTGCAACAGACACATCCTGATTACTTCCGACAGTCCCGGGTAAGGCAGAAAAAAGAGTAAGGGATGTTGCGGTAATAAGAGCACCGAGTAAAGCAAAGCCTACCCCTTGGGCGGAATAAAGAGAAAGTTGTCCACCGTAGACAAGTGCTGCATATGATACGGAAAGGACAACTTGTAACGACCCTGTAACTAAACCACATGTCAGAATAGAGAAAAAAGATGATGATTGAATTTCGTTGGGGGAAGTGTTCAAAGGTCATATTCTCTTTAATGGGTTGAGACGCGGGTTAATATCAATCATCAGTACTACATTGTGGTATTATTTTTGATAAAATAATTCTTTCAAGCCAATTGTCAAACAAAACTGGATGAATTTGCTTCCTTGCCCGTCTCTTTGGTGTGTCTAAAATGTATTGACAAATCATCGGTTGCCGTACATAGTACATTTATTGAAAATAACGTTTGCTGGGGGTGCTTTAACCGGCTGAGAAGGAAGCGATTCCTGACCCTTGGAACCTGATGCGGATAATGCCGACGCAGGGAAGCGGATAGAACCTTCGGTTTTCCACTTATTCCCGCCTTTTGATTCCATGTATAGATTTTGTGGTGTACCGCCTCAATCCACATGCCGTTTTCCCCCTGCCTTATTTTATTTAAGCGTCCCCTGCCGGGGAAACAATAATTGATTTTCCGGGAAAAATGCCCGGGATATAAAGGAAAGAGTGAGCATATGCACGTCCATGAACTGGCCGAAAATACCTATAGGCTTTTTGCCGCGTTGCGCGATACAAGACCATTGGTCCATGTGGTGACCAACTTTGTGGTCATGAACCAGACCGCCAATGTGCTTCTGGCCCTTGGGGCATCACCCATGATGTCCTGGGCAGAAGATGATGCAGCGTATATGTCCGGTGTATCGGACGCCCTTTGCATTAATACCGGTACCCCGGTTGCGGATCGTATTTCGGTTATGAAATCCTTGATGTCCCTTGCCGGAGACGTAGAAAAACCCGTTGTCCTGGATCCTGTGGGGGCCGGGGCAGGACCCTTCCGTACGGATATTGCCCGGGAACTTTGCACCCTTGCCCCGGCAAAAATTATCCGGGGCAACCCTTCGGAAATCTGCGCCCTTGCTGCAGACCATTTATCCACCAAAGGGGTGGACAGCGGGATTTCTCCGGAACAGGCCAGGGCCATTCTGACCGGGCACGGCCGGCCCGATCGAAATGCGGATGACTTGCCAAGCGGCGCCACCGCGCTTCTTGAATCCGCATCTGCACTTGTTGTCAGCGGGAACACGGATATGGTGCTGGGGCAGGGTAAGATGGTTAAAATCGCCAACGGATCTCAACTCATGGGTGCGGTAACCGGTACCGGGTGCATGCTTTCCGCCATCTGTGCCGCTTTTTATGCCGTGGCTGAAAACGGTTTTGACGCTGCGATTGCAAGCGTTGCCGTTACGGGCATTGCCGGGGAACTGGCCGCATCACGGGTGACAGGTCCGGGCTTTTTTCTGCCCCATTTTATAGACAGTTTGTACGCACTTCGGGAAGCGGATATTCATCAATATCTCAGGGCTGAAGTTCACAGCCTTTGAGATACAGGAGATTTTTATGGCGGATTTAAAAGAAGGTCAAAATAATTCATCCGGTAAAGGCATGTCTTTCAAACGTTTTATATCTGCGTTAGGACCTGCCTGGATCATCAGTGCCGTGGCCGCGGGGCCTGGAACCACTTTAAGTGTTGCCAAGGCCGGTGGGACCTATGGCTATGATTTTTTATGGGTGGTGGTCCTTAGTGTCATTTTGGCCTTCGTCTGCCAGTACATGGCGGCCAAGACTGCGCTGATCGGGGGGAGGGGGATTGTTTCCATTGTGCAGGACAAATGGGGCAGTCTGCCTGCCTGGTTTGTGACACTGGATGCCCTTGTGGTAATCTGGCTTTGCAATGTGGTGCTTTTAAAAATTCTGGTTGCGGTGACCGGATATGTATCCGGCCTTGATGTCCCCTGGTGGGGTATCGTATTCACCATCGCGTTCTATGTTCTGGTGGCCCACGGCGGATACCGGATTGTTGAGATGTTGTGCAAGATTATTGTCTCTTTGCTTGTGGTTTGCTTTATCGGCACCCTTTTTATTGCAAAGCCGGACCTGGGCATGGCTGTTGGCGGGCTTTTGCCGGATTTCTCCCATTTTGGAAAAGCTGAAATTTTGATGATGACCGCTATCATGGGCGGTTCCATCCATGTGACCATTTTGTCCATGCAGACTTATACCGTGCATGAAAAAGGGTGGGGGGTGTCAGATCTGGGAACAGCCCGTTTTGATACGGCCCTTTCGCTTCTTGGGGCATTCGGTCTTTACTGTACGGCCATCTATTTGACCGGTGCCTGTGTACTTCACCCGGCCGGTATCCATGTGAATACCCTTTTTGAAATGGCCGATGCCATCACGCCGCTTTTAGGCACCTATGCCCATGGCTTCTTTTGTCTGGGAATCTGGTGTGCCGTGTTTTCAACGATTATGCCCACTTTTATTGCTGCAGCCTATGTGCTTGGGGATAAAATGAACTGGGAAATGCACCCCAAAAGCCGCCGGTACAGGCTGATAATTCTGGTTGGGTGCCTCATTGCCCTTCCCGGATCCTTTCTTTCCGGCAGACCGGTTAACCTTTTGCTGATCATGCTCGCCCTGTCATTTTTGGGCACACCGCTTTTTGTGGGAATATTTTTATGGCTGCTCAATGATAGGAACTGGGCAAAGCAGTACAGAAACGGTCCGGTGTTGAATATTGCAGGTGGCTGCGCGTTGCTGGTTACTTTGTTTCTAGGAATAAAGTGGGTTTGGGGTATTTAGACATGATATCCCAAATATTGCGACTCAGTCATCATATGTTCCTGATGCCCTGAGTCGCAACAAAGAATACGGATAACAAGACAAGCTACTTTGTTCAAGTAATTTAATCTGCGGTCCTTACGGTGTCCTGACAGCCAGGGAGTTCAAGATAGTGGAAGCCTGCCCTGCCAGAGCGGTGACGGTGACGGTTTTTGCAAGTTGCCCTGCATAGTCGCTTTTTAAAAAGGTCTTTTCGCTGATCAGCATGCTAAATAATTCACTCATGATGCCGGGATGCCGTTCGGCCAAAAGATCAGCGATTTTGAGGGCGCCTACTCCGATGTGTCGGGAGAAGCAGATGCAGGGGGAAATACCGTTCTCCGGTTGTTTTTTCGCTGTGTAAATCCTGTTGACAGGTTTGCCGGTCAGGACGTATTAGATGTTGTCGGCATTTGTAATATAAACAGCCATGGGCTGGACTGGTCTATCAACACCCAGGCTCAACCCACAACAAAGCATGAAAGTAATTGAGTAACTTATCGGAACTTTCATATAAAAGGAAGGTGAATTTGAAAATATCCGATCACATATCCATCCCGGACACCAGCATCGAGTTTTACCCCATCCGGTCCCGGGGACCTGGTGGGCAGAATGTGAACAAAGTGTCTTCAGGTGTTCATATTCGTTTTGATATTCATGCCTCGGACCTTTCGGATGAAATTAAGGCAAAGCTTTTGTCCCTCAACGATAGGCGAATTACCCGGCAGGGGGTTATTGTGATCAAGGCCATGACCTTTAGAAGTGCTGCAAAAAACCGTGAGAACGGATTGGAACGGCTTGCGGAATTGATCAGAAGTGCTGTCCGGCCTGTGAAAAGAAGAAAACCTACCCGGCCCACTCGAGCATCGAAAACCAGGCGCCTTGATTCGAAAAATAAGCGCGGCAGGATTAAAACATTAAGAAAAAGAATCGACATATAGTATAGCAAGTTTTATCAGCTGGCACTTTCCATACAGACTTTTATTTCACAGAATCTTAGCATCCTTGTAACGTTAATATAATAATAAAATACTATTTTCTTTCTTGAAGTTGAATAGCCACAAACCTTTCGGATAGGACTGCTCCCCAATATGATTGCAGCCATAAAGCGTAACGAAAAAAAGGTGTCCACACCGTATGACATGGCACGTCGTATAGATCGGATCAGCGCAGCTGTGGGCCTGAATGACCAGACCGCTGACAGTTTTGTCCAGACCCTGCCTTTCATGGCCGGGGATGTCACGGCCGGGGCTGAAAATGAATTCCAGGCAGTGGTTGCGGGAAAACGGGAAAATATCGACCTGGCCCGGGTCATTGAGACGTCCAATTATTACCGGAATCTTGTGGAACAGGCCAAAACCGGAGAAACGCCCCAGCGACGGGTCGTGGCCTTGGAACGTCTGCTCAAAGACAAGGATGGCAAAGATTGGGAAAATTCCTGGGTATGGTTTCCCCGCAGGGTACTCAATCGGTATGCCAATCAGGTGTTTAACGAGGATCTTAAGGCCGATAAATCCACTCCCACATCAGAATATCGCAGGGATGCTGCCTGCTTCGTATTTAAAAAAAATGGTGAGAATCAGGTCCGCGTGCCTGTCTCCTATCTGCTCAAGCTGGCCCTGGCCGATGCGATTGGCGGTGACAAAGGTGTGCCGGAGCCGGTAAACGCCTGGGGCGAAAAAATGCTCGCCCATTTTTCCAATGACAACAGTTCGCCTGAACTTTTTTCCTTTTACCCGGTTAAATCTGATGGTTCCGGGAGCCTGGGAGAAAAGCTTGCTGCCGAAACCCTGCTTCGTTTTCTTTTGACCCAGGTCCTGGTGGCCTATGCCGGGCATAAATTTGAACTCAATGAAAATGGCCAGAAGGTCAAGGTGTTTTTCTCCGCCACCCCGCCCGGGGACCAGAAACGTCTTAATGATGTTATTTCAGACGCGTTCTACCGAGAATTATTCATGAGCCCTTGCCTGTCCGGATGGGACCGGGGAGAAGATAAGAAAGAGTACATGAGCGTCTGCCACAAGGTGTTGTCCCGCAGCCAGATCAATGCCGTTGCCCAGCTTAAAGAGGCCGGTATTATCAACACCAACCTTGTGGTGCTGCCCAACACCTCTAATATCAGCCTGGCCAATAACGGCACCCATATCAGTCTTGGCAGCGTTAAACTGTCCCGGTGCATGGCAGATTCGGGGTCTGGGGTTACGGCCCTGGATGAAAAATATACGGGCGATCTGTCCATCAAAATCTGGGAGCATTTTTTGCCCCTGTTTGCCACCACCTATTCGGCTGCCCCCCACAGGATTGATTTTCAGGAGTTTCACCCGGAACGGGTTTTAGGTTTTATGCCCCACGAACTGACCCATACCCATCTGCGCATGATCTGGCGGCGGTGGAAGAAAAAGGCCCATCTTAAAGTCATGGGCAGATCCCTGACTCCCTTTGGCCCGGTGTGGCTGGACCGCTTGATTGCAAATATATTCAGGCTAAAAGGAGATTTTGTGCCGGATGGCCGACTCATTGACTATTTTACTTCGGTCATGAGTACCTTCCAGAGCCCAGCCTTGAACGGCAGTTTAGAAAGCGAAGCCAATCTTAAAAAAGACCTGACCGACATGGGCGTGTTTGACGGGCGCATGGCCCTGTATCAGCTGGTCCGTTTGAGAAAATACCATCAGATGGGGTATTCCGGGTTTGAACACCGTTACTTCAGTGTATTTGAAGATGTTGTCAGGGATATGGGAAAGGCTGCTGATCTGCAGGTATTGATCACGGCCCTAACCCAGAAGTATATCTATTCCCGTCAGGTGGACCATGCCATGATACCGGATTCCCCTGCTGTTGAAAGCGAGCGCCGCCAGATATTTTTTTGTACGGCCATTGGTGTACCAACATTTTTTGTTAAAACCCGGACCCGGAATCAGTTTTTGGCTAAAATTTTGAAAAATACAGCCAAAACCAGACACAGCCACAGGTATTCCGGTTACACCCGGGTGCTGGTCCGGGAATACCAGCGGGCCCTGATTTCCCTGATTCAAACAGATGCGCCTGACCTTGTATCGGCCTTAAACGGCGCTCCCATTCTTGATGACCTTGACAACCGGGTCAATATGCCCCAGACCCATGCCGCATGGGGCCGGATCACCCAGGGTATTCTTGAAGGTTCCAGAAAGCATAAACCTATGTCCATACAGAGCAGGCAGTTTAATGCAAAAGCAGAACGCTATTACGGCCAGACCCTGAGAAAGGCCCATGTCAGCCAGGGGTTTGACCTGCTCGGCAAGGCCTTTGAGCAAATAGACCTGTGGGCAAGATACCGGGATACTTCGTATGGGCAGGCCCTGGGTCAGATTTTGGGCAGACGGGATATACTTAAATTTTTAAAATCCATGCGTCAGGATTTCATGGATGATACCTGTGCGCCTGAAACCCTTAAGACGTTTATTTTTCTGATGGTTCTTGTGGTCAGCCGGGAGATGAAAGCCTGGCATAATACTTAAGATCTCCTCATTCTTCACACATATTTTTTTAGTCGTAGATTAACACGGTTAAAACAAAGTGCGGGCATAATGTTGGTATTATGAAACATCAATATATAGAACGTAAAACCAGGCAGGTGAGAACAGAAATCCTTAAGGCAGATTCCGTTATCAGCACCATTTATTCGTCAATTCGTGAAAATTCTTTCTTTTTGTTTCGTCTGATGACTTCGGCCCGAATGTCCAGTGTGATCGGGGCTGTTTCCTATGATCTGCCTTTTTTCACTCTCCCGACTGATGCGAGAACCTTTCTGGCTGCCCACGGTATTGATTTAAGTGAGGTGGCAGGAGACCCTGCAAAACTGGATACCCTTCGAAAAGTTTTTGAGCGCAAGATTCGGTATGAACAGCTTCGCCCCATGCCGGAAGACGTTTCTGCTGTGGTCTCTCCGGCAGATTCCCGTCTTCTGGTGGGGGCCTTTTCAAAAAACTCAACCCTGTTTATTAAGGGCAAGTTTTTTGATTTTTATGAGCTTATCGGCCGGGATAAACCCCAGTGGCTTGGGGCCTTTGAAGCTGGCAGTTTTGCCGTAACCCGGCTTACCCCGGATAAATATCACTATAACCATACGCCCGTGGCCGGAACGGTATTGGATATTTATGAGATAGACGGATATTTTCATTCCTGTAACCCCGGGGCTGTGGTCCGGGAGGTCACGCCTTACTCTAAAAATAGGCGGGTGGTCACCATCATTGATACGGATGTACCCGGGGGCACCGGATGCGGGCTTGTGTGCATGGTGGAAGTGGTGGCCATGATGATCGGAAAAATTGTCCAGTGCTACAGTAAAAAAGGCTATGAAAATTCCCAGGCTGTGGTGCCCGGACTTTTCATGGAAAAGGGGTGCCCCAAAAGCCTGTACCGTCCGGGGTCCTCCACAACCATTGTTATATTTCAAAAGCAGCGTATCTGTTTTTCCAAAGACTTACTGGAAAATCAGGTTCGCACCGACGTGAGCAGTCGTTTCAGTGAAGGGTTTGGCAGACCCCTTGTGGAAACCGAAGTGACCGTGCGTTCAAGTATCGGCCACGCATGCGCTTTTGGTGAAACTGCAACTTTGGGAGATTTGTAATGGGGACCATTTTTTTTGTTGTTGGGCTGGGTTTGCTGATTGGTCTTGTATTGATATGGGGATTTAAAACGTTGCCTAAAGAAAAGTGGCAGATGGTAGCGGCCTTCCCCTTGGAAAAGCTGGAACAGGGCCAGTGGCGGGGGATGAATCTGACCTGGTACGGGCTTTTGTCTGCCAATGCTTACACCTTTGGCGTGATCATGGTCGTTGTTCTGGCCGCATCCGCCGGGATACCCATTGCTGTCTTGGTGTTGCTGACTGTTCTGCTGCTGGCCGTGACCATTCCGGCTTCTAAAATTATTGCCCGGATTGTTGAGAAGAAAAAAGCCACCCTGACCATTGGCGGGGCCGTGTTTGCCGGTGTGGTGACCGCACCCTGGATCATCATGCTGGTGAATGTTACCTTGGGTACGGCCTTTAACTTTCATGTGCCTGTTGCTGTGATGATGGCTTGTTTGAGCATTGGGTATACCTTTGGAGAATCTTTGGGGCGTCTTGCCTGCCTGAGTTTTGGCTGCTGCTATGGCAAGCCGTTGAGCCAGTGTACCGGCCACACCCGAAAAGTATTTAAACATTTTAATGTGGTCTTTACAGGGGATACCAAAAAAGTGGCTTATGCGTCGGAGCTGGCCGGTGAAGAGTTGATTCCCATCCAGATCATCACCGCCGTGATTTATGCGATATCCGGTCTTGTCGGCACCTTGCTGTTTCTCCAGGGGTTTGCCGGCACCGCACTTGTGGAAACCCTGATGGTGACCCAGATCTGGCGAGTTGTGTCTGAATTCTTCAGGGCGGATTTCAGGGGCCAACGCAAATTTTCCATGTATCAGATCATGGCACTGGCAGCCATTGCTTACACCATCGTGCTGCTGGCCTTTTTTCCTGATCCCGAGGTGGTCGTTTCTTTGAATAAAGGATTTAAAGCCCTGTGGCATCCAGGCATGATTCTGTTTTTCCAGGGCGTCTGGATTGTCTCCTTTCTTCATTCGGGCCGAAGTACTGTTACTGCATCTAAAATTTCCTTTCATGTGGTCAAGGAAAATATTTAATTGAGCATGAAAATTAGAAGGTGCCATGAATTTTGGGGCATGTGCTTTCTGTGGTGCTACGATATTATAAAGTATGTGGTATTCAAAGGCCTTCTGGAAAACCGGGGGATTGATCCCCTGGTATTTTTGTTTCTTGACATGATCACCGTGCCCGGATTTATTGTGGGGTGTGCCCGGCTGGTCAATTCCCTGAGTGGCCGGGTCATGGCATGGCCCAAGGTCCTTTTCTGGGGGATACTCGTGCTGGTTAATACCCTGTTTCCCTATGTGTATGCGGTCCTGGCAGGCGGGCCACAATTTGATACGGCTGCCTGGGTGGTGTTCTGGACACTGATTTTACTGATGCTTGCAAATCTGATACGTACGATTAGAGCAGGTTTGATCGCAGAAAAGCAGTGACGCGGGTTAACGTTGATCTAATCTGATACTTTGTTTTTGTCCACTCTTCTGATCAGTCCTTCCTGGGCCACGCTGGCCACAAGTTTACCGTCCCGGGTGTAGATGGCGCCGCGGTTAAGTCCCCGGCCCATGGCGGCACTGGGACTGTGGATCACGTAGAGCAGCCAGTCGTCCATCCGGAAATCCCTGTGGAACCAGATGGCATGATCCAGGCTTGCCACCTGCATGTCCCGGGACCAGAAGGTTTTGCCATGGGGATAAAGCGCTGTGGGGACCAGGTGAAAATCCGATGCATAGGCCAGCATGTACCTGTGGGTTGCGGCATCGTCAGGCAAGGGACCGGTGGCCCTGAACCATACGAATTTGTCCGGCGGCATGGGGACGGGATGAAAGGGATTTACCGGGTTGACGACCCGCAGTTCAATGGGATTGGGATACAATAGTTTTTTTACAATATTTTCAGGAATATCCTTAGCATAGCGGACCATCATGTTGTAATCACTTTCCACGCCGTCAGGGCCTTTAACATCAGGCATGGGATCCTGGTGATCAAATCCTTCTTCAAATTTGTGAAATGAGGCTGACATGGAAAAGATGGTCCGGCCCTTTTGTACGGCCTTGACCCGCCGGGTGGTAAACGAGCGGCCGTCCCGGGTGCGCTCCACCATATAGACAATGGGGCAGGTGGCATCTCCGGCCCGTAGGAAATATCCGTGCAGGCTGTGGGCACAAAGAGGGTCCGGCACTGTGCGGGATGCTGCAGACAATGCCTGACCTAAGACCTGGCCACCGAATACGGCGCCGTAGCCCAGATCCTGGCTCTGGCCCCGAAATATGTCCGCTTCAATTTTTTCCAGGCTGAGTAGCCCCAAAAGCTCTTTAAGTACATTTTGTCTGATACTATCTGTCATGGGATTCACCTAAACATTTTAAACTGGTCGGGCCGCCTATTGTCATGGGGCACATATGATTGGCATTTGTTTGTTCTTTTAATGCGGATCTCAGTCTTTACGCGGCAAGAAGACAGGTGCAGAAACTGCGTCAAATTCAGGCTGAATTTTGATTGAATCTGTTTGCGTCTTTTATTTCATCTGAGATTCTTATTTTATAAGTGTCATAATTCGGTCAATGGTTCCATCCTCTTTCATCTCGTGAATTATCCTGTTGATCTCCGGTACCATCTGTGCAAACGGTGATTTTTTTGAGATTCCGATTCTGAAGACATCCTTGGATACAATTTGGGGTGCATAAGTGATCTGGTTTCTGTATTCCGGATACTTTTGAAAAAAGCTCATCACAACGGATTCGCTTTCCAGAAATGCATCAAACCGTTTTCCTAAAAGTTTTTTAAAGTTGCATTCAGGCGAGTTGATTTTCTCTGTTTTTATAATGCCGTTTTCTATGGCCTGGTCCATCTTGTCCCGGTAGGTATATCCTGCAACAATGCCGATGGTGTAAGGTTTGAGATCATCAATGGTTTGCCATTCGGACAGGCCGTCCTTACGGTCTTTCCGGTGCCATAGAAAAACTCGGTCCTCAAGAATTACATTGGTGAAAACCATGAAAGCCTTTCGTTCCAGCTTGCTTTGAATGGGGAAGGTAATATCGTAGGTGCCATTTTTCATGCAGGCCAGCACCCGCCTCCATGGCAGAAGATCCGCCTTTAATGTGCAATGGAGGCGTTTACTCACCTCGGTGCCGATATCAAACGTATACCCACTTTCTAACGCCCCCCCTTTCTGTCCTAAAGAATAGGGGGGCCAGGGATCTGTGGCGAGCCTGAGCACCGGTGCACTTCCGGCACAGGGTGGCGCGAAGAAAAAAATAATGCCTATAAATAAAAAAATGCGTCTGAGTCTGCAAAAAAAATTAAACATAAGTATCCGTTGTCTCCGTATCTTACAGGGCTTCAGTGAAGCGCTCATTGCATACTTAACACATAACTATATCTGATTTTGCGCCGGATTACAAAATGCTATTCAACTTGATGACGGGGGTGGAAAATTGATTATACTCTGCTGTTTAGTTTGACAACGTTTTTACTTGTGTATAGGTAGTAAGTAATATTACCGGTAAAAAAGCTGGGCCGGGAGACGATTTTCCACAACTATAGAAAAATTGAGAAGGAGACAACATGGAGTGGTTGAAACAAATCAACGTTGAAAAATATATAGAGATGGTGACCTACTGGGTGACCACTTACTCTGTAAAGATCATTGCGGCGTTGCTGATTTTGGTGATAGGGAAATGGTTGGCTAGAAGAATTACTAATCTGATCATGAAATTGATGGAAAAAAACAAGGTGGATATCACACTTGTGCGGTTCCTTGACAGCATCGTTTACTATACTTTTATGGTGATGGTTGTCATTGCTGCCGCAGGCCAGCTGGGTATCAATACCACCTCCTTTCTGACGATTGTGGGTGCTGCCGGTCTGGCCATTGGTCTTGCCTTGAAGGATTCTTTGTCCAATTTCGCTTCGGGCGTGATGCTGGTGATGTTCAGACCTTACAAGGTCAATGATTATGTGGATATTGGCGGGGTGGCCGGAAATGTTGTGAGCATCTCCTTGTTCACCACGGAGTTGAATACCCCGGATAATCAAAAAGTGATCGTGCCCAATGCCGGCATTACGTCCAATGTTATTACAAATGTTACGGCCAACCCCACCCGCCGGGTGGATCTTGTCATCGGCATTGGTTATGGTGATGATATAAAAAAAGCCAAAGAGGTTATTCAGGGTGTTCTGGCAGAAGAAAAACGAATTCTCCCCACACCTGCGCCACTTATCGCCGTGTCTGAACTTGCGGATTCCAGTGTTAATTTTGTGGTCCGGCCCTGGGTTAAAACAGGGGATTACTGGGGGGTATATTTTGCTCTCAATGAAAACATCAAGCTGGCCCTTGATGCCAATGGTATCAGTATTCCCTTTCCCCAGCAGGATGTTCATATGTACCAGGAAATCAAAGAATAACAGCCATGGGCTGACCTGGTCGGTCTATCGACACCTATACTTAACCCATGACGAAAGTTGAAAGATCTGTGTCGGTTCCACAGATCTTTCTTTTCAACCATAACCAGATGAGTTGTTTCCATTAAACGTACCGATATTTTGGCCACCTGGGGTAGAAGGCGCTAAAGGACCGCAGATTAAATAACTTGAACAAAATAGCTTGCCTCTTGGCCCATCTGCTTTGTTGCATCAAAGGTCCAATAGGCCTGCTATCCAAACTTTAATACGCCTTGTAGATGAATCAAAATTCGGCGTTGTTTTTGCCCAACTTATTTAATCTGCAGTCCTAAGTCTTGAACTTGATTTCGCAGACATTTTGCAATACACTTTCCGATATATAAACCGGTTGCAAATCAAAATCTGTAAATTAAAAGATTCAATATGCCAAAACGTTTGTCCATACGGATCAAGCTGTTTTTTATCTATTCGCTGGTTGCCACAGCTGTTTTTTTATGCGGTTTCACCATTTACTATATCCATGTAAAAAGCCATCTTGAACACCAGATAAAAAATGCATTGACTCTTTCCAACGCGTCGATCACAGCCCTTATCAAAACGGTAGGAACCGTTTCCATAAAAATTCATCTGCGCACCATTGCTGAAAAAAATCTGGAAATTATTGATCACATTTACCAGGATTTTCAGGATCACCTGATAACCGAAAAAGAGGCAAAAAAACAGGCCGCAAACTTGTTGCTGAGTGAAAAAATCGGCCGGACCGGGTACATATACGTTATCGACAGCACAGGAGAGATAAAAGTCCATCCTAAACAGGATGTCAAAGGGCAGAATTATGCTGAATTGGGGTTCATCCAAAAACAGTTGATACAGAAAAACGGGTACCTGGAATACTGGTGGAAAAACCCAGAGGACAATGAAAAACACCCCAAAGCATTGCATATGACTTATTTTGAACCTTGGGACTGGATCATCTCAGCATCATCGTATAAATTGGAATTTTCCCAGCTTGTCTCCGTGGAAGATTTTAAAGACAGCGTGCTGGCAATGGATATATTGGGGACCGGCTACGCTTTTGTTTGTGATAGCCGGGCCAACATCATCATTCATCCTAAATTAACCGGCAACATGATGGATTACGCAACCGCTGAAAATAAAACACAGATCCGAGAAATTATTGCACAGAAAAAAGGGATGGTGCGCTACTTCTGGAAAAACCCTGAAGATCAGGTTGTCAAAGAAAAATTGATGGCGTTTGATTTTATACCGGAGTTTGACTGGATTATTGCGTCTTCAACGTATACTGAAAAAGCCTTTGCACAGCTTTTGGAAATGCGCCGGATTTTTTTTGTTATCCTGGCCGCGTCCATTGCCGTTATTGCGTTTGTATCCCTTGCAGTAAGCACCTCCATTACCCGGCCGTTGACCCGTCTGATTGACCATTTAAACGTCAATATGAACCAGGGCTGGCAGCTACAGCCGCTGGACAGTCGACGCAAAGACGAAATCGGCGATCTTGAATCCAGTTTCAACGAATTTGTAGGGCGGCTGGAAACGTATAAAAGAAATTTGATCACAGAAAATACCATCCGCAAAGAGACTGAGATCCGGCTTCAATTATTTGAAAAAGTGTTTGAAAATGCCAATGAGGGAATCACCATAACCGATCTTAATGGAAATATTCAGGCAGTAAATCAGGCTTTCACTGACATCACCGGCTACAGCGCCCAGGAAGCCGTCGGACAAAATCCCCGGATTCTAAAATCGGATCGACACGATCACGCCTTTTATAAATCCATGTGGCAGGTCCTGACGATAAAAGGCCAATGGTCCGGGGAAATCTGGAATCGTAAAAAATCCGGACAGGCATATCCGGAATTTTTAAATATCAGTGCCATTCGGAATAAAAATGGAAAGGCGAAAAATTACATGGCCGTGTTTCATGATATTTCCGAAATGAAAACCAAAGAGAAACAGATCGAATATATGGCCTACCATGATCCGCTTACAGGTCTTCCCAACCGTACGCTGCTCAAAGATCGGCTTGAACATGCCATAATCAGAGCCCGGCGTGATGCAAAGATGATTCAGTTGATCTTTATTGATCTTGATAATTTTAAAAACGTCAATGACACGGCAGGGCATGCCCAAGGAGATGAATTGTTAAAAGAGGCTGCGGAAAGGTTAGACAACGTCACTCGGGCCAGTGATACCGTGGCTCGGCTCGGCGGGGATGAATTTATGATCATGGTCACGGATGTGGACAATATGATGGAAATTATCCGTATGGTCAAACGTATTCAGGAGTCATTTTCAGCGCCCTTTAATATTGACGGTAAATTTTTTCATGTCACCTGCAGTATCGGTATTTCCGTTTTCCCCGAAGATGGCGATGATGCGGAGACCCTTTTGCGCCATGCAGATCTTGCCATGTATCACTCCAAGGAAAAAGGCCGGAACCAATATTATCTGTTTGAACAAAAAATGGCCAAAAAGATTCACCAGCGAATTGAGATGGAAATGAACATGCGCACGGCCATTGAAAACGATGAATTCCAAGTTTATTTTCAACCCCAGGTTAATATCAGGACATTAAAGCCGGTGGGGCTTGAAGCTTTGGTTCGTTGGATAAAACCGGATGGGGCCGTTGTTCTCCCTGGCCGGTTTATTCCCCTGGCAGAAGAATCCGGACTGATCATTCCCATTGGCAAACAGATTTTGAAAAAGGCGGTTGAACAGATTTGCCGGATTAGAGAAAAAAATCAACTGGACCTGATGCTGTCCGTCAATGTTTCTGCACGTCAGATGGATGAACCCTCATTTGAAAAAATGGCCGCAGGCATAATAAAAGAGACCTCATACCCGCCAGACCGTCTGAAAATAGAGATCACCGAATCTTTATTAATGCGGGATATCAACACCACCATGACCCGGCTTAAAAAATTGTCTCAGATAGGCATCTCAACGGCCATTGATGACTTTGGTACGGGGTATTCGTCCCTGGCCTATCTTAAACAGATGTCCATCACCACTTTGAAAATCGACAAATCCTTTATCGACGATATTGTTGATGATGACAATGCCCTTGCCCTGGTTGAAACTATTGTACTGATGGCTAGCAAACTGAACATGGGTATTGTGGCTGAAGGCGTAGAAGACGAAAAGCAGCTGAAAATTTTGAATCAGCTGGGAGACATGGATATTCAGGGATATATTTTTGCCCGGCCCATGCCCCTGCTCGAACTTGAGTGCTGGCTGTCAGAACACCGGTTGCCACATGTCTGATCAATTTGGGGTTTGAGAAGAATAACGATACATGGCTTTCAGTATCGGCACATGCAATCAAAAGGAGATCATATGAATCCATCCGTCAACACGTTCAGCTGGGAAAAGATCCGGAGTTTTATTAAACGCTTGCAGGTTCTGTCTGTCTGTTTGCTGGTTCTTACTTTCTGTTTTTCCTGCGGGCCGTCTGCCGAAAAGAAAGCGGCGGATGACCACAGACTCAGCGAGATTGGAAATCGGATCAATGATGATTTCTCAAAGATTCGGGTGGAAGTTTCGAAGCTGGCGGAATTTACGGTCTCCCTGTACATACCGAAGACCATGGTACAACATGCGTCGAGGGTTGACCCGGCTGGATATAAACTCCATGACAACGGGGTTTTTTACAAGCCGGTAGACGACGGAAAGAGTGCTGTTTTTGTGTCGGGGGTCGTGCCCGTCAGTAAAGAGATCAGAAAAATTGTCTATGGCACGGAACCCCTGGAAAGCCGGTTGATGGAGGTTGTGAAAAAATACCCGGAAGTCGTTCAGTCCTATTACAACGATAAAAATTCATACAACCGCATTTATCCCTACTTCGACGTGATCACCCAGTATGAGCCTAAAATGGATATCCCCAAGTACAATTTTTATTATCTTGCCGACGGGGAGCATAACCCGGAAAAGAGCGCTGTGTGGGTCAAGGAACCCTACGTGGACCCGGCGGGAAGGGGGTGGATGGTTTCCGCCATTGCACCCGTTTATGTGGACGGGGAACTTGAAGGCGTCCCGGGACTGGATGTCACCATCAATACCATCACGGATCGGTACATTGACAGGGAGACCGGGAATTTGGTTTTACTGGACGCTTCGGCTACCGTCGTGTCCATCCAGGATCATTTGACGATGCTGCTGTCCCTGCCTCCCCTGGAAAATCACAAATACTTGGAAACTATCCGTTCGGATACCTACAGGACAGATGATTACAATCTTTTGAAAAGTAGATCCCGGCAGGTTCGGAAGATGGCACAACGCATCTTTCAAGAAAATCAGACTGAGGTGACGTTTCAAAACGCGGGCAAAACGCTTCGTGTTACGTCGGTGAATATCCCCGAGCTGGACTGGAAGTTGTTGCAGATTATCTACTGATTAAACTTGGATGCAGCTTTGAAAAAAGAATACCTGATCATTCCCCTTGTGTTTGTGCTTATTTCGGCTGTCGTCGCCGGTTACAATGTCTATGTCATTGTTGATGTGCAAAAAAAGCACATCTTCGAACTGTTGTCGCACCAGGTGGATATCAGCAGCCGAAATCTTCAGGGATTTGCCGACGAATTCGAAGAAGACGTTCAGTATGCCCTTGCCACCATTCCATTTCATAAATTGTTGACCCGGGAGAGAACGG
This sequence comes from Desulfobacter hydrogenophilus, assembly GCF_004319545.1. Taxonomy (NCBI): domain Bacteria; kingdom Pseudomonadati; phylum Thermodesulfobacteriota; class Desulfobacteria; order Desulfobacterales; family Desulfobacteraceae; genus Desulfobacter; species Desulfobacter hydrogenophilus. Next base: position 397,719 of record NZ_CP036313.1, on the reverse strand, counting down.
ATTATGATCTTATCAACCCGGTGCGGCGGTTCTATTCGAAATATCAGAATATCCTATCCTCCATTCAGGTGTTCAACGCATCGGATTTCCGTGAATTGTACAACAGCGAAGATAATTATTTTTTTATCTCCGAAATCCGTAAAAACGATTCGCCCCGGGTTGCGGTAGATGGAACCGTTTACGACCTTGAGAAGGACACGCTTCATTTTTTTAGCGATATTCGAAAGGACGGAAAAAAAGTCGGGACCATCGAAATTCGGATGGATTTTCCCCGGATTATTTATAATGAATTGATCAAAAGCAATATCAGCCGGGAGTTTTGGCCCTGGTGCGTAGACATGGACGCAAAAATCATCACTTTTCTGGTTGATCAGCGGGCTGTCGTTGAATCAAAACGGCAGGTGGATGGGATAAAAAGCATCGTTGATGATATTGCGGCCAACTACCTTGGCGAACAGATACATACGATTTCTTTAGGCGGGGAGAAGATGCGGGTGTTGTCCGCCTACTATCCCATCAGCATATTCGGAGAACAAGTGGGGGTTGTTCTTTCCGTCTGTGAAGATGAATGGCTTGCCGGTGTGAAGATGAAAATGGCGGCCATTATCGGGAGCTTTTTGCTGATCATCGTTCTGGTGATTGTTGTATTCCTTTTCATTTTGTGGCAACGGATTGCCGCCGAATTGAAACTGAAAAAAAGCGAAGCAAAGATAACGAAAATATTTCAGAACATACAGGCGGGCGTGCTTATCATCGACAGAAAACGGCGTACCATCGAATTCGCCAATGAGCTTGCCGCCGGCATGGCGGGAACAGTGGCTTCCGATTTGATCGGAAAGTCCTGTCATCCACAGTTCTGTCCCAATGAAACGGGGGCGTGTCCCATCATGGACAATGGAGAGGAAATTCACAGATCCGAGAGCGTTATTCTGACGGTTTACGGTGAACAGCGCAATATCCTGAAAACCGTAATTCCGCTGGAATATGAGGGCCGGGAAAGCCTTCTGGAAACCTTTGTCGATATTACGGATTTAAAAAAACAGACGGCGCTGGCCCATGATCTGGCCGAAAAAGCAGCCGCAGCCAACCGTGCAAAAAGTCAGTTTCTGGCCAATATGAGCCATGAGTTCAGGACCCCCATGAACCACATAATCGGTATGTCTTATCTGGCACTGGATACCCAACTGACTTCCGAGCAACAAAGCTACCTAAGAACTATTATTGAGGCCTCCGAGGCGTTGATGGTCATCCTCAATTCAGTATTGGATTATGCCAGAATTGATACCGGTAAAATGCAGGTAAAAAAGGCGGCGTTTCAATTCAGTGAGATCATGTCCCAGGTGAAAGACCATATTTTATCTGAATTTTTGGGGCAAAAAAAACTTAAGGTCCTGTTCTATTTTGATTCGAAAATTCCTGAATCACTTTTGGGGGATGGCCCCAAGCTAAAACAGGTCCTGTTTCATCTTGCTGAAAATGCCGTAAAATTTACGGAAAGCGGAGATGTCGTCATCAAGGTCTTACTGGAAAAACAGACCCATAGAAAGGTGAGGCTTTATTTTTCGGTAAAGGACACAGGTATCGGCATATGTGCCGACCAGTTGGATTTCCTGTTTGACGCATTTACCCAGGCGGACACCTCCACTACGCGAAAATACGGGGGGACGGGCCTGGGGCTTGCCATCAGTCAGCGACTTATCGAACTCATGGCGGGTACGTTGGCAGTGCAAAGCACCCCCGGAACAGGGAGCGAGTTTTCCTTTTCCGTGGAATTTGAAGTGGAACGTGTTGCCGTAAAAAACGAAGCGCCGGCCGTTTTGGCGGAGGATGGCTGTAAAATGGATCAGCGAGCTTGCAACATAATAGGCGAAAAGGCGGGAGGTTTTCCCATTGATGTCGACACCGTGCTGCCCCTGTTGACAGCCTTCGAGGCATATCTGAAGGAGAGCGATCTGGAAGCGATAGGGAAATTGGATGAAATCAAAGCCGCTTTGAAAAGCACTTCGGTTGTGGAGGTGTTGGACGAGGTGGAAAAACAGTTGCAAAGATACGATTTTGAAGGGGCACTTTCGGCCCATTATGAGATTTTGTCGGCAATAGAAAGGTACTCACATGGAAGATCAAGACAGAAAACGGACAATTTTGATCGTTGAAGACAGCCCGGAGAATATAGATGTGCTGGTGGGTATTTTACAGAAAAACTACCGGCTCAAGATTGCCACCAGCGGTGAAAAGGCCCTGCGTATCGTAGCCCAGGGAGCATCTCCGAACCTTATCCTTCTGGATATTCAGATGCCCGGCATAGATGGCTATGAAGTCTGCCGCCTCTTGAAGAAAGATCCGGTCACACGGCAAATCCCGGTCATTTTTGTTACCGCGTTTTCCAGCGTCAAGGAGGAGGAAAAAGGGTTTGCTCTCGGTTGCGTGGATTACATCATTAAACCGGTTAGTCCGCCCATTGTTTTGCAGCGGGTAAAAACCCACATGGCCCTTTACGATCAAAATCGAAAACTGGAAGATAAAGTAGCCAAAAGGACACAGCAACTGGAAAATGCCTTTTCAAGAATCAAGGAGAGTTCTCTTGAGACAATTCATATTCTCTCAAAGGCGGCTGAATACAGGGACGAAGACACGGGGTCCCATATCTATCGCATAAGTAATTACTCCGCGGCCATTGCGCGCAAAATAGGGTTATCCGAAAAAATTGTGGAATCCATCCTTTATGCCGCCCCCATGCATGATGTAGGGAAAATTGGTATTCCCGACAGTATCCTTCTAAAACCAGGAGGGTTGACAGTCGATGAATTCACGACCATGAAACAACACACCTTGATTGGTGCAAAAATTTTGGAAAATTCAAAAACGGGATTTATCAGGCTCGGCGAGGCCATTGCCCTGACGCATCATGAATGGTGGAATGGGACTGGGTATCCAAGGGGGCTTAAAGAGAGGGAAATACCACTGGAGGGAAGAATCATCGCTGTGGCGGATGTTTTTGACGCACTGACCACGAAACGTCCGTATAAAGAACCATTTCCCCTGGATGTTTCTTTCCGGATCATTGCAGAAAATCGGGGAACTCAGTTTGATCCGGAAGTCGTGGATGCATTCTTTTTTATTAAAAGCGAAATACTCAAAATCCGTAAAAAATACGCGGATGATTAGGCTCGGGATCAGAAGAAAACCATCCAAATATGTTTTTAGTTGATCTTTTTCTCATCGCATCTGCTGGATACACGGTTTCTGCCTGTGCGTTTTGATTCATATAATGCAACGTCAGCCCGCTTCAGGGCATCGCAGTATGCATGGTCATTCTTATGAAAAGCACTGACACCAAGACTGACCGTGACTTGGGGAACAGGCGTAAAGGAATGGGCCTCAACTTTTGATCTTAAACTTTCAGCAACCTTGACACCATTTTCCAGGGATGTCCCCGGACAGATCACGATAAATTCTTCTCCACCCCACCGGCCGAATACATCTACACGTCGTAACTTTTTGCTTACCAGAGAGCACAATTGGGTTAGCACCGCATCACCACAATCGTGCCCGAACGTATCATTGACATCCTTGAACTTATCAATATCGAGCATAAGCACGCAAACCTTTTCACCGTACCGTTTGGTAAGATTCAAAAAGTGTAACGCGTACCCCGCAGTTTCATGACGAAATAATGTAACGGGCAGATATCCCGCCGCTATATCCCGCCAATCAAATAAAAAATCATACCCCGCCTATCCCGCCGATAGACCTCGCCGCTGCTTCTTTCAAAATTTGGTACATATAATCTCCCTGATTCAAATTTTGGAGAAGAAATAATGGCAAAGAATTCACGTGGAAGACGACCTTGCTCTATTTGCCGGAAATGGTTCACCCCTGATGTAAGACAAAAAGGGCGGCAGAAAACATGTCGTTCGGCTTGCCAAAAAGAGCTTCATCGAAGGCAATGTGAAAAGTGGAACAGGAAAAACAAAGCTGTTTGCAAAAACAATTATCTGGCAAAAAAACTTGAAGAAGCTGAGGAGCAACAAACATCTGGGAACCTTCCTTCGCTTTCATATCAAAAACAGACAAAACCTGTTTTGCCAATGGAAGTCATTATAGCAGAATACGGGATCAAGCCGGCAATTATCATTCAATATCTGGTTACCCAGGTTATCAGCCATAACAATGAAAAAATACAGGGATTCCCATAAAAGACCCTCTGGCATAAACGACTAATCGAGTATAGATTTTAAGATACATGATTGGAATAACTCATTGTAATATAAAGGGATATTAACAGACTAATCGAGTTTTGATTCTAAGAGACATCATGAGGATAACCAACTGATAATACAAGTAGATATCAACAGAATAATCTCTATCTCAGTTTAAGAGGCAACTGACAGGCGACTCTAACCGGTGATATAAAAAAGCACCTGAAATTTTAAAAATAAGGAGGTGTCTTGTGAAAAACAGATTTTCATCCCGGCAATTATTTGAACTGAGAAACAATATCCCTGTAGATGTGTTGATCAGGGACCATTTACAGATTCTATCCAAGATTAGAGATGGTTATTTTCGTTTTCTATGCCCTTTGTGCAATGAATTTCAAACCGCTGTAAATCCAGCCACGAACCTGGCCAGGTGCTTCAGATGCGAAAAAAATTTTAATACCATTGACCTTGTCATGAAAATCAAGGGCTATGGATTTAGGGATAGTGTCTTGTTTTTGAAACAAATAAATACTGTACCCCAGGTTCAGGCCGCAAAATTGACGGCCCTTGCCGCTATGGTCGGCAGGCCTATGCCGGGAGGGCAGTGAGTATGGAACGGCTGCTTGAGCTTGAAACCCTGATTGGTCGAAATCAAGAATGTTTTTACAAAATCGGCCAAGCCTTGAAAGAAATTCGTGAGAATCGTTTGTACAAGCAGGCTCTGTTTGAGTCATTTGAGGCATATACCAGGGCACGGTGGGATATGGGCAAAGCCCATGCTTACCGGCTGATTCGAGCCTATGAAGTAATTTACAACCTGTCTCCAATTGGAGACAAACTGCCGGCCAACGAATCCCAGATCCGCCCCCTTACTCAAATGGATTCCATAGAACAACGCCGTATCTGGAGGGCGATTATAAACAGTGGCATGGAACTGACCGCACGAAATATCAAAAAATTTATTGAGGACCAGAAAACGGCTCCGGTAAGTAAACCGGATCTGACAGATCGAATTACCCATGAATACATGGCTGTTGTAAAGGCAATGCTTGAACAGGTCCGTGTGGCTCAGCATGATCATTGGCAGAAGACCTCCCGCCAGGCAGCATTGTTGTGGCATCGGGTCATATACGAAAAGATTGTATCAAAGGGGGCAGATAATGGATGACCTGACTATTGATGACCGCTTTCATTTACTGCTGCACAAAAAAATCATGAATAAAACCGGATCTACCAAGAGACGGTCCAAAAAATATTACAAGGACCAGTACAAGAAAACCGGAATTATCCCGGCGCCCCTTTTACTGGTTGAAAAAGGAATTATGGAAGGCCGTAAGTGCAGCGGACGGCCCAGAGCAATAGATGAGCAAACCAAAAGACGGTTTATTGAGATGGTCAAGGCGTCATGCGACCCCTCATCCCAGGGATTCATTTTTATCACCCGGAAAGCCAGAACCATTAAAAATTATCATCACTGGCTTGAACAAGAGCTGGGCAGAACCATCAGTCTTCCGGCACTTCGGCGATGTGTCAAAAGGGAAAATCTCAAATTTTACCTGGAAAAAGAGGATAAGCAGGATCAGGTCCCGGTAATGCATGCCTTCAAGTCGGTGCCGGTATTTGCTTTGATCCAGGTTGACGGCTGTAAATTTCAATATTTAAGGATCAGAGATGAACACGGTAACTGGCAAAAACCACAGGTAATTGAAATATTTGATACCGCTTCCAGGAAAATGTTTATTCTGGACTTTTATTTTACCGAAAGCAGCCTGAACTCTGTGGATCTTTTTACCCGTTTTTTGTTGAGTACCCCTTTGCCTTTGCAAAAAATTGGTATCAGACCTGACCAGGCAAAAGGATTTTTAAATCTAAAACGCCCCATCAATGCCATTAACCTGAAGCATTCTACACCGCAAGGCTTCTATTTGGCACCGGATTTTTCAAAGGCGTATTCACCCAAAGATAAGGCACATCTAGAATCTTCACACCGGAGCCTGCACAATTTTGAAATACGTATTATCAAAGCCTTTGAGGACAGGATTGTGAAAACCGTTACCGAATATGACTTCAAGCGGGGAAGAAAGGAAAAAATTACTGTAACCCTTCTTGATATAAGCCTTCAGGAACTAAGGAGCAGCACTATGCTCAGCGAATATCGTAACGAACATAATCATACACAACATTATTTTACCGAAGACGGGGTGGTCAGTGCCTGGGTGCCGGCACAGAAATTTGATGATTTTTTATCAAACCAGGCAGATACCCTGAATTTTACCCCGGACCAGGTTCAGGAATATATGAAATACGGCTACAGGAAAATCAAAGCCACCGTATCCAAAACCAGGACCATCCGCCATGACAAGCGCGATTATTATGTGACCCGTGGTGCAGATAAGTTCAGCAAACATAAAAGCACACCGGTGAAAATATCCAAATACAAGGACAAGCTTTTTATTTTTGAGCAGGGTGAAGACGGTATACTGTTGGGCGAAGCCATTGCAAAAAAGCCGTTTGACAGACCGCCGGCACCAGAACCTTCGCCTGTGCCGCCTGATGAACTTGACACCATTATCGCTCTTTTAGAAAAGCACAATATGGCCGTTGACCGGCCTGTTTTAGTCGACGTTTTTCATAAGGGCCTCACCCTGGCCCGGGCGGAACAAGTGCTTGATCATAATCAATCAAGGTACGCGGATTACACAAAAAAGATAAACCAGCCGGATGACCGTAAAAATCAGGCCCTGTTCAATGCATTTATGCTTGATTGCCAAAAATCGTTAAATACGAACCATGTAGCCATTTATGCATCCCATGGAGACATAACATGAAAGAGGATTTTATCAGTGATAAACGAAGGGTCTCATACTTGGCTGCCACTTATAACCGGATCTACAGAGGCCAAAGCGTGCTCATGGAGGGTGATTTTGGTGCAGGAAAAACTCGGTTTTTAAAATTGCTGCATCCCAAAAAGCTCCATGCTGTATGGGTTGAGTCTCTGTTCAACATACATGAAACCCTGGCCGCGATACTTAAGGAATTAAATTATGAGGCCACCGCCACCTACCGCCGAACTCCCCAGTACCTGAAAATGATCTGTAATCTCTCCAATTGTTTTATCATTATAGATGAGGCCAATGACTTGGACACCCGGGTTTGGCCATATCTTAAACGGATTATTGATGCCGGGGTTCCCATCGTATTTGCAGGACTTCCGAATGTGAGAACTTATTTGAGCCGGAACCATCCTGATATACTCAGCCGGTTGAAAACCCTGATTTTGTATCCCATAGAGGTCGAGGACTTCATTGAAAAATACAAAGATATCCAGCAGGAAGCCGTTGAACAGATTTATATGTCCGTTAAGGGCGATATGCGCAAATTTAAAGAAATCTGTACAGACTGCCGGGACAGGGCAAAGGAGTTAAACCACCAATTTGTTGATATTAATCTTGCCCTGGAATTTATATCAGATCTCCCTCCTCAATAATCCTTACCACAACTTATCTGCATTAACAGGCCATCCTTGGTATAATCCGAGGTTGGCCTGCCTGTATTTTATCCTCATATGTTTTGACGCCGATTTCTGTTTGATTCATTTTTGAAAAACGCCAAACCACAGATCATTATTGAATTTTTCTTACGCCGTTACATTATTTTGTAACTCTGCTTTTATTGGTGTTTCGCTACAACAAGTTTAAATCAAAAACAAATTTGACATTTTTGTTAGAATCTTAAATCCATAATACCGTTACATTATTTGAATCTCATCAACCGTTTGAACCGCTCGAATTCATTGAACAGGATTTGTTCCGTTTTGAATCTGTTGTACTGCCCGGTCAGGGTGTCCGTAACGGAAAGAATCTTGAGTTTATCCGATTTTTGCTGTAATTCTATTGGGTAAACCTCCACCTCCGGTGGAGGACTCGAAAAGTTTGACAGTTCCGGGAGTTGAAAATAAACAACCTTCCTTAAGTTAGCCGCTCAAAGCTATTAAAGGAAGGTTGTATGAAAGATTATAAAAGTTTAAAGCATTCAAAGTGGTATTGCAAGTATCATGTGGTTTGGATTCCAAAATATCGGAAGAAAGTTATTTACGGGCAATTACGTCGGGAACTGGGGTCAATACTACATGGTTTGGCAAAACAAAAAGAATGCGAGATCGAAGAAGGACATTTGATGACAGACCATGTTCATATGCTGATCTCCATTCCACCCAAATTTGCCGTGGCTCAGGTAGTTGGGTTCATCAAGGGGAAAAGTGCTATTCAGATAGCACGTCAGTTTTGTGGTAAAAAAAGGAACTATAATGGTGAAAAATTTTGGGCCAGAGGTTATTTTGCATCAACAGTAGGAATCGACGAACAAATTGTTCGAGCATATATCCGGCATCAAGAAAAAGAGGATCAACGTTGCGAACAGATGAACTTGTTTGATTAAACCGCGCCTTTAGGCGCTTTTAAAAGACCGCTTTGAGCGGTTAACAATCAAGCCCCCAGTTTCACTGGGGGTCATGACTTTTGGTTTAATTTATTGATCCGATTGTTCCAGTACAGCATCAATAATATCAGACATACGGCCCCAATAACTATTTTTGCATAAAAAAAGTAAGTAAGCGACGGCGCAGCAATGTTTTCTATGACGGCGGCAATATAGCCAACCTTATCGTTTGCAATGTTTCTTATTGGTAGAAAATGGATTAAACTGAATGTGTTATTGTTTCGAATCACTTCGTTAAATTCCGTCAGAGTGTCCATTTTTTGGCGTACATCTATGGGGTTGGAAGAAAAACATTCGCAAAGCTTAGTGTGCCTTTTAATTAAGGGACGATAGTTCTTTTCAACGATAAAATTATCATTGATATTGCACACCCGGTAATTTTTGATTTCATCTTTATTAAACAGTTTTTTTTGAACAATATCTTTTTTAAGGAACATGACCAGGTAAGTACCCGTATACGTAGCCATTTCACGTTTAATTGCGTCAAAATCAAATCCCATTTCCACGGTGCCCAGGTGTTGACCATTAAAAAAAACAGGGTACACATACCTGAATCCTGTCCAAAATCGACCTTCTTCAAATCCGGATACGAATTTTTGTGTTTCATTCACCATCTGGAGGCTTTTTCTAAACGGCAGCATGGGGTCCCCAAACATCTGCGGTTTATGGAATCGAATTAAATTCGTTCCATCCACCAGATGAAATTGAAGACGCCTGAGTCCCCGTTCCTGAATATTTTCATATACAGGCATAAACGTATCCAGCATTTTCTCCCTTATTTTGAATTTCTCATCAGGGGAAGCCCTGTTATAGTCATTAAGCATTTTGCCGATGACCTCTTCATATTGGCGATAAAGTATGTCTGCCAAAAGCCCCGTTTTTTTTAAGGCAAATTGATAACTTAAATTCTGATTATAACGGATTTGGGGGACTGAGTCGGGGAGCGATGAAATAGGCTGAAAAAATTCATTTCCTGAGTTATGGTTGAAGTGCGAACAGCAACTATAACAACTAAGGAAAATTATGACTCCTGCCTCTAACATCGCTCCCCGACTGAATCGAACTATTTGTATGCACGTTTGTCAAGCACAATATTACAGCATCATTAAACATGCCATCCAATTTCGGATAATATTAGACATGGTAATCAAGGAGCATCCTAATATTTTTCCGCCTGAAATCGCCTGCGGATACACAATGAAGGAGATCAGAGTCTCAAAAAAACTGAAATTAAAAATCAGAAGGATAGTCATAGCTGGTGTCAGTTACACAATAAGGCCGTCTTTTGCCATGCCGTATATGACTGGATTTGTGAAAGATGTTGAAAAACCGTTATTTTTGCGTAAGTTTGCTGTTCCATTTTGGGCTCTGAGCCACTGTTTCGGGAAAAATCCCATGTATTGGTATCGTCTTGAAGCAACTATTGGCCGGTACAGCCTCGTAGGAACCACTATCAAGTCCCCAGAGAAATTACCCCAGCACCTTTCTGCTGATGAAAAACATACCCGCCTTTTGGGAGAAAAGACCTATATTGCCACGACGGTCGGAAATAACTGTATTTTAGGAGCCAGTGTTTCGGAAACAGCATCCGGTAAAGATCTTCAAAAAGCATACGGTGTTTTTAAAGAGGAGGCTGAATGCATTAATCCGGAATATCAGCCGGATACTGTCAATACCGACGGATGGCGGTCAACGCAGAAGGCCTGGAAAAAGCTGTTTCCCAAGATAGCCGTGCTATCCTGCTTTTTGCACATTTTTATTGGCATACGTGATCGCTCACGCAAAAAATACAAGGAGCATTTCCTGGATGCGGCTACCAGATTATGGGATTGCTTCAGGGCAGAGTCCAAAAGATCATTCTCACAAAGAGTTCGGAGGCTTTCCGAATGGTGTCGAAATACGGAGAATGAAGTTCCAGACGTCATTTCAGTTAAAATCAAGAAGCTTAGGGATAATCTTCCACAGTTTTCCCAAGCCTATGATTTTCCTGGCGCACATAGAACGAGCAACATGGTTGACCGGCTGATGCAACGGATGGATCGTCATTTATTCAGTACCAAATATTTTCACGGCACTATGAAATCTGCCAATCTCAGCATACGTGCCTGGGCGCTTATCCAAAATTTTGCCCCGCTCAATCCATGGACGGTAAAGCACAAAGGCCATGTGAGTTCTTTTGAAAGAATTAACGGATTTCAGTACCACGAAAACTGGCTTCAGAACCTTTTGATTTCGGGTTCATTGGGAGGCTTACGGACGGGTCCCCCAAATCCGTTATAATCAGCTTAAATTGATTCTGTTAGAATGATCATCAATAAAATAGATGGCAGCATTCTTTCTGGCATTATGTACGGCCAATAGCGACAAGAGGACAATCACCGCTATAAATACATATTGTGTATTTCGCATATTATACAGGAATAATTTATGAAGGTTCTTAAAATATTAACTATAATTGTCATCATATATCAGACTTTTACGCTGAATGCTATGTCCCAGATCAAGTTTGGCGTAATATCCATAATTGATCCGGTTGTGCTTACTCAAAGAATGGCACCCATAACGGTCTATCTTTCAAATTGTTTGAACGACCGGATCTCTCTCAAATTGGGCAGGGATTACAAAGAGATCATGGACAAACTTGTCAATGGCGATCTTGACATGGGGTTCATCGGCCCCGCACCCTATGTGAAAATCAAGGATCGTGTGGAGATTGTCGCAACCTTGGTTTCAGATGGAACCCCTTATTTTAACAGCGTGATCGTTGTCAGGAAAGATTCTGAAATAACGGATATCACCGAGTTAGCTCAAAAGAAATTTGCCTTTGGCTCTCCTTATTCGACGCTCTCTTTTTACGTGCCGGCACATATCCTTCATACGCACAAAGTGTTATCAAGATTGGGAAATTATAATTTTTTAGGTAAACACGACCAGGTGGCCAAAAATGTGATCCTGGGAAAATATGACGCCGGTGGTATCAAGGAGAGTGTGTATCTTCAGTATCCGAATTATCTTAAAATTTTGCATAAAAGCGAACCGTTTTATGACTTTGTTATCGTGGTTCGAAAAAATTTTGATCTGAGCCTGAAAAATCGGCTTGAAACAGCATTATTAAATCTCAAATCGTCCTCTGTCTTAAGCGCATTTAAACCCGGCGCCACGGGATTCATCAAAGGGCAAAAATCTAATTATGAAGACATAGCGACCATCATTGAGGTGATTGATCGGTTGCGTCGCAAACAATAGCTATCTTCGTATTCTGCGGCAAGGCCTAATCGGCGAATAATTTCAAGCCTGCTTTTATTCCGCTAAAAACTGTTGACCGTTTACTTTACTTGTTTCACGGCAGGGGAAAATAATCTTTGTAAATCGGAGCGTTTGGGCTGAATTCAAACTGCGTCGTAACTCATATTTCTGCATATCGTTCAGTAGGAAGGTGCACCACACCTTTGTACATGGCAAGTTTCATGCGATTTCCCTGATTCGTCATTTTAGTCTCTTGAGAAAAGATTTAAAATGACTTAAACTTATCCATAAGCAACAAATTTCACGAAAAAATATCCGAATCAATGATTCTAATGCCATTATCTATGGGAGCCAGATGACCAAGGGGTTTAATCATACAATTTTGATCGTTGATGATGAGGAAAAAATCGGGAAAGCGCTTGAGCGTTTGATTAAAAAGATAGGCGCCCGTTCTTTTTACGCGGCTTCCGGTTTCCAGGCACTTGATTTTATTCAAAAAATAGATCATCCACTTTCCATGATACTTTCGGATCAGAGGATGCCGGGAATGGAAGGCACCCAGTTTCTGGAGAAGGCCAGGGCCATTACCCCGGAGACTGTGCGATTTCTGATCACCGGCTATGCAGATATCAATGCGATTTCAGATGCGGTGAATCGCGGCGCTGTTCACCGGTTTATTACAAAACCCTGGGACAATAATGATTTATTGGAGATGATCAAGTCAGGATTGCAATATTACGAATTGGTTGTTGAGAATCGAAACCTGTTTGCGCTGGCTAAAAAACAAAACACCCGTCTGTATAATTTAAGCCAGGAGCTTCAACAAAAGGCGACTGCGCATAAACGGGTGATTGTTCGAAAAGAAAAACAGATCCTTCAGTTAAAAAAACGATTGGAAAAAGGGGTTGATGAGGCAGATTATTGCGCGCAGATAGAAAATTTGCTTGAGGAGAACCAGATGTTTGAAAAAGACAGGATCGCGTTATGCTATCGGGCTGTGATGAAAGATTTTTTTCTAGAATTTAAAGATCTTGCCGCCCGTACCGGGTTCTTTATGCCCACAGAGAACGAACTGAACGACAAAGTATAATTTTTTTATATGAAAGTCTGGGTAAGTTACTCAGATCTTTCAACCTTTGTTGTGGGCTGTGCCTGGGTATTGATAAACCAGGTCGGCCCATGGCCGTTATATGAAAGAGCTGAACTAACCGCTTAGTTTTTTTCATAATTTGTTGTGGCCTAACCTCTGTGAAAGACCAGGCCGGTCATGACCGTTATTTTGAAGTTAAGGGGCTCGGAAAAGGGGAGAGGTCTTTTTTTCGTGTTCCTAAAGCAAAGGGGCGTTTACCATCGAAACCAAACAACAGGAACATAAAATTCTGATAATTGACCCCCAAGGGATACTTAAAAAGAAAACCGGACTTTTGTCGGAAAAAGGTTTTCGAGTGGATTGTTTTAAATCTCCGGCTGATGGTCTGCAACGCCTGGTCCAGAATTCGGCCTCTCCATATTTTCTCATTATTGAAGGATATGTTGAAATAGAAAAAGGACAGAAGACCATTCTGGCAGAGGCTAAAGACATTTCTCCGGAAACCCAGCGACTCCTGGTGGCAGCCCCTTCCGCGCTGCCATCTTTTGTTAATGCAATAAATTCTGCCGGGATTCATGCCTGTCTGCCCCTGCCGTTTACGAATGAAGACTTTTTTCTTCAGGTCAGACTGCGGCATGATGAATACGAAGCTGGCAGAAAAATAAAAAATCTGCAGAAAACCATCCAGCGTCAGAATAAGCAGTTGTTTCAGATCGCTGGCAATCTAAGAAAAAAAGAGACGCTGTATGCGGCCCAAATTCAACAAAAAGAAAAGGAAATCAGAGTTCTGGAATCCAGGCTTAAGAGCCTTTTCGGAGACGATGAATTAGAACGCGGACCAGAGCTTAAAACTCTTTTGGAAAAAGAAAATATCAGTTTTAATTCATTAGGCTTCAAGCAGGCATTTGATGATTTAAAACAATGTGTGAGGGATATTTTTTTACGCATTCTTTCAAAAAGAGGGCAGTCCGAGGCATTTACGCTTTTAGAAAGAGATCTTTTTGATGACGCCTTGACACCCCATGCTGATCAATTGGATCAGACCATTGATGTCTCTGAATACGAATCCCTTGCAGGTCTACTGACTCCGGCGTTTTTGAATGTAATGGTTTGGCGGGCCAATCGTGAACCATCGCGCGCTTCGGACGCAAAACAGCTGGATGTCCTAAAATATTTTACCATTGAATTCTCAGGTAATAGGATAAGGGCTTATATCCGGCTCGAGAAAGATGCCCCGGAAACAGTAACGGTTTACATGATAGAACAGCTTCTTCAAAAAAAAGGGATTCTTTTTGGCATCGTAGAAGAATCGTCCATCGAAAAATGGCTTTATGGAGATGCCGGAAAAGGAGAAAAATTACTTATTGCTGAGGGGAAACAGCCGGTTCCGCCAATCCATGGAGAAATTCACTATTATTTCCCAATCAATTTCAAGCGCGCAGGCAGACTGAATCCAGATGGAAGCATGGATTACAGGGACAGAGGAGAAGTTCCCCTTGTGGAAGAGGCCTTTATGCTGGCCTCCAAGATCCTTCCTGAGCCGGGGAAACCCGGCCTGGATGTTAAAGGTCTGGAAATACCTGTGCCGGAGCCTGTGGATCCGGCTTTTTCTGCAGGTCCGGGTACCCGGTTTAACGAAGAAAAGACTAAAATTTTTTCAACTACACGGGGCGAACCGCACCTGGATGTTATGGGAGTTGTCTCAGTCAACAAGGAATTCAAGGTAGATGGTGATGTGGGGTTTGAAACCGGTAATATTGATTTCAATGGCAACGTCATTGTTCCGGGCACGGTTAAGGAAGGCTTCACGGTTAAGTGCGTTTCGCTCACAGCCAAGGACATTTGCGGTGCACAGGTCGATTTATCAGGGGATTTGAACGTTTCAAGGGGCATTGTGGATACAAAGCTTATTCATGTTAAGGGGAACATCCAGGCCAAATACATTCACAACTCAACAATAAACTCGTTTGGAGATTTGACGGTTCAAAAAGAGATTGTTGATTCTACCATTTATTTGAGCGGGGCCTGCAACAATGAAAGGGGTGCTATTATTAATTCGACCTTGTCGGCAAAGCTTGGGATTAAAGCCGGAACAGTGGGAAATGAATCTGCAGCGCCGTCGGTTCTGACTGTGGGGCTGGATGAACATTTAATCCGTTTGGGTGATAAGATAAAATCTAAGCTTTCAATGAACCGGGATATGATTCAAGCGCTTGCATCGGAGATCAGTCAGATGAAAGAGGTGGATAAGTCGCTTCACGGAACCATAACGGAGAATGCACATATCCAGGATCGTGCCCAGATAGAGATTCGGGAACTTGAGAAAAAGAGGTTTGCTTTAAACGAAACAAAAGATATCGCTGCATTAAAAAGCATTTCAGATGCGATTTTGAAACTGGAAAAAAAGGCGAAAAATGCAGGGGAAAAAATTAACGAATGGTTTGAACGTCAGGACCAGATACATCATGATATTTTAGCAAAAGAGCTTGAAATCGAGGCGTTGGAAAATTCAAACAGGCAACTTGTTGAAGAATTGGGAAATTTGGAGCATATTTCAAACAAGTTCGAGCCCGTACCTGCGCTGAATATATCAAAGCACATTCAATCCAAGACAAAAATTAAAGCGCCCCATTCGAATAAAATCCTGGAGAAGTCCTTTTCGCGATGTCTTATAAGGGAAATGGGTAAGGATGAAGGCGGTATGATTTATTATGTAATGGAAATTAATTAAACACCGCCGGCAAAGGCGTTACCGCCCGGATGTCAAAAAGCTGGTCTTGAACCGCTTTTTTAAGTGCGGCAATGCGGGACTCGCACTCGGGATGGGAAGCAAAATACGGCATGAGCCGCCCCGGATCATGCGCTGACCCCATGGCTTGGAAAAATTCAGTGGCGCCTCCGGCATGACCATAGTAACAGACCAGAGTTTCCAGGGCCTGGGCGTCGGCCATGGCTTCCCGTTGCCGGGAATACCGGGCCTGGGTCAGGTGGACACCCGGTGCCGTCAGTTGGGTGATACTTGAACCGGATCCTGTTAAAAGGGCAGACAGTGCCGTGAGTACAATGCCGCGGCCCATGCCCCGGAGATGATCACGATGTTTGAAATGTCCCAGTTCGTGGGCCAGCACAAAGGCAATGCCGTTTTCCGAACGGACCACGTCAAAAATCCCTGAAAAAATCACAATGGAACCTCCGGCAAGAGCCAGGGCATTGGCTGTATCCGAGTGAATGACGATAATTTTCACAGGATAATCGATATCACAGCATTTTCGTAAACCGTCTGTAAGGCGCTGGAACGATTTCTGGCAGGACAGATCTTCCGTGGGGCCTATGCCCGGGGGGACCTGAAATCCGGAAAAAATAGCAGCTTCCATTTTAGGCGAAATCCGGGCGACGGCCCAGTCCACCATAAATCCGAGTATACAATAGGCAACAAGGAAAAAGGCAATCACACCGGACAACAGCACCAATGCCTCTTTGACCGGGCTGTCCCGGGAAATATTGTCGTTGTTTTCGGGCCGCGTCGGCTTATAATCCATTAGCTTTCTTCAAAATAAACAGCGGTACCAAAAGCCAGGACCTCCACAGACCCCACCTGTTTTCTTTTGCCCTTGTAAATGGATGAGGTTTCCAGGCGTATATTTATGATTTCGTCTGCGTCGCTGCAGGATTCATGCAGCCGCAGCAACGCCTCACGCCGGGCCCGGTCCACCAGCGTTTCATACACGCGGACCTCACCGCCGAAAAGATTGCGCAGGCCTGCTGCAATGCGTTTGAAATAATCCACGGAGATGACCACATTGCCGGAGACCAGTTCGCTTTTCCGAATGGTGCGCCCTGACTGGCTAACCGTTTTGTATGTGCTGGCCGGCCGGGTTATCCAGAATTCTTCCCGCGCTTCAATGGACCGGTAATGCTTTGATTCAGCCCTGCGTCCGAAAAAATAGCCCAGCATGATCAAAATGATAAAAAATATCAGCTGTTCCATGACCTACTCCACTGTAACGGCAGTGCCGTAAACGTAAAGTTCGGCCGCCCCTGCAGCCACGGACGAAGTTGAAAAGCGGAGATTGACAACGGCGTTGGCCCCCATTTGCTCGGCCTGGGAAATCATCCGTTCGATGGCCTGTTCCCGGGATTCCTGCAAAAGCTCGGTATACCCCTTAAGCTCCCCGCCAAAAATGTTTTTAAATGATGCCATCAGGTCACGGCCCACATGTTTGGCCCGCACCGTACTGCCCGACACCACGCCATGGAATGCCGTTGTTCTTTTTCCTGGTATTTCTTCGGTGTTTGTCATCAGCATTTTTTTTCTCCTGGATTTTTTATAAATTTAATTGATTGACACCGCATCAGCCGCCCGCCGGGCGCTGACAAGTGCCCCTTCAAGGTAGCCGCCGAATTGGCCTGCGGTTTCGGTACCTGCAAAGTGAAGTGTGTTGTTCCAGATACTTGTTTTTCCGCCTGGCGGGTAAAATTCAGGATGGTTGTGGCAGGACTTTTTGTCGTATTCCGTGGCCGTAAACGATTCCCTGGACCAGTCTTTGTAATAAAGGGCCAGGGGCAGTGCCGCATCGGGTCCGAAAAGCTGCGCAAGCTGGTCAAGGATGGCTCGGGACATGGTTTTTTCGTCCTTCCTTCTCAGGGCAGGAATACCTGCAAAGCCTGTCAGCCCATAGGGACTATCACCGGCACCGGATCCGTCATGGATCTCCCCAAGAGGGCCGCGCTGACTGAACGCTTGGCCGGAAAGCCCCATCATGCGCCAGGATGCCTGGTCATACAGGGCAAAAAATTTAGCATGTCCGGCCATCCAGGTGGATGCCTTCAGCATGGCCTGGGTTAGGTCATAGGAAAGGTCCGGGGTAAATAGAATAGACCGGGCCGCAAGCCTGGGGGGCAGGGCAAGAATGACATTTGAAGCGGACAGTGTACACCTGGGCGGCTGGTCAAGGTGCCCCACCGTGACCCGACACCCATTGTCCAGATGCCGGATTTCACAGACCGGGTGGTCCAGGCGGATGATCTGTGCCCCAATTTGCGCAAACAGTCCTTTGATAAGGGCCATCATGCCGCCCTCAAGGCGGAAGGCCGGCGGTTCCATGGGGCAGCCGGATACGGTCTGGATATCGCCTGCTTTGGTTTCAAACAATGCAAGACCCTGTTCGAACTGGGGATAGCTTTTTAATCCCAGATCCTGTACCAGGGCGGATACTTCCGGGTTGACCATGGGCCAGAACCAGGAGGGACCTAAATCTGCAAAGAAATTTTGATGTGCCGGGCATAAAATTCTGCCCCCGATCCTGGATCTGGCTTCCAGAACAATCACGGATCTATTTTGCGCCACAAGCCGGGCGGCACAGGCCATGCCGCTTAGTCCCGCTCCGACAATTATTGTATCAACTTTTTTCATAAATTTTTAAATTTCACTGGGGTGAATAGGCTAATGAAAAGGTTATGCCCCTTTGAAATTGAAAAATCAACGATTTTGACAATGAATATACCTGTATCAACCGTAGTTATGCAGGTCAACACGCTTTGCTTAAATCATTTTTTCCTTTTTTCAACCCTGTTTTTTCAGTTACTTATATGATATGTTTTTTTGCTTTATCAGGACGGTAGTGATAAAAAGGTACGGTAAAAAGAACAAGGCTATTGCTTAAGGAGAATTACCCCATATGGCACGTTTAAGTGAGTTTGAACTGTCGGTTATAAAGGTCAGTGACAGTCCATTAATATACAAGGCACAGATCCCTCCGGAGTGCACTTTTTTCCAGGATGTCCGACGCTACCAGAGCATTGCCCCCCAGATGGAAATCCGGATTATTCCGGTGAATGGGATGATCGAGCTTGATCCGGACATGGAGCCCGTATCCATTAATAAGCTCACCGGGTCGGAACGCAAAGCCCTGGTGGATTACCTGACGGTCCGTGTTGCCAGAGGCGATAATATCGGGTATGCCTGGGCTTTTTTCCGATCTGCGGATAAAAAGAAAAGCCTTGTGGCTTACGGGGGCAACGTGGTGCATGATGACACCTATATGGGTAAGGAACGCGTCACTGCCCTGCTTTCGACGCTCCAGAAGCAAAAAGGCATCAGCAAAATGAAACGGCGCTGGTTTCCCTGGATTGCGGCGCTTTTGTTTATTTCTCTGGCCGTTTTTGCCGGATTCAAATATGGCAACCTGTTAAAAACGATTCCCTTTGTCAGCAGCATCGGCAAGGATTCCGGTCCTGAAATGCAGTTTTACGAATCCGTATTTCCCGAATTACATGCCTGGCTGTCTGAGGGAGAGCCGGAACAGAAAGATGTGGCTAAAAAGCTTTTAAAAACTGAATATGTCTCGTCCATGCTGCATACCATGACCCTGCCCGATTACCGTCAGGACGGAGAGACGGACATGAACCGGGGCAACCGGCTTATTTTGTTTGTATATTTTAATTATAACAGTCAGGTTGATGAATTGATCAGCTCCCGCAGGGAGGTTCTGGCAGGTACGGAATTCATGCGTCAGGCACGGATTTATTCAACCATCCAGTCCGGGTATGCTTCCAATATTTTTTATTTCAAGGTCGGGGACTTAAACATCAAGCACACTGAAATCTCCAATTACATGAAGCGGAACATGATCTCCTACCATGATTTCAAAAAGATCCGGGATGAAAATGCCTTTGCAGAACTTATGGCCAGTGACCGCATCAGCTACAAGATGAAGGGCTTTCTGGAAAATGTATACACCTTTACGCCTCTTCGCATTGACACAAAACTTAACGGTAAATCCTGGTACCTGCTCACCCGGAGCAACAGTTCCGGTAATCTTGATTTTGCAGCCTTCTTCCACCAGGGCAGCGCCACGTTGGTGCCCAAACGTATCGGACACCTGGTGCTGGCTGACAATGGACTGCCTTCGGACATGGCCTGGTATGCGTTTGATGACAACCAGGCAGGGGGACTGAAACTATCGGACAGCACCCTGACCTATTTCAGCACGGAAACCGGCCAGACCAACCAGCTTGAGATCATTCAAAAGCGGATCAACACCCTGAAGTTGTCCAGGGTCTCCCAGGACCGGATTAAGGTTAGTGTCCATCGGGAACTGCTCATGGGGGATGCAAAGGGAAAATACGGTATCCAGACCAATGATCCCATCACAAGCCTGGTGCTGTCCAACTTGATCACCAAGTCATCCTTTGAACAGAAGGCAAATGTGTCTTTAAAGCGGGACCCCATCCAGTTTAATACCACCTTGATTCAGCTTTCCAAGGATGACAGTTTTTCGGTTCAATCCGTCACGATTACGCCCGGCACCACCAATATCATTCGCTTGTTTGAGCCCTTGGACAGCTTTAAGGCAACCTTCAGGGATGGCACCTCAACCACCTTTGAGAAGGCCAGTGTCAACCTGTTCAACCCGTTTACTTTTATGGTATCCAGGGACAGCATCACCCTGTGTTTCCGTCATGACATTACAGACATGACCCTCAAGGCCAACGACACCGAGCTTAAAATCGTAAAGGCCCAAGACGGAAATTATCAGATTGTGAAGATTCCCTAGGCCCAAACGTTTTGAAAAATTCAGCATCAAGGAGTTTTATTTAATCATATGTTTGACAACACAGACCGGCTTTTGAAAATCCAGAACGGCATCAAGGAGGTTGTTCAGCAACTTGCCGAGCTGCCGGCCCGGCAGACAGACCGAGTGGACAAGGTCATTGAACGCTGCCAAATGTGCTTGAAAACGGCACCGGAAACGGATTTGCCCGTATATGTCCATATTACGGGCACAGATAAATCCTTTAAGACCAGTTATCTTCTGGACCTGTTTGACAATGACACGCTTCGCGGGCTGTTTGCGGTCAAGCAGCGCAACACCTCGGAGAACACGGCGGTTCCCTGTCTTGTGGAACCGGTATCCTGGACCGACGAAGTGGTGGTCAGCCAGATCAGTATTTCCACGGGTAATGTGATCCGGGACCGCTTAACCCAGGAGCAGTTCAACCGCCTGTATGACCTTTCTTCCGGGGCAGAGCCGGAGGATTATCTCATCCGGGTGGCCGTGCCCGAAGACCAGACCCCCATGACATTGCCGGCCATTGAATATCCCGGCATTAAAGAGGGTGCGGACGCCGTTGAATTCCAGAAGGAGCGTCATGAAAGGTTTCAGGCTAATATGCTGGACTGCTTGGAGCGCTATCCGGGCATTCTTGTGGCCTGTTTCCAGCATAAAATCGCCATCCCCCCGGGCCACCCCTTGGATGCCATTCTCAAAAAATATCGCATGGTGCTGGAGACCACCCACGCGTATCAGAAACTGCCATTGATCCTGTCCCTGCAGGGGGACAGTGCCGTGGCAAGCTATTGCGGAAACACCAATGTGGAGCAGGATCTTGAAAACGATTTCAAAAGCTATAAATCCTTTGAAGCCGTGGTTCAGCTGATCAACCCCTGCAACAGCGAATACCCGGTGAGCTTTATATCCCCCGGTCCCCACGTGGATACCTGGATACGCAATCTGTCCCGGTACAAAAATTTACGTGAAATAAAGGACGAGATCAAAAAGGACGGCGGTATCGCCTGGTCCAGGCAGATGCTCGGCGACATTTGCACCACCTCCAATATCAGAGACGCCCTTGACAATATGTTTCTGATGCCCTGGATCAAAAAAGCTTCAAAGGTGCATGCCCAGGCCGTTGATCTGATTTATGAAATCGAAAGTTATGATGAGGTGGCCGACGTCAAGGAACGCATGCGCAAATCCATTCTCAACGATACCTACCAAAGCCTGCGGCACTTTTTTGACCGGGAGATCCAATACAACGAAGAGGGGCTGATTGAGGACCACAAAGGGTTCTGGAACGCTATATTCACCCAGTACCTGGACCAGTTTCTGGCCGACACCCCCAAAAGCCAGGCCATTGCCGATGTCCTGTGGAAAAATATGCACCAGCGACTGGACTCGGAAAACAAAGGTTTTTTGAGTGCAGCGGAAAAGGATTTGCCCCACATCATCATGAACATGGCGGAATTTTACGTTCCCAACATGCTGGTACGCGGCGATTTCACCCTTGTAGAAAGACGTATTAAAGAGGATGCCCAAGATGTGGTTTAACCTGTTCAAAAGCAAGAAAAAGGAAGTGGATCAGTTCCAGATGGAGCTGGAGGATGACGGTAAACTTTACTATGAAACCATTGCCGGGCGTACCCCAAGGGACATCCAGAACCACGAGGAATATATTCTTTTCATTGATTTCGGCTCCTACCGAACCAGTGTGTTGTGCTGGCCCTGCAGCTTTGGCCGGGATAAAATCACCGACTCATGGCAGTATGTAGTCCATGGCGACTCCGATGCCCAGGGCGGATTTCCTTCGGCCTTTATCAATCCGCCTTCCGGTGATGAGCGAGATTTTGCCTTTGTGCCCAATATGGGTGAAGAGCATGTCAGCTCAAGCCAGATAGTTAAAAGCGCCAAATATGAATTTGCCTCCAAATTTGCCGCTTACCGGGGCGATGTGCCTCAGTTTAAGCTTTACATCAAAAAAATTCTTGAACACAGTTTCAAATATATCACCGACCCGAATAAGGATCGGCCCTGGAACGGCCCTGCCATTCCGGTGATCACAGAAATTCGGGTTACGGTACCGGATCTGTTCATTGAAAATTTAAGAAACGGATACAGGGAAAATATCTATTCCGTGTGCATGAACCTATCCTCGGACCGGAAATGGAAATGGTTGTTTCCAAGTGATCTTAGGCATTTGCGTAAAACCTTTGTTAATATTTCTGCCGATGAAAGCGGGGCGTGCGAGCTTTATTTTTTGAACCTGATCAAGCTGTTACCGTTCTGGGACCTGTCCGGTCAAAAAGACCGGCTGCCGGATTTAAAGGAAGTGGACTTTATTTTTTCCCAGGCTGCCCAGCGTGACCCCACTGCCGAAAATCTTCAGTTTGTGGTGTGCCACATTGACATTGGCGGGCTGACCACAGATGTCAGCGTTCTTCTAGCCAATACCTTCCAGGACCCGGCTCTTGGCATTACCACAGCCCTGAACCGAAAGGAATCCTTTTCCGAAAGAAAGGCCGGGGAATATTTTGCAGACACCTTTGCCCAGAATAGGTCCCCGGAGGAAACCGGTCCCTGGTGGGACAATGATCGGTTCATCGGAAGGGATTTTTCACGGTTTCTGGAACTGTTGTGCGGCAAACAGGCCAGCTTACTCAATAAATGGCGCAAGGACAAAAATTTGTCCGGCATCTATTTTTTGATTTCAGGCCGCCCCACCAAATCGGAAAAGGTCAGAAAAGCCATTAAAAAGCACATCCTCAAGGAGTTCAATAAGGATGAACTGCTGCTGTTGCCCGAGCATTGCCTGTTTATGGCCGATTACCGGCATGTGGGCAAAAATCAGGAAGGGGAGCGCTATGCCAAAAAAATATCCCATTTTGAAAAACTGATTACCCTTCTCGGCAATGTGTACACACTTTATGACGGGTATGAAATCTGTGTGGATGACCATAAATATTATATTTCCATGGACACGGATACCCGGACCACCTCCCAGATGGAGGTGCTTCCTGGGCGGATCTACAATATGGAAGAGTTTGAAAATTACAAGAAATCGGCAGAACACAACAATGTCAACCACCTGGCGTTTACCCGATTTCCGGAAGGGGAAAACAGCACCCGGTTTCTGACGGTAAAAACCATTGCCCGGCAGACCGCTTTTCCCGTAATCCGGGTGGCCCAGAGCAATGACGGCCAGGCATGGATTATGCCGTCGCTTATGATCACTAACCTGGAGCAGAACGACCAGGCGTTTGATCTGTCATGGGGCGCCTTGTCACTGGAATAAGGTCAGTGTTACATAGTTAAGATGATTTCATATTAATACCACGAAGTTCACGAAGAGCACGAAGTTTAGTATTCTAAAATCTTCGTGAACTTCGCGTCCTTCGTGGTAAAATAAAATACTCAATCCCGAGGAGGAGACATATAATGGAATTGATCAGCGTAACCATAGAAAATCCCGAAGAACTCAACTTTATCCTGGGACATTCCCATTTTATCAAAACCGTTGAAGATATTCATGAGGCCATTGTCTGCACCGTGCCCAACGCCAAATTCGGAGTGGCGTTCTGCGAGGCTTCCGGGGAGTGCCTGATCCGCCATTCCGGCACGGATGAAGAGATGTTGGAACTTGCAAAAAAGAACGCCCAGGCCCTGTCAGCCGGCCATACCTTTATTATCTTCATGAAAGAGATGTTCCCTATCAACATCGTGAACACCATCCAAGCTGTTCCCGAGGTGGTGCGCATCCATTGCGCCACAGCCAACCCCACCCAGGTAATCATGGCCCAGACCGACCAGGGCAGGGGTATCCTGGGGGTGGTGGACGGTTTTTCTTCCAAAGGCGTTGAAACACAGGATGATATTCAAAAACGCAAAGATTTTCTGAGGATGATCGGTTACAAGCTGTGAATACAATAGGCAGAATCCGTCTATCAACATATTGGCCCATTCTGTCTAATTAAACTGTTATGATTTGAATGGAAATGAAAATTAATCAACTATTAAGTCGCTTAGTAGAATTTGAAAGAAAATTATTCCAAAACATTAATACTGAGTTTCTATCCCATTCACCTAAGAACGAAGCAAGCAGGATCTTAAGCATCGTTTCATTTGAACATGCTGAAAGCTTGAAAATGCTTTTAGCATCAGGTAACTTCACTTCATCTATTGGTCTTCTCAGGTTGCAGTATGAGGCTTTTGTAAGAGCTTTATGGGTTTTTTATTCAGCATCTGACATTGCTGTTTCAAAGTTGATGTCAGAACTTACTGCTGAGAGCGCACGAAAGACCCAAAAACTACCAATGTTATCTGAAATGTTAAAAAAGCTTGAAGGCAAGGCCCCTAAAATCCTATTAGATCAATTACTTGAGTTCAAAGAATATTCTTGGAAACCGCTTAGTTCTTACATCCATGGAGGTATTCATGCAATCCAAAGACATAGTAAAGGCTACCCTGTTCAATTACTTATTCAAACAGTAAAAGCATCAAATGGAGTTTCTATAATGGCAGCGATGTTTTTGATAATTGTTGCAAATGATATTTCAAAAAGAGGTCTCATGCCCATAATTCAGAGAGAATTCAAGGATTGTTTACCCGACGAAAAAATATAAAAAACGAAATTTCTGAATTCCGGGGGTTGAATTCCGGGGACACTTTACTAAATCATTCTTGAATTCCGGGGACACTTTACTAAATCATTAATTTTATATCGTGTCCCCCTGATTTGACCATTCTATATTATTCCTCCCCCCCTGATCAGAGATCTAATTAAAAATTTCCGCTATTGGCGCTTTTTCCCCGACAGGGCAAACGCGATCAACATGCCGACAAAAATACCAATGAGCATGGTGATTACCAGAAGTAGGGCCCTGGGCATGGTCATCGTCCAAAATAAAAAATGGGTTTCCACAGCCTGAGTGTTCTGAAAAAAAATAACCAATGTGATGGTCACTAAAATCAATCCTGAGATGAGTTTTATTTTTTGTAACAAGGCCGTCTTCCTTTCATATCTTCAGGGTAAAATGCCGAAACACAAAAAAAGAGTATCCCTAGCGTACAGCCATGGCATTTTTTATAAAATAAAATCGGTTGTCAAAAATTTGCTTTTACGCTGTCGGACGATATCCGTAATGATTTTTTTGTTCTGATCCGTTTCCTTGGCCGCCACCAGCGTTCGAATTGAAAAAACCCGCAGGGCGTCAGACACGGAAAGGGTTCCTTCCGCCGAATCCTTCCGTCCGGTAAAAGGAAAGGTATCCGGCCCCCTCTGGCACTGGCAGTTGATGTTGACCCGACATACCTGATTTACCAGCGGGTCTATCATTTCTGCCACCTGGTCGGGATCATTGCCAAAAATACTCACCTGCTGGCCGTAATTTGAATGGATCATATATTCAATGGGGTCTTTGATATCGGTAAAGGCCAGAACCGGAATCACCGGCCCGAATTGCTCTTCATGAAAGACCCTCATTTTGTGGGTGACCGGATACAAGATTGCCGGGGAAAAAAAGCTGCCGCACACCCTGGCCCCGCCGTTGTTGACGATGCCGGCGCCCTTTTCAACTGCATCTGAGACTAAAGCCCTCAGGTAATCGGCTTTGCCTTTTTCTGGCATAGGTGTCACAAACACGCCCTCCTTCCAGGGCATGCCGACGACCAGTTCATTCATCGCTGCAGCAAATCGGTCAAGAAATTCCTGGGCAATAGGTTGTTCGACAAACAAAATTTTAAGGGCAGTACACCGTTGGCCGTTAAATGAAAGGCAGCCCAGAATGCATTCTTTGACTGTCAAGTCCAGATCCGCTCCGTTGAGAATAATGGCTGGGTTTTTGGCCTCCAACCCCAGAACACAGCGAAGCCGGTTTGGATAGGGGTGCTGTTTTTTCAGCTCGTTGGCTGTCCGGCTCGTCCCGATCAATCCCAGGACATTAATCTGGCCCGATGCCATGAGCGGGGGAATCATTTCCCGGCCCTGGCCGTAAATGATATTGATCACCCCTTTGGGGAAAACATCACAAAAGGCGTTGAGCAAAGGCGCGTAGAGAAGGGCGCCGTGTTTGGGCGGTTTTAGAATCACGGTATTTCCCATGACAAGGGCCGGTATCAGAGTGGTGAAGGTTTCGTTGAGAGGGTAGTTAAAGGGCCCCATACACAGCACCACCCCCAAAGGGGCGCGCCGGATCTGGCCGATGATTTTTTCTTCAATGGTAAACCGGGAACCGGTTCTGTCCAGGTCTTTGAGCGCCGCAAGGGTCTCCTTGATGTATTGGATGGTCCGGTCGAATTCTTTGATTGAATCCTGAAGGGGTTTGCCAACCTCCCACATGAGAAACCGTACCACCCGGTCCTTTTCTTCCATCATTCGAAATGTGAATGTTTCCATGTGCTCAATTCTCTGACTCACAGACAGGGTCGGCCAGAAACCGCGGCCATGATTATAGGCGGCCACAGCCGCATCCAGTGCCTGCTGTGACTCCGCTTGTGTTAACAAGGGATATTCTCCGATAAAAAAGGGACTCGGATCCTTGTCTGTGGCCACCCAGACAGGCGACAGCACCTCCTGGCGGGGACCATCCCAGTTCCGGATTTCTCCATTGATCAGATACTGGGTTTGGATGCAGGGCAGATCCTTTAAAATGGATTCAGGTATGTCAGAGGCCATTGGAAACAGGTCCTGCCAAGGTATCTCGTTGTTTTGTTTCATATGCTCCTCACTTGTTAACTTGGGCGCTGTTATCTTTTGAGTGTTTGTCTCAATTTAATGGGCGCTTGTTGTTTTTTACGCAATTTTAAATTAAGCATTTCGACCATGACGGAAAACGCCATGGCAAAATAAATATATCCTTTGGGCACATGGATGCCGGCCCCTTCAACCACCAGAGTCGCACCGATCATGATCAAAAAGGACAGGGCAAGAATTTTAATGGTCGGATGGGTTTCAACAAAGTTACCTATGGATTTTGCTGCCAGGAGCATCACCCCCACAGAAAGTATGATGGCAATGGCCATGACGGAAAACTCCCTGGCAAGTCCCACAGCCGTAATCACAGAATCAAATGAGAACACCATATCCAGGACTGTAATCTGAACCAGGACATTCCCAAGGCTGGAAACGGTTCCTGTCGGGGGGTCCTGACCGGCCCCTTCTAGGCTGTTGTGAATTTCATGGGTGGCCTTGGCCAGGAGAAACAGGCCCCCGCCGATTAGAATAATATCCCGTCCGGAAATGTTTTTTCCTAAAATTGAGAAAAAAGGGTCTGTCAGCCCAACGATCCAGGCAATTGAAAACAACAGGGCAAGACGGGAAACCATTGCCAGCAGGATGCCTATATTCCTGGCGACGTTCTGCTGATTGTCCGGCAAACGGCCCACCACAATGGAAATAAAAATAATATTATCAATTCCCAGGACAATCTCTAGAACAGTCAGTGTGCCCAAGGCAGCCCATGCCTCTATGCTGGTTATCCATTCAAACATGAAACAGGCTCCTGTTGACGGGGCTGGTGCTGCCGGCCCGTTGTGAAAGACAGCGCCGCCCGGGGCCACCTGGCAGCCATACATTTGCTGGTGATATCAGGCAATGCTCACCTGCTTTTTAAGATACACGTCCTGGATGGCGTGGAGAAGCTTAACCCTGTCTTTCATGAATTTTTGAAAGGCCTTGTACCCTTAAGATCCGCCCCATGCGGCCGATCCGTTTGTTGATCATAGCAGTTCAGAACGACATTTTCTGGAGAATAACACGATGAAAATTATCCAACAAGAATTTTTGGATAAATTTATTCGTGATTATTTCATCATTCTCTTGAATACTCGAATAGGGAGACCGCAATCGTTTGTATTAAATTTTTTTTGCCAGAATCATGATTGTTATTATATTTTATTTTTTTATTGATATAAAATAAAATTTGCTTTAAGTAACTTTCTTTGATGTTGCGTTTTTTACAAAGAAAGGAAAGCCATGTAAATGTCATTGACCATGAGACAGACAGTCCGATTAGAAGTTCAATCTCTTTATATTGATCACAAGACCTGGCTACGGGACTGGCTAAAATGGAAGCTGGGATGTATTGAGACGGCTGAGGATCTATCCCAGGATGTTTTTATGCGGCTTCTTGGCCGGTCGGAAATCGTTACTGTCCGCCGTCCCCGGGCCTACCTGGGTAGGATTGCCAGGGGGCTTGTGATTGACCATTGGCGTCGCCGGGATATTGAGGATGCCTGGCGCAAGATTCAAGCCGCAGTTCCGGAACAGGCGCAACCCTCCCCGGAAGAACGTCTTGAAGTTATCGAGGCCCTTGTAGAGATTGACCGGATTTTAGGAAAGCTTAAACCGCGCACGCGAACGGCATTTCTGCTGGCAAGGGTCGAAGGCATGACCTGCCCCCGCATTGCCCGGCACCTGGGGGTCTCCCAGAGTACTGTGGAACGGGACATTTCAGTTGCCCTGCGCCATTGCCACCGGGCATTGGCCAATCAAGATAATAGATCATGAGTAGCCAGCGGCATGAAATACGGGTGCCTGAGAAGATACTTGAACAGGCCATTGACTGGACCTTAAAGATTCGTTTTAACACGCCGGATGAAAAGACCCGACAGGCATTTAAACATTGGCTTGAACTTGATATCCGCAACAAAGAGGCCTGGCAGCAGATACAATCGTCCCAGCAGGGGTTTGACATTCTGCCGGGTTCGGATATTGTAGATATTTTTGAAACGGTTGAAAAAAAGCACCCTTCCCGTAAGCTTACCAGAAGAAATGCCA
This sequence comes from Desulfobacter hydrogenophilus, assembly GCF_004319545.1. Lineage (NCBI taxonomy): Bacteria > Pseudomonadati > Thermodesulfobacteriota > Desulfobacteria > Desulfobacterales > Desulfobacteraceae > Desulfobacter > Desulfobacter hydrogenophilus. The sequence continues at coordinate 368,355 of NZ_CP036313.1, read as the reverse complement.
TTAAGCTCGGTCTTATAGGGGGCATGTTCCTTTTTTCAGCAGGATGGGGAATAAAGTACAACATTTTCGGTGGCAGGCAATTTTTAACCGCCGGCACCCCTGTGGGTGGCCGCCGGACTCTGCGCCTTTCCGAGGGCTCGGTGGTTGAGTTGAACACAAATACAACCGTCAGTACCGAATTCACCTTTCGCCGCCGCCAGATTCGCCTGTTAAGAGGAGAAGTCCTTATTACCACCGGTAAAGATACCCAATCACCTTTTTATCGCCCCTTTTTTGTACAAACACCCTTTGGCCCGTTAGAGGCTCTTGGTACAAAATTTTGTGTCCGCATTATGCCCGAAAGCGCCAGGGTCTGTGTCCTGGAAGACGTTGTAAGGATAATGGCATCCGGTTACAATCTTTCAGTCCGGAAAGGCGAAACCTTTGAGTTTGACGTTCAAAAGATTCGGCAGATTGCCGATTCTTCCCCAATGGCGGCAGACTGGGTTGACGGCATCATTGTGGCAAAACGCATGCCCCTGTCTACACTTCTGGATGAACTGTCCAGGTATAAACCGGAAAAACTTTCATGGGATTCCCGGGTAACGGTCTTGAAAGTGTCTGGTATATATCAGGTGCATAATCCGGACAAGGCCCTTGAGATTCTGTCCCAGACCTTACCCATCAAACTTGTGTCCCAAACCGACAACAGCATCTATATCAGCTCTTCCCTGCAGTAATTTTTTTATCTAAATATTTTTTTTTAAAAAAAATGAAGGTTTTTGTATCTTGCTTCGGCTCAACTAATAAAAATAAATAATATTGTACTAGTTAGCTTTGACTTGACTTGGTTGAATATTAGAAATGGAGGAAGATGTGATTGTACGATTTTTTTATGGGCTGATAAAAATGTACCAGCTCAAAAGTCACAGGCATTTAAGGTTTGGGGCGGCGGTCTTGTTGTTAATGGTGTTGGCAGGTATTCCGGCAGGTGTTTTTGCCCAAACGGTTACAAAAACGGATATCAAACAATATAACATTGCCCCAGGGCCTTTAGGATCGGCGCTGGAACAGTTTACCCGCCGTGCCGGTATCAATATTTTTTATGATGAGGCATTGATGGATGGAGCCGGCACTAAAGGGCTGCAAGGATCGTATCCTGTGGCACAGGGGCTTGAGGCCCTTTTGGATGGTACAGGTATAATTGCCTTGGAAGGCTCCGGGGGATGGATACTTAAACCCAAGGCGGACCCGGTATCGTCAACCCAGGCGACCGGAGCCTCCGATCAAACCAATGCGCTGGAAACCAATTCTTCACAAAAAAATATTGAAGTGCCTGCCATTGTGGTCAGCGGCAACAGGGAAAAGGAAATCGTATCCCTTGAACAGATCAACCGGAACCTGGCCTCGGACGTTTCCGACCTGTTTGACGGCACCCCGTCGGTGGTTGTGGGCGGTGGCAGCCGGAACGCCCAGAGAATTTATTTACGGGGTATCGAAAGCACCAACCTTAATATGACCATTGACGGCGCCCGGCAGGGGCGGGCACTATTTCAGCACCACGGCAGTGTGGGCGGACTTGATCCAAGCATGCTCAAACAAGTGGAAGTCCAGACAATGGGAAGTGCGGACCAGGGTCCCGGTGCGCTGGGCGGCAGCATCAGCTTTGAAACCCTGGATGCCCAGGATCTTTTGCTGCCTGGGAAAACCAGCGGTGCACGCCTGAAAACCGGTTATAACAGCGTGGACGACGCCATCCTGGGCAGTGTCGAGGTCTATACCGTGTTAAAAGACCATTTTGGGCTTTTGGCCCACGTTTCAGGAGCAAACCGGGACGATTATGAAAACGGTGACGGCAGGGATGTTCTCAACACGGCCGGGGACGATCGCGATTACCTGTTTAAGGTTAGTATGCTGGACTGGGACGATCATAGCCTGCGGCTCAGTGCCCAAAAAAACACCGCCACCGGGAATTCAAACTGGGGCGGAACAGGCAGTGATATCGGCGAAGCATCAGACACGGAAAGTGCCGTAGAGCAGGAAATGGAACGTAGCTCCTACACGTTGGATCATCGCTATTCGCCAAAGACCAATCCTTTAATTGACTGGAAATTCAACCTTTACAGCAATGAGAACAGCCTTGAAAACATAGATGCGGGAAACACGGTTGATACCACGGAATATGGCGGCTCCGCCAAAAACACCTTCTTCTTTGAACTGGGGACCACCCGGCATCATCTCACCGCAGCCATGGATTATTTCAAAGAAGATGGCTCCTATGATAACGGAAGCGAGGAAACCACGAATAGTTCCGACAACTTCGGCCTGGCCCTGCAGGAACGAATGGACTTTGGTCGGTTTAGTCTGTCCATGGGCGCCCGGTTCGACGATTATTCTTCTGAATATGGATCTGAAACCGTTTCAGGGAATGAAATATCTCCCAATATCAACGGTGAAATCGAAATTATAACCGGTCTGTCAGTCTTTGGTGGATACAGTGAAGCGGTTCGCGGCTCCAGTATCATCCCCATCCAGTGGTTATCCCTGATTGAGGATGATGTAGAAATCAACAACGGCAATCCGGTGGAACCCGAAGAATCAAACACACGCCAGGCAGGTGTCAAGTATGCCACATCCGGTCTTTTTTTGCCTGAAGATCGTTTAAGCGCCGGCGTTACCTATTTCAACACCCGGCTGACCAACACCATTGAAGTGGAATCAGGGGGCCGCATGGGGCAGCCCATCACAGCCATTTACAATAATCCGGACACGTTGACCTCAAAAGGGTATGAGGTAAATCTTGCGTGGTCAATCAAGCAGTTTCGGACCCGGCTGGCATTTTCAAGTTTTGAAACCGAGGACGGCGACGGAAATCCCGCCGGGGTTATCCGCCGAAAGACCGCAGCCACCGGAGACCAGCTGATCTGGGATTTAAAATGGAATCCCAAACCCAACTTGACCTTTGGGTATACCCTGACCTACGTGGCAGATTTGACAAAAGTGCCCGAGGGGGACAACGAACGTCCAGGTTATGTCCTTCATGCCATTCAGGCCTCCTGGCAGCCCGAAGCCATAGAGGGTTTGACCCTTTCCCTGGCTGTGGATAATCTTTTTGACAAAGACTATTGCGACCAGACCTCCATTGAAGGAGACTACGGCGCCATTTCAGAACCGGGTCGGGATATCCGCCTGGCTGTGACATATCAGTTCTAACTTGAAAAAAACATCAAAGGAGTTAATAAAATGAATCATTCCAGATCAAAATTTGCCTGTTTTACCGTTGCCCTTGTTATCGCCACCTTTATGACGGCAGGCTACGCCACATCCGGGGATCATGGTGCAGATGCCGTAACCGGCACCATTACCACATCCAATGAAATCAAAAAAACAGGTAGTCTGAAGCTCATCAGTTTGGGAACCGGTGATGCTGACAATATGACCATCCGTGCCAGGCAGGCAGTTACCAACGCGGATATTATTTTCACCATGGGCGGTCGCATCGATTACTATGGGGATTTGCTAAAAGGGAAAGAGATTTACAATGCCGGCCATAAGCTTTATGCAAAAAATCAGGATAAGTACAATCCCAAATCCGGCCTGAAAGATAAAAAAGCAAAAAATACCGGCCACGGTCCCAGGTGGCATAAATCCCCGGAAGAACTTGCCGCCATGCAGGAAAAGACGCGCCAAGTTATAAGGGATGCGGTTGCTGCAGGCAAACATGTGGCAATTATAGACAATGGCGACCCCACAATCTTTGGCCCGCACATTGAGTACATGCGTGAGTTTTCCGATCTGCATCCGGAAATTATACCCGGTATCTCCAGTTTTAATGCCGCCAATGCCGTCCTGCAAACCAGTATGGTCGCCGGTAACGCCAAGGCAATCACCCTGACGTTGGGGCGCTTGGAGAACGGCCGGGACAAAATGATCGCCAACATGATTCATTCCGGGCAGACTCTGGTGTTTTTCATGGTGCGTGATCTTAACGGATTTATTGATGGCCTCAATCCCCTTGTTCCTGGGGATACACCTGTGGCCATTGTTTCCTGGGCCGGCTCCAGGAAAAAACAACGGGTCATAAAAAGTACTATGGGGACAATCCTGGAAACCATTGGCCAGGAACGGATATCCAACTACTTGCTTTATGTAGGCACCGCTTTGAAATAGCAGTGATAGGCTGATCTGGCCTTTTATCGTGTTTGAATAAAGAGGAATATACCATGACAACTGTTTTGCACTATTTTTCATTTACTGCCAAATATGTGTTTGGGCATCTAATATATTTTGGAGATTTTTTCAGATGAGCCCTGAAACCGACGCCAACGGGCTGAAACGAGACATTGGCCTTGCCTCAGCCCTGGTTCTGGTTATTGCAAATATGGTGGGAACCGGTGTTTTTACCACCACAGGTTTTATAATGGCAGAGCTTGACAGCGGCCCGGCCCTTCTGGCTTGCTGGCTGGTTGGGGGGGGCTTTGCCCTGGCAGGCGCCCTTTGCTATGGTGAACTGGGTTCCCGGTTTCCAAAGGCGGGCGGAGAATATGCCTATCTGTATCAAATCTTTGGCCCGCTGCCGGCATTCCTTTCCGGCTGGATATCTTTGATCGTGGGTTTTTCAGCCCCCATTGCAGCCGCAGCCATTGCTTTCTCCGCGTATATTGCAGGCCAGGAGAGCACGCCCTGGTTCACGCTTAAAATTCTGGATGCACAAATCCTGAGCATTTCGCCCGCATCCCTGCTGGCCTGTGCGATTGTTGCTGTGCTGTCTTTGGTCCATTGCCACAGCCTGGATTTTGGGAAAAAGGTTCAAAATTTTTTAACCCTGTTCAAAATTGTTTTGATCATAGGGTTTATCATTGCCGGATTTCTGATGAGAACACGGGGCATTGGTGAGGTCATGGAAATACCAAAGGCATCTTCATTCAGTTCTTCAGGATTTGCCGTGGCACTGATTTTTGTCTCCTTTGCATACAGTGGGTGGAATGCTGCGGCATACATTGGTGGTGAAATCAAAAATCCGGGGAAAAACCTCCCTTTGGCCTTGATTTTGGGAACAATCATTGTCACAGGATTATATTTGCTGCTCAATCTTGTTTATCTTTTTGCATTGCCGCCGGACAGGATAACAGGCGTTCTGGAGATTGGTAAAGTGGCGGCTGTTGCCCTTTTTGGACAGAACATCGGGGCGGTTTTCGGCATTGCCGTGGCCTTTGGGCTGTTGTCGGTGATCAGTGCCATGATCATGGCAGGGCCCAGGGTTTATTTTGCCATGGCCAGGGATGGGCAGTTTTTTTCTTCCCTTTCAAAGGTTCATGAAACCAGAAGAACCCCCCGTCGAGCGATCCTGTTCCAGGGGGGTGTGGCCATCGGTATGATCCTTTTGGCTGCCTTTGACCAGCTGTTGATTTATATTGGCTTTACCCTGTCACTGTGTGCAACCTTAACCGTGGCAGGCCTTTTCAGGCTTCCCAGACCATCTGTTAAAAACCCAGATATTTATCGGTGTCCCGGGTATCCTTTTATCCCTTTATTTTTTATAGCAGGAAATATCTGGATTATCTGCTATTCCATTGTCAGCCGGCCCACGGCTGTTGTATTTGGTGTTTTAACCATTTTAGCGGGTGTGGCAATTTATGCACTATTTTGGCAAAGGGCCGGTATTGTAAAATCAGATAGCGGGATTATCCATAGGCTTGAAAATATAAAACAGCCCATGGCCGTTACTCGGAAATATCAAGAGCCTGTTTAAAAATAGATGAATCGGCTGTAATCCCATGAGATTTCGCTTCAATCCCCTAATTTTTAAACAGATCTAAAAAAATCCCATGAATTGCCCGGGTGATTGGGGTTGAACATGATTGCTTGCGGCTGTATGAACAAAAAGCTTATATTTTTTCCATGGGGACCTTCGTATTGTGCATATGATCGTGGTCGTGGTCGTGGTCGTGGTCGTGGTCGTGGTCGTGGCAGTCCTGCCGTTTTAACAGGCTTCTTGCCAGGAGCGCCGTCAGGATCAGGGCTGCGGTTAGTTCAACGCCGTAGGGCACCACTTCAGCCGCCTTCCCCATCACTACGGTCGGCTGGATGGCCAGCAGCCTGTAGATCAGGTCGAGCAGGGCACCCATTGCCAGGGAGCAAATGGATATCATACCAAGATAGATCGCCAGGGCCCGGGTGCCGAAAATGTTTTTCACCACCCCCATGGTGGCGGCATTGGTGGCCGGTCCTGCCAGTAGAAATACCAGTGCGGCGCCCGGATTCAGTCCTTTAAGGATCAACGCTGCGGCAATGGGGGTTGATGACGTGGCGCACACATACATGGGGATGCCGGCGACCAGCATGACCAGCATGGAGAGGAATGGATTATTCTGGGACCATGTGCTGATCCCGGAAGGAAAAAAAAAGGTTATTATACCGGCAATGAATACCCCGATTGCAAAGGGTTTGGCGATATCTGTGAGAAGTTCGCCAAAGGCAAAGTTCATCCCCTGTGCCAGACGTTTTAAAAGGGGTTGTTCATGAACTGTCGCGCCGTGGGTATTTGCGCACGTTTCGCCACCGCAGTTACAGTTATGTTCCGGATGAGGGCCCTGTTCAAAAAACGGGTCCGGTGTAATGGATGCTTTTTTATGATCCCGGCTGCTGAATATGTTTGCGGTAATGCCGGTGGATATGGCTGTGACCAATCCTGCAATGGGCCGCATGACAGTCATTACCGGATCGAGCATTGCCCAGGATACGGCAATGGAATCCACACCGGATTCCGGGGTGGCGATCATGAACGCCAGGGCAGCGCCATCGTTTGCTCCCTGTTTTTTTAAGCCCGTAACCACGGGGATCACCCCGCAGCTGCACAAGGGAATAGGGATGCCGAACAAGGCTGAGCGCAGCACCGGTTTTATCCGGCCTTCACCTAAATATTTTTTTATCCGGTCCGGTTTGAAAAATACGTAGAGCAAAGCTGCCACCAGAAAGCCGAAAAGCATGAATACCGACACATCCAGGTAAACATGCCATATTTCAAGAATGATATTTTTTATTGTGATCATTATGGTTTTGTCTTTGTTTTATTTTTTGTCAATAATTATACTCACCTGCCTGTTCTCATATGAATATATGAATTGTTGTTCATATATTCAAGGAAAAAGTTTTTACCATTGGAGAAAATTCGGGTTTGTCAGGAAATCGGCGTAACTGGTGGATAGGATCAGATGTCAGTGGGATATGTGTTCAATGCTCATCTGAAGCAGTGAACGCACATGGTCGTCGTCCAGGGAATAATATATAGTTTTTCCCTGGCGTCGGTTTTTAACGATCCGAAGGGTTCTCAGGACCCGAAGTTGGTGGGATACGGCAGATTCGCTCTGGCCGCAAAGTACGGAAAGATCACACACGCAATGTTCCCGGGCCAGAAGCGCTGTGACTATTCTTATCCTGGAAGGGTCTCCAAGTGCCTTGAATATCTCGGAGAGCCCCAAAATGGTATCTGGTGACGGCATCGTTTTAAGCGTTTTTTTTACCTCCTCCGGGTCGATGCATTTCTTTGAGCAGGTGTCCATACTTGTCATCCGATCATTAAAACGGTTTTCAAAAATTATTAATCTGCGCTCCTTAGTGCTCCATGAGTACAATAAACAATCCTTTTTCGCAAGACGCTCTTTCGTTGGGTTTTATTTTGAACTTGGGCCTTAGGAGAAAGTGAATTAAACGACCCGCCGCATTCCGAGTTTAAGATGCTATTATCCCGAAAAGCGGCAGGCCTCTTTTTTAGCTATTCTTATTTTTAAACCGACCCTCCCTTTGATACTCGTCCTTAAAATAAGCCCGATTAGAAAAAAGCCAGTCTTTTAAAACTATCAAAACCGAATTACAAGGACCTGTCAGGAAACATCGTTTTTGAAATCAAGCTCGCACTGATCGTTAAGCCGTGTGCGACTCAGAACGAATGCAATGGCCACCACCGGCAGGGCAAGAACAAAACCGATAATCGGCAGAAAGGTGAATCCCAGTACAACAAGTCCAAGGGCAAATACGCCGAACAGACCGCTTAAAAAGTATTTAGAAAAATTTTCTGATGTACATATATTGTTTCTCATGTCGGCCTACTTATATTTATATTTTTCTTTAAGTTAAAGCTTATATAATTAGTTTTAACTTAATCCTTCTTTCCCAAAAACTAATACCGAATAAAAGATATGCAAGCCTTTTTTTTAAAGCATCGAATGGGCGTTACGGCAACATTGCCGATCGGATTGGCTCAAATTGTGCTTATAGATATTCCTATGATTCGATTGTTGATAACAAACGAAAAAAAAAGGGGGGGGGAACACATGAAAACGGTTTTAATCACCGGTGCATCCGGCTTTGTGGGTCAGGCCCTTGCACAAAAATATCTGGATGCGGGCTGGCAGGTAAATGGACTCGGCACGTCGCTAAACCATCCCATGGCTGATGCGAATGATCATTTTTTCTGGACCAGTGCCGATACCTCTCGGCCGGGGGACTGGCAGGCTCTTGTGGCGCAATCGGATGTCATCGTCAACCTGGCGGGACGAAATATTTTTAAGCCCTGGACAGAGGCGTATAAAAAAGCCATTTATGATTCCAGGATTCAAACCACAAAAAATCTGGTGGATGCCATGCCCGGCACCTTTTATGGACAGTTGATTAATGCCTCTGCCGCAGGATTTTACGGTGATCGGGGTGATACACCTTTGACTGAGACAGAAGCGTCCGGCATTGGATTTCTGGCCCGGGTGTGTCGGGATTGGGAAGCGCAGGCAAAAAGAGCAACATCAAAGGGTGCAACCGTGGCGGTGATGAGATTCGGGGTGGTTCTTGGTTCCGGAGGGGGAGCACTTGACGTGATGGCTCGGGCCTTCAGGATGTTCGTGGGCGGGCCTTTGGGGTCTGGGGATCAGTGGTTCCCATGGATTCATATGGATGATCTGGTCAGAGGCGTCTTCTTTTTAATGGAACATAATGCCCAGGGAATTTATAATTTCACAGGACTGGTCCCCATCCGACAAAAAGAGTTCGCCAAAGAATTGGGACGGGCATTGCACCGCCCGGCGTTCATGCCGGCCCCGGCATTTTTTATCAGACTATTCATGGGGCAGCTTGGAAGTTCGTTTCTTTGTAGCCAGAAAGTGCTTCCTGCTGCTCTAGAAACAGCCGGATTCAGGTTTAAATACGACACCGTTGACCGTGCGTTAACACAGATTTTTAAATCGGGAAATACGAAATAAATGATCTGATGAAAACACCCGAGCCGCAAATGGTTTCGCTGGTACCCGGGTGTTTTGATTTGTTCACTGATACGTATATGTATGTCTCGTTTTTAAGGAACTGGGAAAAAATAAATTCAGATATTGCGCCGAAGGTTTAGTCGTATTTAAAGCGCGGCCATCGGATCCCTTTTATTCCTTGAAAACCAGTTTCCCGCCGATATATCCGGCCACGCCGGCTCCGGCAAGCATCAGCAGGTTAATCATGACAAATAGCCAGGCACCGGACGATGCCAACACTTCTGGGTTGACCAGATACCAAATAATCGACGTAATGCAGCAGACCGCGGTTACGGATGCAGCGGCGATTTTTATTTTAAATATATTAGTTTGCGCTTGATTATATTTTTCCTTCCACTCAAGAAAGCCTGTCAACCCAACGATAGGCAGGGAAATAAGAACAAATATCAAATTGATAAATCCGGCCTTTAACATCATCTCCGAACCGGAAAACCAGGCCAGAACAATCAGGATTGCAACCACCGGAATGACCCCGTTGGGCAGATGAACCGACATCGGATGGGCATGGTGCTGAAGCATCAGGTCCGTCGCCTGTTCCATATAAACCTTCACACGACCCCATTTGTCTAAAGTTGATAGATCCGGTTTATCGGTCTCGTTTGGGGCATCGGTTTTGTTTTCATCGGCCGCTGGCGCATCCGTTGATGTATCAGGGGTTGCATCCTCTTCAAGGAGCACAAACTTGTCTGCGGAGACCCCGCACACCGGGCATTTCTCAGGGGGGTCGTCTCCTGTATGAATGTATTTGCATACAGAACATTGCCATTTTTTCATTGATTTCCTCCTTAACGTTTTAGTGTGTCATTATTTATTTAATTCTGCTTGCTTAAATGCATTTCAACATACGTTGTATTGCATATGCCATGCCCCTATGGCAACCTAAAAATGCTGTTCTCATCCGGATAAACGCTGTCTGCCTCGGTTTTACGGGAGGCTTTTGAACTATATTTGCTTTGGGATATGAAAAATTAAATGGTGTTTAAATTTTAGGGGTGAAAATTAATGACGAATAACCACCTGCCAAGCTCCGGCTTGGGAACCATAGTCAAAATTAATCATTGTAATCAATTATAAATGCAAGTAAATTATAACGTATTGCTGAAATATATTCACTATGCGCATATCTCTAAAAAATTTCAGCGGGGATATTTATTCTTAAATTGAACACCAAATCAAAGGAGGTAGACGAATGGCTAATTGTTGCGATATGAAAGAAGGCGATGTTTACACATGTGAATCTTGCGGCCTTGAATTAAAAGTGACAAAACCATGTTCCTGCACTGCGGGGTCCGAGGATGCCTGCAGCGTTCCATTAACGTGTTGCGGGAAGGAAATGAAGAAAAAATAGCATTAGAACATGCCATAAACAATGGACACTTTCCAGGCCCTCATGATAGCGAGCCGGCATGGGGTCTTTAATGGTCAGAACCCCGAAAAAAGAGACTTTCAATATTTGTTGTGGTCGGTTTCTGAGTCGGGTGATAAAGTCGTCCCATGGCTGTTATTAAGAATTACGTTTGTTGTGTTGTATGGCTCGACGGTTATTCTGATATTAATAAGAAAGCTCGTCGAGCCTTATCAGTATAGACACTAACGATACCGTTGACGTCTGTCAAAAGCCCCCGTTTAGATTTTCAATATCATTGAGTCCCTTATCCTTAAATGCCCAGGGGATCGCCACAAGCAAACCGGGGTTCATGCAGAGGGATAAGAATATCCGCCTCTTTTTTTACCTGCACCATGATATCATAGGCCGAATAGGCATCCACATGGGTGCCCGGTGGGATAACCTCCATTTCCATGCCTTTGATTTCCGGCGGGGGATTGTAATTTTCTTCAATGATGCAGAAGCCGGTGATGGCCGCTTTGCCCTTTGGTGTATCAATGAATACGGTCAGGCCCCCTTTGGTGTGGACCGGCGTATGCTTAACATAGATGCCGTCAACAATGGGGGTGTCCTCCGTCACTATTTTGATTTGCCCGTTTTCCTCCACATCCTCGATATAATCTTCCAGGTACCGATAATCTAAGGGGTGGGGATTGTGGATGGATTCAAGTTCCTGCTCATGCACGTAGAATGTGGCGTTTTCACACTTATAGTCATTTTCGCAATGATCGTTGTGCAGATGGGTATGGATGACAATATCAATGTCTTCAGGTGCCAGCCCGTGTTTTTTTAAGCCCTGTTCAAAGGTATAGATTTTCCCGTTAATGGCTTGTTCCCTTTGTTCAGACTGGATGGGATTCATTTCGCCGGTGTCCACCAATATATTTTTGTCCCCGCCTTTGATTACCCAGCAGAAAATGGGAATGGTATAGGTTTCTCCTTGCCCGTACTGGTAGGTCATCATGCTTTTGTCAAATACTTTTGTCCCCATGGCAACGGGGTGAATGGTATAGGTCATTGTATTCCTCAATATATAGTGTTTGAACGAAAAGTCACCCATCTGCAGCGTTGCATCTGGGCAACTTTTCGTCCAAACACGGGTTTGCCTTCAGGCACTAAATACGGATTCAATTTTTTCCGACAGCGTGGCAATGTCAAATGGTTTCAATAAAAAATCCTTGCAGCCGTTGTCAATCATTTGTCGGATATCTTCTTTGGGCGCAAGCCCGGAACAGACCAGCACCCGGATGTCCGGATTCAGATGCCGCACAGCGTCATAGGTCTGGACACCGCCCATGCCTGGCATCACGACATCCAGAATCATCAGGTCAATGCCTTTGACATCATTTTGAACTACGGATACGGCCTGGGCACCGGCACCGGCAATTAGTACCTCGTAGCCAAGGGCTTCGAGCATCTCTTTGCAGACTTCTATCACCTCTTTTTCATCATCCACCAAAAGCACCCGGCCTTTGCCCGAAATAAGGCGGCCTTTATTTTTCGTCAAAGGCAGGACATGATCTGTGTACGCGCGGTCCTTTACAGCGGGTAGAAAAAACATGAATATACTGCCTTTGCCGGGGGAGGACTTGACCTGAAAGGAGCCCTTGTGGGCTTTGATGATCCCGTATGCTGTGGCAAGCCCCAGGCCGGTTCCCCGGCCCTGGGTTTTAGTCGTAAAAAAGGGATCGAATATGCGCGAAAGGGTCTCCTTGTCCATGCCTGTACCGGTGTCTGCCACACAGACCCTGATATAATCACCAGCCTGGTCAAGACCAGTTTTTTGGGCGTGCTCGCTCTCTATGACCAAATTTTGAGATTTTACCGTAATCCGGCCGCCTTTGGGCATGGCATGCCACGCATTGACAAACAGGTTCATAAGCACCTGATTGATCTGAATTTCATCCACCACTATGGGCCAAATATTTTTATCCAGTTCTTCGCGAATGATGATATCTTTTCTGGTGCGGCCAAACATTTTGGCTGAGGTTTTAAGCAGATAATTTATATTCAAGGTGATGGTTGCCTGTCGGCTGTTCTTCCGGGAGAAATCCAGAAGTTGACGCGTCATTTCGGCGCCGTTGTGAACATATTCGTCAATGTTGGACAGCCGTTTATATTCTTCTGACTCACGGTTAAACCCGATTTTAACCAGGGAGGCATATCCTTGTATGCTCATAAGGATATTATTGAAATCATGGGCAATGCCGCTGGCAAACGTACCGATGGCTTCCATTTTCTGGGCCTGGCGAAGCTGGGCCTCAAGCCGCATACGTTCGGTGACATCCCTGGCCACAGCATAAACACCCTTGAACTCATGGGCCGATTTGATATCCTGCGAGGTAAGAACCGAGGCCTTCATCTCCATGAATGCAAAGGCGGAATAAGGATCATACCTGTTTTCTTCGACACCGGCTTTTTTAAAGCGCAGATTCAGGGCAATGTTGCAGCCGGGAGACAGCTCTCGGGTGGGCGGACCGTCGGTCTGAAACAACCGGGTGAGTTTGCAGCGGTCATCCTCGTGGAGAATCGCGTCAAACGAATTTCCTTTCAGTTCCAGTGGCAAATACCCCAGGAGGGTTTCAAACTGTTGATTGGCAAAAGAGAAACAAAAAGTTTCATCCAGGGTGAAAATCAGATCCGGTGAATTGTCAACCATGTACTGGTATTTTTTTTCAGAGGCCTCAAGGCGCGCGGCGTAGAATTGTTTTTCAGCGATCAGATGTCGCTGGGCAATGCCGTTATTAACGGTTTTAATCAACTCATCAAATTCAAAGGGTTTTTTCAGGTAATCCCAGGCACCCTGTTTCAGGGCAGAGACCGCAGACGCCACTGAGGCAAATCCGGTCATAATAATGACAAGGACTTCGGGGTCCACCTCAAACATTCTGGCCATGGCCTCATATCCATCCATACCGGGCATGGAAATATCCATCAAGACCAGGTCAATTTTCTGTGTATTGAACAAGGAGACTGCTTGCAGACCATCATAAGCACAAAAGACGCGAAACCCTTCTCTGGTAAGGCATCTGGTAATGCTGTCAACAATTCGTTTTTCGTCATCAACAACGAGAATCTGTTCAGGTCTCATACTCAAACGGGTCTATACCCTATTGTCTCTTTATGGTATTAAGGACCACAGATTAAATAAGTTGAGCAGAAATAACGCCGAATTTTGGTTCATCTATAAGGTGCATTAAAGGTTGAATAGCAGGCTTATTGGGCCTTTGATGCAACGAAGTAGATGGGCCAAAAGGCAAGCTATTTCGTTCAAGTTATTTAATCTGCGGTCCTAAGCTATTGCTCTACCGGTTCAAACGTATCCAAACACCACCTTTCTGTTGTATAGGATGAAGGCTGTTATGATGTCAACCTGAACGCTTAAAAATCTTGACAAAAAAGAGCCCCCGGCGTTTATAAAGGCCGGAAAGGATTACGACATCCCATTGCCCGAAAACATGCCCAACCGATGATGGAGGAAAATATACGTACGGATCAGCAAAAGCCCCAACCCCAATGGTGTTGAATCCAATGGGGGGGGACGAAGCGCGATTAAAGCGCCCATGCTCATGGCTAAAGATTTTGAATTGTCCCTTGAACTGCGCACGGAAAAAGTCAAGGAACATCATCGTCAGGTGAAAACAGGCATCGGCGAGCTGGGCATTGTAAGATTACACAGACGGTTTTATAAAATTTCAACACACTGATACAGGAAAAAAAATAATGGCTAATTTTTTGTTTGTTCTCGGCAAGGATGATAATGAGTCTGCCACAAGATGTTTCCAGTTTGCCAAAATCGCGCACTCAAAAGGACATCATGTGGATATGTTTTTCATTGATGGCGGTGTTATGTGGGCCAATAAGGACAGAGACCTGAGCATCAAAACAGACACGGGAGACTGCCCGGCCGATTATCTGCCCTATCTGGTGGAAAATGAGGTCACCACAGGCATCTGTACCCCGTGCGCGAAAAACCGCGGTCTTGATGAATCCGCTTTTTTCACCAATATGCAGCTGGACGGCGGTCCTCACCTTATTGATATGGCCGCAGAGGCAAAGGTTTTTAATTTCTAAGGGACTTGACTCGTATCTGTATGTCGAGTGGTTTGGCAGGGCTCCCCGGTGAGGGGGCCCTATCCCGGTTGACCTTCAATTATGCAGTCAGTTCCGGCAGATTTGCGAAACAGTGCACCCCGCCCGGATTTAACGTGGCATCAGACCTGCCCAAACCCCATCTCTGACATCATCAAAACCCTCAATATTGGAAGGACTACTTCTATCGACATTTTTCGCCGGTGCGCATCAATCAGTTTAGGAATGAAAGCTAAAACACGGCCTACTGGCCTCTAAAAATGTATTTTTGAATATTCTGAGCGCGTAAACACACCAGAAATATTTGCCAAACATGGCATTAAACGACGGGAAAAACGAATTCATCATGGGAGCGATGGCAATGGCCATCAGGAGTATGGCCACCATCAGGTCCATCATCAGGTACCCGTAGCTGTTGCTGATCGTTGATAAAGGTTTTTTCATACCCCATCCCCATCGACTTAATTGGCTCGTACGCCAGACCGTTGACTTAATCCACTTGCAAAGCTATCAGAAAAATAGCGAACTATCCATGGGGAATCCGGATACCCGGTTCGAATTCATCCTGGATATTGATCTGCAAAACAGGTTGTACTATAGTTTGCAAAATGAAAATTTTTTCCTGTATACCAGGTGATTCTATCCCCCCTGGCCGATCCGGCAGGATTTTCTTTTGCCATGGCTCAGTTGTTGGCATGACCCTGGTGGAAGTGATGATTGCGGTGATAGTCCTGGGGATTCTCATGACCGGCTTGACCCAGATCGTTGCGACCCTGGTCCAATCCATGGGAGATGCCGATGATCATTCCCAGACCAGCGGGACCGCTGATTTTGCCATGGCCCGCATGGTCCGGTTTGTTGGGGATACCGATGAAATTGTTCTGCCTACCGAAGAAGGCGATCAGCTTAAGGTGGCAGAACGGACCCTGGACATGGTCGACAGCGCCCGGACCGTGGGCGGTGACGGCTTTTTGGATGCGGATACAGATGCAGACGGCCTGGTCAATGAGGGGGCTGGCGATGTAAAAGAGTATGTCTCCTTTGCCCTGGACAAGACCGATTCCGATAATTGGAAACTTGTGGAAACCGTGCCTGACTATTTGACTGCTGACACCTCAGATACTCGATCCCAGGTTGTCTGTGAGTATGTGACCGGATTTGTCACCGATCTGCTTGCCGAGGGTGTCGTGCGCATCCGCTTGACTACCGGGAAATATGGGACAGTTGTTGTCCTGGAAACCCGGGCAAGGGCGCGGCTGCTTTCTCCCTGAAACCAGCGAGAAAAAATGGTATGAATACCGCTGTTTGCCCAAAGGCTATGCCGGAGAGAAAGGATATGGGCTAATGGGTTCTCGGTTATATATGCCTAAATTATGGTTTGACAAAAATCATGAAAAACTGTGGAAAAGCAACCTTATTCCGGAAAACTTGAGTTTTCAACAAAAAACCAGATCGCATCTGATTTAATGAAATCGGTCATTAAAACATTTCCAGCCCGATGGGTAGGCTGTGATGCAGGCTTCGGCACATGCTTTATGTCATGTTGGCGCAGCACTTTCTTTTTCGACTCAGACAAAAGCTAAAAAAACTGCTTAAGCTTAGCAATGGCTAAAAAATTAGGCGTCCAAGTGTCGCTGTAGTGTTAACAGGTATTCGTTTGCTTTTCAAAATTCTTCTTGTTTTGTGAGAAGGCTCAGATAAAGTGAGCTGTTTACAAAACCTGTTTGGTGCTTATTTTAATAAAATAGTAAAGTTGTACAGTTACATAAACCCAATTCAAGGAGGTGGCCCATGATAAACCCACAAGATCTTGAACTGCACCTGGATGAGGAAGGGTATCTCAAGGATTTTAAATCCTGGACAGAGAAAATCGCCTGCGCATTGGCGGATAAAGAAGGGATTCATGATGAATGTCCACTGAGCATGGAGCGCATGGAAATTTTAAAATTTATGCGCGACTATTATGAAAAATTTGAGGCATTTCCCATCCTCAGGGCGGTGTGTAAAAATGTGGGCCAAGCAAAAAACTGTAACTATGAACAGTTTCCAGATCCGGTTAAAGCTTGGAAGATAGCTGGCCTCCCTAAACCTACTCCTGAGGTATTTGCCAAAATTAAAACCACGGCATAAGCGTTCTTATATAAAGCGGTCCTAAGGCTGATTCAACAGTTTTAATTTATTATTGGGACGGCTTTAGCCCTTGTAAAGCCTGTGATCAAAACCACCGTCTTTTAGGGGTTTCACTTTCAGACGGTGGTTTAGACCGCCGTGCTTTAAACCTACCGTCTTCAAGACGGTGGTCGTTTAATCTTGCTAAATAACAGCCCTGGGCTGACCTGGTTTTTCACCGTTTTTCAGGAAAATAGAATGAAATAATGGGATACGGCAACTAACGCAAAGAACCATTAATTACACGACTTTACCATCCTTCCAGAATGGCGACATCTGCCGCAGTCTGTCGATGGCCGGTATCAGGGTCTCTACAATGGTGTCCATTTCCGCTTTGGTATTATAGTGGGACAATGAAAACCGAATAGTGCCGTGGGCGGATTTAAAGGGCACTTGCATGGCCATGAGCACATGGGATGGATCCAGGGAGCCCGAGGTGCAGGCAGAACCGGAAGATGCGCATATGCCGGCCTGGTTCATCAGCATGAGGATGGATTCGCCTTCAACGGCATCAAAGCCGATGGACAGGGTATTGGGCAGGCGGTTTCCCCTGTCCCCGTTCACAGACGTCGCTGGGATTTCATCTAAAAGCCGGGTCTCAAGATAATCCCGGATTTCTCGAACCTGTGTATTCATCAGGGGAATATTGGCTTTTGCGAGTTCACAGGCCTTGCCCAAAGCGATGATAGAGGCTGTGTTTTCCGTACCGCCCCTGCGGCCTTTTTCCTGGTGACCGCCAATGAGAAAAGGCGAAAACTTAATTCCCTTTCTGACATACAGCACGCCAATACCCTTGGGTGCATGGATTTTATGTCCTGACAGGGAAAGCATGTCCACCCCCGCAGCCTTAACGTCAATGGGAATTTTTCCCGCACCCTGAACCGCATCGGTATGAAACCAGATCCCTTTTTCCTTAACCTTTTCTGCAATTTCGGCAATGGGAAAGATCACTCCGGTTTCGTTATTGGCCCACATGACAGAAACAATGGCGGTATCATCGGACATGGCCTTGTAAAGGGTGTCAAAGTCAAGACGGCCCTTTTTGTCCACCGGCACAAAGGTCACCTTGTACCCTTTTTTGTCCTGCAGGTGAAAACAAAGACTTCTGATGGCCGGATGTTCAACTTCTGTGGCGATAATATGTTTTTTCTGCGGAAATGCGTTGATGGCCGCGTTAATGGCTGCATTATCGCTTTCAGTCCCGCAGGAGGTGAAAATAATTTCCCCAGGGTCTGCATTGATAAACTCTGCCACCTGTGCCCTAGCCTGCTGAACTTTTTTATTTACGGTATCCGCAAAACCATACATTGAAGACGGGTTACCGTAAAATTGTTCTAAATACGGCAGCATTTCTTGGATCACTTCGTCAGCTACCCGGGTGGTGGCGTTATTATCAATGTAAATCATATCAATCCTTTTTTTAATCACTCTGCTTCCGAATGTGCTTCCATGGTTGCCATGGTCTTGTGGACAACTTCTTCGATTCTGTCCAGGCATTTGCCGCAACCACCGCCGGCTTTAAGATAATTGGTCACATCCTCGGTGTTCTCAAGGCCATTGTTTTTAACGGCATCAATAATTTCAAGATCTGTGACATCAAAGCATTCGCATATCATCTCTCCGGGCTTTTCAAGTATTTGAATCCCGCGGAAATCGGCAATGGCTTTTTTAAGGGCCGCCTGGCCCATGACCGAACAGTGCATTTTTTCTTTGGGTAGCCCACCCAGGTAATCGGCAATGTCGTCATTGGTTACTTTGGCTGCATCATCTAGGGTCATACCCTTGATGATTTCAGTTAACGCCGAGGAGGAGGCCACAGCAGACGCGCAGCCAAACGTCATAAAGGAGGCATCTATTATTCTTTCATTCTCGTTCACCTTCAAATACAGCTTAAGTGCGTCGCCGCAGTTCAAAGATCCTGTTTCTCCAATAGCGTTGGCCCCTTCAAGCTCTCCCACATTCTTTGGCTTCAAGAAATGTTCCATAACCTTTTCTGAATAATTCCACATATCTGCTCTCCTTTTATCCCATAACATTCATCCCTTTAACAGGATGAATGTCTTTTCTGAAAGATACTACATAGTGGTAGTTTGTCAATCAGGTTCGAAAAAATTTAAAGAACGATCCAGGCGAATCAGTGCCGGATCTACATCCAGATTAAAAACAACATCCCGTACAATAATTTCAACACCCTTTAATCTGGCCTGCATCAATTTCTCTGCATATTCAGGATCAATATCAGCAGCCGGGGTAAAGGTATCGGCATCTGTACGCTGGACAAGGAAAAACAAAACCGCCCTGTGTCCGCCGGCGGCAAGGCCTACTAGTTCCTGGATATGCTTTTGCCCCCGCTTGGTAACAGCATCAGGGAACCTGGCCAACCCGTTTTCCACCAGGGTGCAGTTTTTGATCTCCACAAAACACGGCTTTTTATTGTCATCTTCCAGCATCAGGTCCAGACGGGTGTGCTCGGATGTTTTTACTTCCGAGGTCACCCGGCTGTAACCGGAAAGCTCCGGTACCAGATTGTTTTCCACAGATGCCTTGACAAGCCGGTTGGGTACCAGCGTATTAATACCGATGAACGTGCCGTCAACCCGGGTAAGTTCCCAGGTGTATTTAAGCTTTCGTTTCGGATTGGTGCTTTGTGATATCCACGCCTCGCTACCCGGCCGGGCACAGCCTTTCATAGATCCCGAGTTGGGGCAGTGGGCCGTGACCATCTCACCGTTTTCCAGTTCAATATCGGCCAGAAAGCGTTTATATCGTTTCAAAAGCTTTCCCTTGATTAAAGGCGGCAGCTCATATCCTTTATACATGATAATCATCGTCCTTTAAAAATCGTTTCAGTTGAGCCATATCAAGTCCGTCACGGATTCCGAAACGGGTCAAACAGAAATCATATTTCACCGGATCATCAGGGCATATTCGCCTGAAGCCTTGGGTAATCTGGGCGGCACAGACGCCGTCGGCACTGCGGCGTTTTGTAAATCCAAGCATATGGCCGATTTTAAACATGTGCGCATCCACAGGACAGGTCAGCGCTGCTGTCGGCACATTGGGCCAGCCTCCTGGATCCACCTGATCTTTGCGCACCATCCATCTTAAAAACAGGTGACTGCGCTTGCAGGCAGACGTTTTCCCGGGATCAGATAGAAGATGCCCGGCACCCCCTGCTCGTAGAACTTGTGTTCTGATCCGGGCAAGTCCCTCAGACAGATCTGTCTCATCCGCCTGATTTGCAATAAAACAGGCCCCCAGGGATCCGTAATCGTCAATAACCGCCTTAAGCCCCATGATCATGGCGCTTAAGTGGTTCCCTGTGGCGAACCTGTATTTAAAGTTTTGGAACATGCCGGCGATGTTTTCCGGATCGGCATTCATTATAAATCCGCGAAGATCAGGCCCCATCTTATCAAGCACGACCGACACAGCCTGCATGATCATGGGCACCCGGCCATATGCCAGGCTTGAGGCAATAATCCCTGCGATCTCCCTGTTCCGGACATCCGGATAGTTATAGAGAAACAGCAATGGATCAGGATCAACATACTGTTTTTGATTGTATGTCGAATAAAGTTGGTCCAGTTTTGATCTTAGTTTCCGTACGCCAATTTTCATGTGAAGACATTAAGCAAAATAGGGGCCAATTGATGCCGTGAGGGACATTGAAAATGATAGATTGTGATATTAAATCAATAGATAATGGAGTTTGAGACATAAATTGCCAAAGGCTTATGAACCATTTATTTCAGCTTGCAGCAATTGTTCTGCTCTCTTAAATTCGTTTTCTATCTGTAGAAACAAACTGGGCGTATCCGTCAATACGTTTTTCCTTCCTCTTTCCTCCAGATCTTTGAGCAAGGCTGATAATTTCATAGCACCCAGGGTTCGCACTGCTTGATTTCAGACTATGGGCGATGGAATAGACAGTATCGGCATTTTTGTCGCGAATGGCTTGCTGTAGGTTCTCCAATTGATTCTGAGTCTCTTCAAGAAACAAGTTAATAATCCGGCTCAATATGTCCGCATCCCCTTGGCTTTGTAATGAGCGAATATTGTCCAGTGCCTTCCGGTCTATCAACACCTAGGCTCAACCCACAACAAAAGTTGAAAGATCTATGGAAGTTACACAGACTTTCATATAAAAATACAATTGAATTTTGATTTTCTCAAAGTCATTATCGGCCTTTCAAGTGGAAGTCCATACAGCGAGCGCATCAATCCGCTTATTCCTGAGATCATCAATTCCGACCAATCGCAGACATTGCTTTTTAAATATCTGGTTGAGATCCTATAACTCTGAACACAAAAGACCGGGAGAAATATTATGGAAAATTCGTTTGTAACCTTGATGACATGGCTTGGTATTTTTTTTTGTATCAGTCAATCAGCCATATTTTCCGGAATGAATCTTGCCCTTTTCAGCATCGGAAGGCTCCGGCTGGAAGTGGAAGCTGCCGGCGGAAATAAAAATTCGGAAAAACTGCTGAGGCTAAAGACTGCGGATTTAATTAGTTCCTAAATTGAGATTCTGACTTGCTTAATTACAGGTATTAAACCAAAACCCTTTCGGATGTTATTAAATCCTCAGTCCTAAGAGATGATTTCAACTTGAAGACTTGATCAATAAAGAAGAAAATGGTTTTAATAATGAAATTGGCATCAAACTGCAGGCAAGTTGTATGGGGTTGTGTCATGCAGGGATGATATTTGCCTTGACACGCTTTTAGACTGGGCCATAGTATAGGCTCCTTATTATTACTTCAGCCCAAAAAGGAGACGGAATGCTTCAAGATAAAAAAATTGGCTTCATTGGAAGCGGAAACATGGGGGAGGCTCTGGTCAGCGGGCTTGTGATGTCTAAGGCAGCCAAACCCGAAAATATCATCTGCTCGGATATTTTTCCCGAGACACTCAACGCAATTCATGAAAAATACGGGGTGTTAACCACATCCGACAATATTGAAGTCTGTGAAAAATCAGAAATCATTATCTATGCCACCAAACCCCAGATTCTGGGTTCCGTGCTCAAGGAGACGGCGCCGGCCCTGGACAAATCCAAGCTTGTGATCTCCATTGCTGCAGGTGTGCCTTTGGCCGCCATTGCCGCAGGTCTTAAAAAGGAGCTGCGTCTGATCAGGGCCATGCCCAATATCTGCGCATTTGTCAAAGAGAGCGCCACAGCGGTATGTTCGGGGCAGTTTGTCCAGGACGGTGATGTGGAACTTGCCCGGGCGGTTTTTGATTCCGTGGGGAAAACCGTATTTATCCAGGAAAACGTACTCATGGATGCGTTCACCGGATTAAGCGGATCAGGCCCGGCCTATATTTTCACCATTGTGGATGCCATGGCTGATGCCGGAGTCAAAATGGGGTTGTCCAGGAAAGATTCCTTGTTTTTATCCTCCCAGACCGTGTTGGGTGCGGCACGCATGCTTCTTGAAAGCCGGGAACACCCGGGGCAGCTCAAAGACAGGGTGGCCTCTCCAGGGGGCACGGCCATTGCCGGCATCCACACCCTTGAACAGGGCGGCCTTCGTACTACCCTCATCAATGCCGTTGAATCCGCTACGAACCGGTCCAAGGAACTGGGTGACATGATGGTGAATGATTTTATTAAGAACGCGGAAGATTAATATAAAAAAGAACCGGAAGATGCTCAGGACAGCCCATCTTCCGGTTTTGAAAAAAGGAACTTAACGCAGGTGGTTATAAGTCGATGGCGGATTATGCATCAAGTTCCTTTCTAAGCCAATCTTTGACTTTTCCTTCCACGGCATAAACGCCTTTATATTTGCCGATGCCCTGCATGAATTCCGAAACAACATCTTCGGGTAGATCAAAATTGCCAACTTCTTCGGAATCAAACCCCTTTCTTCTGACAAGGGTCAGGATGGGGGTTTTCTTCCAGGTATTGATAACAAAATAAACGGTTTCATTGTTATTGTCCCTGGAATTGTAGTAGCTCTGGGAACGTAACGGCCCCCATTCAAGATGCAGGGCAATGGCTTCTTCAGGGGTCATCTCCCAATCCACGGAGTTAATCAGGTTATAGTCTTTTTTTATGTCTTTGAGTCTCATAGAAGCCTCCTGTTTTTGCGGTTATTCTTCAACTCTGAAAAGTATATAAGCAAATCCTGTGCCAGGTTGTGAATAATTAAAGTTTTTTATATGATAACAGGCGTTTGTAATTAAATCGAATTGCGTAAATTAAATGATTAATTTATAATGAGACAAAAATCGAGACAGTATAATAGAGACATATATGTCTCTATTATACTGTCTAACGATCTGAAGAAAATCAAAAATGTTTTAATAATGCGGTCCTAAATCAAAAACGTCCTGCCGGTTTTACCCTGACAGGACGTCTGTTTTTTTTTAATCACCTTATCCGGCAGCGTTTTGCCGAATATCGCCGGACCGTATTTTTAGCCCAGGCACTTAAAACTTTTCGGACTGGCTCCGCAGATTGGGCAGCGCCAGTCTTCGGGCAGCTCTTCAAATTTTGTGCCTTTTTTAATTTTCCCTTTGCGATCACCCCTGTCGGGATCATAAATGAATCCGCAATTGGTAACCTGACATTGGTACATATCCTTGGGATCTGACATAATTTCTCCTTATATTTTCTATATGTTTGTTGTTCAAATTTTCATCTGCCCTAAACTAAAACATAATTTTTGTTTCCAGGCAGACATTCTTCCAACGAATTTGAGAATATATTAGCAATCAATGTGCCACTTTTAAATCAAATATATGGGACCCCGGTATTTTGATTCAAAATTGTGATGTCGCTATTGCTTTTTCATGAGCGCCGTACCTGCCAACCTGGCCTGCTGCTGCAGCATGACATCGGCCAGCACGAGGGCAGCCATGCTTTCCACAATGGGTACCGCCCTGGATACCACACAGGGATCATGCCGGCCCTCGGCCGCAAGTGTGGCCTGCCTGCCTTGAAAATCCACGGTTTCCTGGGCAAGTCCGATGGTGGCCGGGGGTTTAAACGCCACCCGGAACATAATGGGTTCCCCGTTGGAGATCCCGCCTTGGATGCCGCCGCTGAAATTGGTTGTTGTGCCAAGTCGGCCGTCTTTTTTAACAAAGGGGTCATTGTGCTCAGAACCGCGCATCTGCGCCCCGGCAAACCCTGATCCGATTTCAAACCCCTTGGTGGCCGGAATGGAAAGCATGGCATGAGCCAAAAGTGCCTCAAGTTTATCAAATATCGGTTCGCCAAGGCCCGCCGGCACATTGGTGCAGATACATGATACCACACCGCCAATGGAGTCTTTGTCTTCTTTGGCCTGCAAAACAACCGCCTCCATGGCCTTTGCCGAATCTGCATCCGGGCAGCGGATCATGCTGGCATCCACCATGGCCCGGGTAAGATTTAAGCCATCGGTTTCCGGTGCTTTGATTTGCCCCACCTGGCTGACCCAGGCTACAATATCAATACCCAGTGCGGTGTTAAGCATCTTTTCGGCAATGGCCCCGGCACAGACCCGGCCAATGGTCTCCCGGGCAGAAGAACGGCCGCCGCCGGATGAGGCCCGGATGCCATATTTTGACTGATAGGTGAAATCCGCATGGGAGGGCCGTGGGATATCTGCCATGGATTTATAATCCCCTGGGCGATGGTCCTTATTGGGCACAAACAGGCTGATGGGTGTGCCAAGGGTCAGACCAAGTTCCGTGCCGGACTGGATGGTCACCTGGTCCGATTCCTGCCTGTCTGTTGACAAGGTGCTTTGACCCGGACGCCTGCGGTCGAGTTGGTACTGAATATCGGGTTCCGTCAAATACATGCCGGGCAGGCACCCGTCCACAACGACCCCGACTCCGGGGCAATGGGATTCACCAAAGGTTGAAACACGAAACAATTTTCCAAATGAACTTGACATGAATTTTTCCTTATATGGTCGTTTTAATTTGGTTAATTTTAATAAATCATAGTACTGCAAGTTTCACACAAAATGCATTGAAAAGCCATGAAAAGCACTGGTTATCATTATATTAATGAACCTGACTATATGAATCAATATACTTTTTCACTGTCCTTCGGTCCAGCCCGGCAATGCGGGAAACAGCTTCATAGGTGCCGTGTTTTTCATATAAGCGGGTGCAATAATGGGCAAGCAGGTCCTGGGCACTGATACGGCCGTCTTGAATTTGCCGGGTTAAAGCATCGGTTTCGGACGCTGGTGTCGGCGTCTCATTTATTTCATATGCGTTGCGCAGCACCACACGCCTGACACATTGTTCCAGTTCCCGCACATTGCCCGGCCATGGATATGAAAGGGTCAGGCTGGATTCGATATATCCAAGTACACGGGAGACAATTTCCGAAGAAGGTTGTCCCACAATACGGGTCACCGTGTGTGCCAGAAGATCCGAAAGCTCTTCAGGATCCTGGGCAATCCTTTTGTGCAGGGGCGGCACCGTGATGATATCGGAACACAGGCGATAGTAAAAATCATCCCTGAATATCTTCTTTTCCCGGATTTCCCGGATGCTTCGGTTTGTGGCGGCAATGATCCTGCCGTTAAATCTATGTTTTTCATCGCTCCCCACGGGTGAATAGACTCGCTCCTGAAGCACATTGAGCAGTTTTATTTGAACATGGGTGGACAACTCGCCGATTTCATCCAGTAGAATAGATCCATTAGGGCTGCAACGGCTAAATACCCCTTTATGGTCCTTGACAGCCCCTGTAAAAGCGCCGCGCACATGGCCGAACAACTCGGATTCAATGATGGTTTCAGGAAACTGGCTGATATTGAGCGTGGTAAAGGTATTCACAAAATTATGGGTGAACTTGTTTTCCTTTTCATCAAAGGGGATATAGCCTGAGCGCCCCATGGCCAAAGCCGCGGTTCCCTTGCCCGTGCCGGTTTCACCGAACAACATGGTGGAGAAATTTTCCATACGGTTCCATAAATACTGGTCATACATAAGGATGTCATGGGTGAACACGTTCTGCCACAGATCCCGCCGCAGTTGCTGCATGCACCGACTGCGCCCTACCAGGTGCCGGAAAATAAAATAATATGCTCGACGAAACTGATACGCCAGGGCAATGAAGCGCCGGCTCTCCTCAATACCGAATCCCCAGCCGCGCAAAAGGGCCAGGGCCTCCGGCGCAAACTGCGCTTCCAGGGACTCTTCGGCATTATCAAGCTGGCGAGTGATCAGGCTGTCGATCTGTTTTCTGAACAGGTGGAAAAAGTGAAACAGCAATACAGACCGTAAAAAATACTGATTCTCTCCCGTAAAATGACTAAGATTGATTCTGCCGCGCTTTTGTATTTGCGCCAGGCGATGCCCCACGGCCTGACACGCCTTAAGCACCCTGATTTCTTTGGGGCTATCCGGTGAAACACCTGCAATTTCAGCTTCCCGTAGAACACGATCTCTGCCGAAGGGGTTGGCAGCTCCGGCGTTGTGAACGCATTTAAAAAAATCCAGTTCTTCGGGTAGAAACTCGGTTACTTCTTTCATATTTTGATCCGACGATTAAGTTGTTGTCCATTTATTGTATGGCATGGATACATTTTTTGCACAATGGTTTATAACTCAAATTTTGTTTTTAAATAAATAAAATTTATTTTTCTTATTTATTCAGTATGTTGTCATACTTATGTAGATGCGTGGCACGATCTTTGTTTGCAATTGCCGGAGTGAACTGAAAAATAACAAGGAGAAGCCCTGTGCTTAATAGAATACTGACCACCCGCCTGCCTTTGCTGGCATATCATCCCCCAAAAACATATGATCTTGATTTTTTTAAAACCATCTGGTTGGCTGGTGCCATGCCTGTTCTGGACACGGAATTTATAAGCACATCAGAACTTTCCGACCTGCTCCGGCAGCTTAAAAATCAAAATTTGCGCCACGGTATCCGTATTTATGCGGAGGATGAAGAGATATGGGACTATTTTGAACAGCATACGGCAGATCTGCCCGAATGTGTTATTGTTGCCTATCGTAACCCGGACTCACTCATCAAACGCCAAGCGGTAAATGCTGAGATTCTGATGATGGAAATTTATGACCCTGGGCTTGAAATCATTCTAAAAGAGATCAATCCCCATGGGATCATTTTAAAAGGCAGGGAAGCCGGCGGCAGAGCATCTTCCACATCAAGCTTTATGTTAAGTCAGTATTATGCACGAAAAAGTGACCTGCCATATTTTGTCCACGGTGGCGTGGGGTTTCATACGGCACCGGGATTTTTTGTCGCCGGAGCCGCCGGCCTGGTTCTGGATGCCCAGCTCTATTTAGCTGAAGATTCACCTGTTTCCGGGACGTTTAAAGATGCCCTTGGAAAAATGGAAGAGACTGACACTGTCATTCTAGACGGCGGCGTCAACACACAGCACCGGGTGTTTGCCAAACCCGGGACAAAGATCGTCCAGGATCTGATCAAAAAAATCAGTATTAAAAAAGCAGATGGAGAGAACCTGGATTTTATTAAAATTGAAATTGAACAAAATATGGCATGCCTGGGCCAGGATAATGACGCTCCCATGCAGTCCCTGTTCTATCTTGGGCAGGACGCAGTCTT
The DNA here is from genome assembly GCF_004319545.1 of Desulfobacter hydrogenophilus. Lineage (NCBI taxonomy): Bacteria > Pseudomonadati > Thermodesulfobacteriota > Desulfobacteria > Desulfobacterales > Desulfobacteraceae > Desulfobacter > Desulfobacter hydrogenophilus. The sequence goes on along the minus strand of NZ_CP036313.1, from coordinate 340,853 downwards.
TGCCAAACACTTTGCAAAGCGCGGCAGCGGTCTGACACAAATGATTCAGGCCCTGTTCACTTCTGTGGGAGATGCCCTGAACGCTGTGGAGCAATTTGATCCCTTAAAAGAACACACTTCCCTGGCAAAGGAGCACGGCACCCGTTTTCCCATCACCCAGGGTCCCATGGCCAACATCTCCGACAACAAAGAATTTGCCAAGGCGGTCTATGACAACGGCGGTCTGCCTTTCTTTGCGTTAGGCAGTCTTCCCGTGGAGATTGCAGCCGGAATCCTGCCGGAAAAATCAGATGACCTGCCCGCATTTGGTGCCGGCATGATCGGCATCAAAGCCTTTAACCCCACCCTGGATCATCACCTGGACCTGATCAAAACCAAAAAAACCCCCTTTGCACTTTTTGCCGGTGGCATTCCGTCCCAGATCAATGAATTGGAAGCCTGCGGCACCCGGGCCTATCTTCACACCCCCATGCCCGGCGTCCTGAAAAACGCATTTGAAAAAGGAACACGGCGTTTTATCCTGGAAGGCAATGAAGCCGGCGGTCATATCGGCAGCCTGTCCAGTATGGTGCTGTGGGAACTGAGCATAGAAACCCTGCTGGATCTGCCTTCGGATCAACGGTCTGATGTGAACGTCCTGTTTGCCGGGGGCATTATCAGTGCTGCCGGGTCCCATTTCATATCCGCCATGACAGCGCTTCTGGCAAAGGAAGGGCTAAACATCGGCATTCAACTGGGCACCGCCTACCTGTTCACAAAGGAAATTGTTGAATCAGGCGCCTTAACGCCCGTTTACCAGCAGGTGGTCCAGGAACACACCCGCACCACCATCATCGGTTCCACTGTGGGGCTTAACTGCCGCACCGCCAACACGACCTTTGCCGGTCAGATCATGAGAAACGAGCATTGCCGTCTGGCAGATGGGGCCATGAATTTGGGCGCACGCAAAAGCGCCTTTGAAAAGGATAATTTAGGTTCACTTCTCATCAGCGCCAAAGGCAAAACCCCTGACTTCAGTCATGAAAACGACGGCCAATGGATTTTGTACACCGATGAAGAACAGCGGGAAAACGGAAATTTCATGACCGGTGAAGGTCTTCTTTTCTTGGAAAACCAGACCACCATCGCCCAAATCCATGAGGAATTGTTCCTGCAGAAGGATTCGATGATTGACCGGCTTAATGGGCTTGAAGTCCTGACATCTGCCGACGGTCAGATCAATGATGACATTGCCGTGGTGGGCATGGGCTGTGTGTTTCCTGACGCCCATGACACAGACACCTTCTGGCAGAATATTATTAATAAAAAATACAGTATTGGTAAGGTACCTGATAGCCGCTGGGAAAAATCCCTTTACTATGATCCCGATCCAAAGGCCGAGGATAAGTCCTATACACAGATCGCAGGTTTAGTAAATGATTTCCAATTTGACAATGAACGGTTCGGGTATTCATCGGCCAAGGCATCCAAGTTGTCCCGCAGCCAGCAAATGCTGCTGCATGCCGCTTACCAGGCAGTAGAAAACGCAAATCTTTTAACCGATGATAACCGAATTGTACCAAAAGTACAGAATCGCGCGGGGGTTATTGTGGCCACCTGCCTTGGCAATGAAATGGCATCGGATCTGCATTTTAAATACTTTTTCCCCGAAGTTAAACATTACCTGCGCAATACACCTGAATTCAATGCACTGTCCGAAACGGAACAAAATAAAATCATTGACGAGTTGCGCATCAAAATGTCCCAGGGCTCGCTTTATGAACCTGTTCACGGTGTCACGTTGAACATGGAAGCGGCTCGCCTTGCACATCATTTGGGCATTTTCGGCACCAATTACGTGGTGGATGCCGCGTGTGCAACAGCCCTGTCCGCCATTGAGTGCGGGATTCATGAGCTTTTAAGCGGCACCCATGACATGGTGATTGCAGGTGGTGTCAACACCAATCTGACACCGGAATCATTTGTGGGATTTTGCAAAATGGGTACCCTGTCCGCCAACGGGTCGTTTCCCTTTGATGAACGGGCTGACGGGTTTATCCTGGGCGAAGGGGCCGGTGTCCTGATCCTGAAACGTCTCAAAGACGCCATCCGGGAAAAAGACACCATCCTTGGTGTAATCAAGGGTATTGCCTCCTCTTCTGATGGAAAGGGCAAGGGCATTGCAGCCCCGGATAAAGAGGGGCAGAAATTAGCATTTCAGCGCTGTCATGAAAAGATAAAGTCAGAATTCTCCCCCGGGATGGTGCAGTTTATCGAAGCCCACGGAACCGGCACAAAAGTGGGGGATGCCGTGGAAATGGATACCCTGCGTCAGGTGTATGATTCAGGCGCATCCATTGGCGTATCAACCATTAAATCTCAGATTGGTCATTTACTTGGGGCTGCCGGCATGGCCGGCATGATAAAAACATTGCTGGCCCTAAACCATCAGATTCTGCCCCCCAACGGTACATTTGAAAAAATATCTCCGAAAATCGACATGACGGACTCATCCCTGTTTGTCCTGGGAGATCCTAAACCCTGGGATGCGCCGGCCAATGGTCCGCGCATGGCAGCGGTGAGCGCTTATGGGTTCGGGGGCATTAACTACCATGCCGTGGTTAGCGAGTTCAACAAAACCGATACAACGCTTTCCCGCAGGATCTTTACAGATCTTGACCATGATCCCAATGACGACAGGATCGTGTTTTCCGGTATGGGGGTTGTCCTGCCAAAGGCCAAAAATAAAGACGCGTTCTGGGATGCCATGGTTTCAGGGAAAAAGGCTTACCAGCCTATGCCCACCGAGCGCCTGGCCAATGCGTGCTATGCCGAAGAGGACGAAAATTCGGGCTTTCGCCTGCCTATGATGAAAAACGGTATTGTTGACGATTTCATGCTGGACCCCAAAACCTTTAAGATTCCGCCTTCCGCCATGAAATACATGGACCGGGCCCAGTTGTTCGGTCTGGATGCGGCAGGCCAGGCCCTTGAACAAGCTGGTCTTCAGGATAAACTGACTACAGGCAATAAAATCGGCGTTATTTTGGGCACAATTTCCGGAACCCGGAATGTTGAATCCGTTATTCGCATCCGGATGCCGTTGCTCCAGCGCATGATCCGGTCTATTTCGGAGGTGGATGAAAATACCCTTTCAGCCATTGCAGACCACGTTAGCGATCTTTTAGGCAAAAAGTATCCTGCCATGAACGGGGACAGCATCCCCGGGATGCTGTCAAACATTGTGTCTGCCCGCATATCCAAACATTATAATATCCAGGGCACCAACTTTGTGGTGGATGCCTCATGTGCTTCGGCCACCATGGCCTTGGATCTGGCGGTTAAAAATCTGCGTGCAGGCAATCTGGATGCCGTACTCACCGGCGGTGTGGATACTAACCTGTATCCGGGGGTGCTGCTGGCATTTAAACGCCTAGGCATTCTGGCGGAAACCGAACCCAGCCTGTTTGACAATAACGCCAATGGATATGTCATGGGCGAGGGTGCGGCCTGTCTGGTCGTAACCACCTATAAATATGCAAAGCAGAACGACATGCCTATTATAGGTGAACTAAAATGCCTGAACATGGCGGCAAGTGCGCCTGAGCATTTACTGTCCCCGTCTGAAAACAAATATGAAAAGGTGCTCTCAAATGATTCCGGGGCATTTAAAACCCGGAAACCCCATCTGGCATATCTGGATGTATTTGGTGTGTCCAATCCGTTCCTGGATCTGGTTGAAAAACAGGCCATTGAAAAAAGCCTGAACCATCCCGTGGCATACGGTAATATCAAAACCGAGTTCGGGTATTTTAAAGCAGCCAATCCTGCCGTGGTCATGACAAGGCTTTTAATGATGTCGGATAAAGGGGTGCTGCTGCCCACCCACGGATACAGACCCAACTCCACCCTCATAAAAGAGGATAGTTGGCTGCATCCGGTCAAAGAGATCACACCGCTTGCCGATGGTGCGCTTTTAGGTGCTGATGTCAACGGTATCGGCGGCAACCACGCCCATGTGATCATTGGCAGGTTGCCCCGGTTCCTGCGTTCCCAAGAGGCGTCCGCTTTTGCGGCACAGCCGGCTGTCACTCCCGGGGTCTGGCCGGACAAAGTCCGGATCGCTGCCGTCACGGCCCTGCTTTCGGGCCAGGGTGCCCAGTCTGCAGGCATGCTGAACGCCCTTTATCAGGCTGAGCCTGAAATTAAAGACCTGATGGATCAGGGGGATGCCATTTTCCGGGAACGCCGGGGCGCATCTTTGCTGGATATCATGAATGCCGGCGGTTCCCCGTTGAACCAGACGGAAAATACCCAGCCCGCTATTTTCCTGTCCACGGCGGCCATCTATCATGCATTGCAGCTTAAAGGCTTTGAGCCTGATTTTTATATCGGACACAGTGTCGGAGAATATTCCGCCCTTTACTGCGCAGGTTTGGTTGATTTCAGTACGGCCATGAACCTTGTGATTTCCAGGTCCGATTTTATGGCCCGGGCAGCTAGTGAAAACCCCGGCGGGATCATGGTGGTTTTTGACGGGGAAAAAGAGGCACAGGATATGATTGAAAAGTCCGGTGTCGAAAATGTCTGGCTGGTTAACAAAAACAGCGAAAAACAGACCGCCATTGCCGGCACAACACAGGGTATAGACCTTTTTTGCGACTATCTTAAGGGCGAAGATATTTTTCATAAAAAACTGGCCCTGTCCGCACCCTTCCACACCCCGTTGCTGGAACCTGCAGCCGACAATATGGCCAGGACCCTTGAGTCCGTGCAGTTCAATATTAAAAATGCCCATAAAATCATCTCTAATTTGACTGCCAAACCCTATCCGGCTGATGAACAGATGATCCGGACCCATCTGGCACGCCAGATCGTCTCCCCGGTAGAATTTGTTGAATCCGTAAAAGGCGTTCATGCCCAAGGCTGCAAACGGTTTATTGAAATCGGCCCGGGCAGACTGTTGTGTAACCTGTTGAAAAACATCTCCATTGAAAATCCGGAATCCATGCCCACCGCAGATGCCAAAAAAGGTGAGCTTGAAAGTTTCAACCAGGCCGCAGAGCGGTTTATCACACCCAAGGCAGAGGACATTGCCCCGGCAAATGAATCCGTCCCCCTTGAATTGATGAACTTTGAGCCTAAAGACCTAAATAATAAATCTTTTAAAGATGAAGGTCTGAAAAAATCAGACGATCTAAAAGAAATGATGAACAAAGACATATCGTTTAACACCTTTATAGAACAGAATAAAACGCGGGTCCAGGAAGCACTTCAGCGCGAATATCAGGCGTTTCAGCAGAAAAATGCCCTGGCGGCCGTTGAAAATTTAGGCCTGTATACCGGTTCTGTCTGTGTTGCCGGTGTTGCTGTGGGCCTTCCGGGCAAAGGAAACCAGGTATTCAATGAAAAAAACTTTGACCGTATTCTGGCCGGGAATAATTTCATTGAACCCCTGACCCAGGAAGAGAAAGACAAAATCGTGGACATGAACATTACCCGGGTATACAAGCAACCCAACGGAAATGCCAGGTTTATGGATATTGTGCGCACCCAGGATGTGATCCAACTGGCCGGAAAACTCGGGTATTTTGATCTGTCTGCAGAATACGGCATCAGCCGCAAGTTTGACCTCGTGGATGAACTGGCCATGGCAGCAGGGATTGAAGCCTTGAAAGACGCCCATATACCCTTGGTCCAAGGGTATAAAAAAACCTCTACCGGCAGTCGCATCCCGGACGCACTTGTCTTGCCCGAAGAGATGCAGGAGACAACCGGCGTTATCATGACCGGTATTTTCCCAGGTTTTGAAACCCTGCTGCATCATCTCAATGCGTATTATTACAACAAGTTTTACGTTAAACCCTATGATGAGCTGGAAAACATCTACTATCATCTGATGGAGAATCTCGCAGACAGGGATATGAAGGATGTGATTACGGACTGGTTTTTCAGGATTCGTGAGCGGCGCAAAGTATACGGCCAGTATAAATTTGAACGTAATATCCTTTTTGACATCGTGTCTCTGGGCGGCGCACATTTTGCCCAGCTTATCCGCGCTAAGGGACCCAATATTCATCTAAGCGGGGCGTGTGCATCCACCACCCAGGCCATTGGCGTGGCACAGGACTGGATTCGAAACGACCGGTGTGAAAGGGTGATTGTCATCGGTGGGGAAGCGGCCACAAGTGATGCCCAAATGCCGTGGGTGGGGTCCGGATTTCTGGCCATGGGCGCTGCCACCAGCAAGGAAGTGGTTTCCGACGCAGCCAAACCCTTTGATGAGGACCGAAACGGCACAATTTTAGGATCCGGTGCGGTGGGGATCGTTGTGGAACGCGAAGATACCCTGAAACACAGGGGGTTGAACGGCCAGGCCCGGATTTTAGGTTCCCATATTGGAAACAGTGCATTTCATCCTTCCCGCATTGATGTGGGTCACCTTGCCGGTGAACTTAATAAATTCGTGGGCCGGGTGGAAAGACAAAACGCCATATCCCGCACGGATATGGCCAAGCAACTGGTATTCATGTCCCATGAGACCTTTACACCGGCCCGGGGCGGCAGTGCCTCGGCTGAAGTTCAGGCGTTGAAAGGCGCGTTCCCCAACGATTACAAGCACATCGCAATCACCAACACCAAGGGATATACGGGCCATACCCTGGGCGCAGGCATTGAAGATGCCATACTGGTCAAAGGTCTGCAGAAAAAGACGTTTCCGCCTGTGGCCAACCTGGATAATGTTCCCGCCGAATTTTCAGATTTGAATTTTACGCAATCAGGGCATGGCGATTATCGTTTTGGGCTGCATTTCAGCGCTGGTTTCGGATCTCATTTTGCCTTTTTAATGATGGACCGGGTCCAGGAAGTCGACGTGGAGAACAACCCGGCCTACCATGAGTGGCTGGTCCGGATTACCGGCAGCGCTAAGCCCATGCTGGGCATTATAAATAAAACCCTGTGCGTTCTTCCCAAGGAGAGGCAACCGGACTTAATGGCCCAGGAGAATATCAAGGGAAAAGGCAGTGATGCCGCCGGACACAAGGTTCCTGACAGCCGGACATCAAAGGCACACGAGGAACCCAAACAGCCGGTATCTGCAGGGGCTCAACAGTCCGGAAAAGCTGCGAGCAATGCAGCGGCCACAGATGTTTTAAGCCAAATCACCGACCTGATCGCAAATCAGACCGGCTATACCCATGACATGCTGGAACCGGATTTGGATCTGGAAGCGGATTTGGGCATTGACACGGTCAAGCAGGTGGAGACCTTCGGCAAGATCACCAAGTCTTTCGGGCTGCCCGTACCCGAGGATATCAGCCTAGCGGAACTGAATACCATACGGAAAATTGCCGAGTATATCGGCAGCCGTATTCAGACGGCGGACAGCCCGGCAGCGCCTGCCGCCGGTGCAGCTGCCCATACGCCGGATTCAAGTTCCGGCAGCGGCCCGGACATCACGGCGGAGATCACAACTTTGATTGCCGAGCAGACTGGTTACACCATTGATATGCTGGAACCGGATCTGGATCTGGAAGCGGATTTAGGCATTGACACGGTTAAGCAGGTGGAGACCTTTGGTAAGATCACCAAGTCCTTTGGTCTGCCCGTACCCGAGGATATCAGCCTTTCGGAACTGAACACGATACAAAGAATTGCCGAGTATATCGGCAGCCGCATTCAAACGGAAGGCATTTCGAAACAGACAGAATCGGGCACCGTTGCCCAGACACCGGTTTCAGGTGCTGACAGCGGTCCGGCCGTCATGGATGACATCACGGCCTTGATCGCCGAGCAGACCGGTTACACCATTGATATGCTGGAACCGGATCTGGATCTGGAAGCGGATTTGGGCATTGACACGGTCAAGCAGGTGGAGACTTTCGGTAAGATCACCAAGTCCTTTGGCCTGAGCGTACCCGAGGATATCAGCCTTTCGGAACTGAATACCATACGAAGAATTGCCGAGTATATCGGCAGCCGCATTCAAACGGCGGACACCCCGGAGCAGCCCGAATCCGGCACCGTAACCCAGGCACCGGCTTCAGGAGCTAAAAGCGGTCCGGACATCACGGGAGACATCACGGCCATGATCGCCGAGCAGACCGGTTACACCATTGATATGCTGGAACCGGACCTGGATCTGGAGGCGGATTTGGGCATTGACACGGTCAAACAGGTGGAGACCTTCGGCAAGATCACCAAAGAATACGGTCTGTCCGTTCCCGAAGATATCAATCTGTCTGAATTGAATACCATCAGTAAAATCAGTGAATATATCCAGGGTGAACTCGCCGGGGAGGGCAACAACAATGCCGATACCCCGCAGGCACCGGCAGCTCCCAGTGCCCAAGCAGCTGAAACTGAGCTCTCCGGGCAGTCAAGCCAGACCCAAGAAGCCTCGGAGAATGCTGGAATTCAACGTTATACCTTTGGATTGCGGAAACTGCCCAACTCTGCACCAGACAACCGTAGTTTTGAAGGTCAAACCTATTTGATCACCATGGACAACCAGGGATTTGGCCGGGCTGTGGCGGATTTGATCAAAGACAACAAAGGGCAGGTCATCTGTGTGGGTAACAGTGAACAGGATGATTACATTGTTGATTTAAACACCGTTGAAGGTGCCGAAGACGTTATCTCCCGGATCAAGTCAGACCATGAGGCCCTTTCAGGGATCTTTTTCCTTCATTCCCTGGATTTTGCCATGGATTCAGGTGAAAACCTGGCGGCAGAGAGCGCATCAGTTAAATTTTTATTCCTGTTGTGCAAAGCATTCGGCAGCCGCCTGGATGAATCCCGCGGCCGCCTGGCAGCCCTATCGGTTCAGTCTGCCCTGGCTCGTTTCAAGGAACCGGCACCGGATCATATTTTTCCTGTGTTCAGCGGTATTTCAGGTTTGCTGAAAACCGTAGCCAAAGAGTACCCGCAAACAGGGGTAAAACTTGTGGAGTTCATGGATAAAAATGAGCTTGCGGATATGAATAAAGCAGCCGCCATGTTTATGGCCGAAGTGTTCAGCGCCAGCACCCGCCTGGAGGTGGGCATTGAAAAGGGTGTAAGATTCGGCATCCGGGCAAAGACCGGAAGTCCCGAGGAATCCCAGCCCCAAGGGCCGGAGACATCCGTTATCAAAGATACCGATACCTTGCTGGTTACAGGGGGCGCTGCGGGCATCACCTATGAACTGCTCAAGGCGGTTATTCGTCCGGATATGAACCTGGTTATTTTAGGACGCAGCCGGGTGGAAGATGAATTGGAAATTTCTGTGACCGATGCCATGGATGACACACAAATCATGGCCGCACTTAAGTCCATACATCCGAAAGCTAAACCCGTGGAACTGAAAAATAAAACGGCCGGACTGCGACGGATTCTTACGGCCCGGGAAAATTTGGCCCAATTGCGCGCCGGAGTAAAAACAGTGGATTACCATGCCGTGGATGTCACAGACCCCGACGCCGTTCTTAAAGCGGTTAACCAATACGATCGTATTGACGGGGTGATTCATGCCGCTGGTGTGGACCGAAGCATTATGATTGAAAAAAAATCCATGGATGATTTCAATCTTGTTTTTGACACCAAAGTCAAGGGAATGGCCAATGTACTGGCCGCCATTGAAAACAAAAGCTGCCGGTATCTCATCGGGTTTTCATCCATCACGGCCAGATTCGGCAATGAGGCCCAGTCAGACTACACTGCCGGAAACGACATGATGGCAGCCATGATACAGGCCAGCGCCCTGAAAACACCGGAACAGACTTACAAGATTTTTGAGTGGACTGCCTGGGCCGAGATCGGTATGGCTGCCCAGGGCACTATTGAAGCCGTGCTAAAGGAAAAAGGCATTGCCTTTCTTCCGGTGGCCCAAGGGGTTCGTTTTTTCCAGGAAGAGCTGCTCAATCCGGTCAGCAATGAAATTTTGATTGGTGCGCCTCCTGAAAACAATCCAGCCGCATTTGACCCGGACGGCTTGCTTGCCATAGGTCCCTTCCTGGATACCGTGGAAAAGGATGCCGGCCGGGACAGTCTGAAATTCAAACGCCTTTTGGAAGCGGACAGGGATCTTTTCCTTTTCGACCATGCCAGAAAAGGTGTGCCTTTATTTTTAGGGGCAACCGGTCTGGAAACCATGGCTGAAGCGGCTCTGGAATATGACGGTGCCCAAGGGCGTGTCCTCGAAGTCAGTGATTTCAAAATCCCCTATGGCATCAAATTGTTAAAAAATCGTCCGAAAAACATTGAGGTCTATGCTGAAAAAACGCCGGACGGCTTAATAAATACTGAGATCCACTCTGTTTTTACCCCCCCGGGAGGCAAAGCCTCTGTCCAGGACACCCTGCATTACCAAGGTAAATTTAAAATCGGGACGGATTTACCTGCCCTGGGTGAGATATCCATCCCGGCGTTGTCTGAATTTAAGGTCGATGCCGAATGGCAAAAACAGATCTACCACCCTGACCGCCTGTTCATGGACGGGCTGTTTCGCTCCGTGGATCAGTTGGCCGCCCTGGACCAGGATAGCCTGGTCACCGTGGTTCAATGGCGGCCCGGTCGCGAATTTTTTAAGGGTCGGACCTATCCTGAATTTGCCACCCCTGTGGTGATCATGGATGCCATGTTCCAAACCGGCGGCATACTGGAATTTTTCACCAGTGCCGACGTGGTGCTGCCTTATACCATCCGCAAGGCATCATTTGCAGGGACGGTTCTGCCGAATACGCCCTATTTCTGCGTGACCCGGCGTATGGCCCAGGGCAGTGACACCAAAACCTATCATATGCAGTTGGCAGAACCTTCGGGTCGTGTGATCATTGATATCCAGGATTTTCAAATGGTCCGGGTGGATCGCTTAACCGAAGAGGAACGTCCGGATATGTCCATAATCAAGCAGGCAGGAAAAAGCCTTATGGCCGGATAGATGCGACGCATGACTCTGCTGTTCCGGGAACAAGGCATCCAGTTTTGCCTTGTTCACATCCCGGAAATGCTCAAGACGTTATTACCCCAAATCGTCGGGCCTGGTTACCAAACCAAGCCCGGCTGCCAATTCCGTCCGGATCAATTTGCACAACCAGTACTTTCCCCGGCGGAACTGAACAGGTTAAATCAATTGTTTGCCCTGAAAAAGCAGGTGGAACGTCTGGCCGGTCGATGGGCGGTAAAAAACCTTGTCATGCAGGCGACAGGCCTGTCCCCGGATGCAATTGAGATACATAATGACGCATTCGGGGCACCAGGCCTGGCGCCATCCTTTAATTACGCCATATCCATTACACATTCAGGGGATTACGCCTTGGCCGCTCTGTGCGGAAAAGCCAATGCCCTGGGTGTCGATATGGAGGCCATATGCCCTGTGGATATCCCGGCACTTTTACACGCCGGCTTTTCAAATAAAGAGCAACGCGCCTACGCCGAGGCAGATCTTGAAACCATCCTGAAAATTTGGACCATCAAAGAAGCCTTGCTCAAATACCGGCGTACCGGTTTAAGAACTTCTGCAAAAAAAATTGAATGGTTGGATAAAACGCTGTATGAAAATCATAACCCTATTGATGGCGTTCTCGTAAAATCATACCAGCGGGAGAACATTATTTTTTCGGTGGTTTTTCCACTTCTAAAGACGACCGGTATGGGATAACTCTTCCAGTCTCTCCTGATCTGGAATCAAAATTTTTTTTCCTTTCGCCTTGATAAATCCGGCCTGGCCCATCTTTTTTAACACACGGGAAATGGTTTCAGGGGTTGTGCCGATGAGGCTTGCCAGTTGAACCTTGGAAACAGGCAACGACACGCTGGCTGACGGCAGGCGTGCTTTTTGCGATTTTTTTTGCAATGGCACCATTTGTGAATGCCCCGCCCCTTCCTGGGCCAGGGTCAGAATATAAGCGGCCAGCCTGGCAGGCACTTCCTTCAGACTTAAATTTTCAATCTGAACCGTAAATTCCCTTAAGCGCCTGGACAGATCTGCGAGCATATTCATAGCAAGGGCGGGGGACTTTCCAATTTGCTGGACAAACGCCTGCCGGGGTAAAAAAAGAATGGTTGAAAGTTCCAGGGCCATGGCAGAGGCCGGAAAGCTTTTTCCCTGGAACACAGGAACTTCACCGAATGTATGGCCGGGTCCGTATATATGCAGGATCTGCTCCTTTCCCTCAAAAGACATTTTAAATACTTTGATTTTGCCTGCTGCCACAATATAAAATCCTTCGGCCCTGTCACCTTCCTGAAATATGATTTCGCCTTTGTTGACGGTTAATTCATTGGACAACGCGGCAAGGGTTTCACTTTGGTCTTCCGTCAGCCCTGAAAAAAGGGGAATGATATGCAGATATTTTTCGATTCTTTGCCTCCCGAAATATTTTTCAGCAATGGTTTGATTTGGGCATCTGGATAACAGCAAAAAATTAACGGCTTGATCCAGATCAAGGTTTTCTTTTTTTGTCTATAGTAACTTCAAGCCAGGATGTAAACTCAATTTAAATTTTAAGGAGTAGCCCATGGAAATTATCCGTAAAATTATAGAGATAGACGAAGAAAAGTGTGATGGCTGCGGTAATTGCGTGCCCTCCTGTGCCGAAGGGGCCATCCAGATCATTGACGGCAAGGCAAAGGTCATTGGCGATAAATATTGTGATGGGCTTGGTGCCTGTCTTGGCGATTGCCCCAGAGGTGCGCTTAAACTCATTGAACGCCGGGCTGACGAATATGATGAACAGGCTGTACACGCACGGCTTGATGCACAAAAATCAATAATTGCCCCCCAAAAATCTAAGGGTTGCCCATCACAGCAGGTAACAATGTTTCCCATCTCCCCGGTACCGGGAATGGGGGTGCCGACTGCCGGGTCCACTGGAGACTCCGCCTTAGGACACTGGCCGGTACAGCTTCGGCTGATTCCCGCTACAGCCCCTTTTTTAAAAGATGCAACCCTGCTGATCACAGCAGACTGTGTTCCTGTTGCCGCACCGTCGTTTCATTCAGATTACCTAAAAGGCAAGGTCGTCATGTTAGGCTGTCCCAAATTTGATGATGCAGATCTTTATATTGACAAGCTTGCAGACATTTTTACCCGGAATAATATCCTGGGTATCACCATGATGGTCATGGAAGTTCCTTGCTGTTCACAAATGAAATGGATCGTTGAGCGCGCCATGGAAAAATCAGGTGAAAGCATTCCTGTTCACCGGGTAACCATTTCAACGACAGGCCAACCATTGTCAGACGCTTCTGTTTCACCGCTTGTCGGTGTATGAAAATTCAACCGTTTCGCCAATACAAAAGAGCCAACGATTGTCAAAGATGGCGTAGTGCCTTGTGTTGGGTCTGTTTATGACAATCATTGCCGGCTTTTTTTTATCAACGGTGAGACTGAAGCCGAATCAATGGCGGGTTGGCCCAACACCTGCCGGATCACTTCGTCCAGTTCACCTGCCGAAAAGATTTTTATTCCCTGCTTGAGGCTGTCATCCATGGCTGCAATTTCAGCCTGGTTTTTGGCAGGGAAGATGATTGTCTTGATTCCGGCGGTTTTGGCTGCAAGCAGTTTTTCCCGGATGCCGCCCACAGGAAGGATTCTGCCGCTTAACGTCACCTCACCGGTCATGGCCATATCCCTGGGACAGGGAATATCCTTTAAAAGGGAAACCAGCGCCACGGCAATGGTCATCCCGGCTGACGGACCGTCCTTGGGAATGGCGCCGGAAGGGACATGAACGTGGATATCCCGGCCCTGGAAAAAGTCAGCCCCCAGACCAAGCTGTTCCGTGTGGCTGCGGATGTAACTTAAGGCGGCCTGGGCCGATTCCTTCATTATTTCGCCTAAATATCCGGTGAGGATCAGGCGTTCAGCCCCCATCATCCGCGTGGTCTCAACAAAGATAATTTCCCCGCCGCTTTCCGTCCAGGCAAGGCCTGTGGCGCATCCCACCCGGTCCCTTGCCCCTGCAATTTCATAGTGGTATCTGGCAGGGCCCAGAAGTTTTTCCACGGTGCTCTCATCAATTTTTATCTGCCGGGACGCATTCGGCGTATCGAGATATCGCCGGGCAACCTTGCGGCAGATAGCGGAAATTTTACGTTCAAGGCCTCGTAACCCTGCCTCCCGGGTGTGTTCCCTGATGATGGCACAAAGCGCATTTTGCGTAAATTCAAGGTTAAATCCCGAAAGCCCCGTATCTTCCATGGCCCGGGGGATCAGGTGGCGTTGGGCAATGTGGGTTTTTTCTTCGATGGTGTACCCGGACATGGAAATTACCTCAAATCGGTCCAGCAAAGGCCCTGGTATCCGTGCCACCATATTGGCCGTGGCAATGAACATCACCTTGGAAAGATCAAAGGGGATGTCCAGGTAATGGTCTATGAATTTTGAATTTTGCTGGGGGTCCAGCACTTCAAGCAGGGCTGAGGCAGGATCACCTTTGAAATCCTGTCCTATTTTATCGATTTCATCAAGCATGAGCACGGGATTTAACGATTCGGCCCGGCGGATTTCCTGGATGATTCGTCCGGCAAGGGCGCCGGCATAGGAACGCCTGTGTCCCCTGATGTCGGCCTCATCCTTCAGGCCTGCCAGGGAGATTCGGACAAATTTACGTTCCAGGCTTTGGGCAATGGACTGGCCAAGTGAGGTTTTACCCGTGCCCGGAGGGCCGGCAAAGCAGATCACAGGCCCCTTGGCTTCCACGAGTCCTGTTTTTTTGCCCAGGGCCTTTTTAACGGTCTCCCGGATGTCATTAAGTTTGAGGGGCTTGGGAATAAAGTGGAAGGAGCCCCGTTTGATAGCGTCCACGGCAGTGAGCACCGTGGCATAGCCGGAGATGATGATAACTTCTGTGGAGGGGCTTGTGGCCTTTATACGTTCCAGAAGTGCCATGCCGTCAATTTTATCCATTTTAAGGTCCGTGATCACAAGATCCACGGTTTTGTCCTTTAAAAAAGCCAGGGCCTGGATGCCGCCGTCAGCCGTGCTGACTTCATAGCCCTCCTTGGACAGGACATGTTCTAAGTTCATCCGGGTGATCTGCTCATCATCAACCACAAGAATGGTATTTTTTCGGGACAGCTTCATCTGCCGGACCGCTAGATGTTCAAGAATTCTCTCCTTGATTTCGTCAAGCCCGTAATGGTCGGAATTCAGGATTGTTTGCGCACGCTGGATGTCAAGATTATCCTGGGTATATCGGTTCCAGGGTAGGGTCGTCACATAGTCGATATGGTTGAGCCCGATGGTGTACTCTGCCGCAGTCGGGTTGATCTTTTCAAGCCGCTCAATCTCTTTGAGCAAAATTTTTTCAACCTCGGCCGGGATTTTTTGGTCCAGCACGGCCTCGCGCAGCGCGGCAACTTCTTCTGCTCCAGTATCAACAACCTGAGTCTCTTTCTCTTTTTTAAAGATTCGTTTCACCCTCTGACAGCCCTTTCTCTTCACTCTTCAAAATCATTAAGTTTTTTTAGCATGCAGCAATTACCATGCCTGATGCCTGATTGGGAGTGCGGCGGTCTTTTGAGAAATGATTTCATAAGGGTTTTCCCCACCTCCTCAAACAAAAATAAAAGGCGAATCAGGTATGAATTGTTTCATTACGCAACACCGACATTGAGAATTGCAATATCCGTAAACAGGCGCGAGGTAAGGCTTTAAATAATTATTTTAAAAAATATTGCATTATGCAACGCCACTGGGGGCGCGAGGTCGGCCTCAAGCTTATGAAAACCCTTGCTATATAGGCTGTTCTGGCTGTTTTGGGGAAACTGGTATGCAACTTGCTCATTATTTGTCAACAACGATGATAAACCCAATACATCTATAAGGAGGATGGTTACGTATGCAGTTTTTAAATGGATTAAAGGATAGAATCTTAACTCTTGGCAAAAAACACGGCAATACGGGAAAAACCATTACGTTTTCCCAGCCTTGCGTTAACAGTGATGCTGATACTTATACCGATCAATGCATGTTATGTAGCGAAAACCAGGGGAAAAACCTGGTGGTTGCCACACTTGAAAGCCGTTTTTCCGATGAGATGGTTGATTATGCCCTGGATATGGCAAAACGAATGGATTATGGCATTATTGCGGTGAATGCGGCCAATCTGACCTATGACGTGACCTCATTTTTTTCCACCACCCAGGAAGAACTGTACACCGATTTTAAGGAGACGGCCGCAAAAAATGTGGCGCAGTTCGAGGCGAAGGCTGCAGACCTGGGCCTGAAATTTGCCCATACCACAAGCCAGGCCGGTGTTGACCATGCCATTGCCGATATCACCAAAGAGTGCGGGCATATTGAATTTATTATTTCCGAGAACAAGCGTCCTGCTGCGATAAGGGATGCTGCCGTCAACCAGGACCGGATTGCCCAGCGGCTTTGCGTTTATTCAGTTAATTAGGAGGATATCTTTCATGAGTGCTCATTTTGTCATCGGTCTTAGTCTCATTTTGTTTACAGCGGTGCTGTGCTTTATCTACAGAAATGAAGGTGAATAGCACCTGTGCTGAATAATAGTTAATTTTGAATGGAGTGTTTTTTTAAATGACACCTGATATGATTATGACCATGATCATCCTGGTTTTTGTTATCTGCCTCTTTGTGTTCGAATGGGTGCGGGTGGATGTGGTCGGGATAATGATGATGGTCCTTCTTCCCCTGATTGGACTGATCTCTCCCAAAGAAGCCTTTGTGGGCTTAAGTTCCAATGCAGTTTGTTCCATTATTGCCGTAATTATCATTGGTGCGGGGTTGGATAAAACCGGCGTTATGAATAAGGTGGCCAAGCCCATCCTGGCCCTGGCAGGCAGAAGCGAAGCCAAGATCATGCTTCTGGTTTCAGGCACAGTGGGCGTTATTTCAAGTATGATGCAGAACATTGGGGCCGCAGCCCTGTTTTTGCCCGCCACCCAGAGAATCTCCAAGCGGGTGGGCATTCCCACTTCCCGCATCCTGATGCCCATGGGGTTTTGCGCCATTATCGGCGGCACCCTGACCCTTGTGGGTGCAAGCCCGACCATCCTGCTCAACGATCTTATGGTTTTGGGCGGTGAAAAGCTTGAACCTTTCGGATTGTTTACCCAGACCCCCATCGGTGTGTGTCTGTTGCTTACGGCGCTTTTATATTTTCTGTTTTTGGGACGGTTCATTCTTCCAAACGCAAGTGGCGATGCCGGCAAAGGCGCATCAGATGTACTGATCCAGGAATACCAGGGGGTCAACAGCCTGGTCGAGATGCATGTGCCCGAATCAAGCGGCACCACAGGGCTTCTGGATGATCTAAACATTCGGCCTCAATTTCTTGTTACGGTCATTGGCATCTCTTCACCCGCCACCCGGACCACCAACCATGTGCCCCACAGCTACGAAGGCATTAATGCCGGCGACGATATCGTGGTGGTGGGTAAAAAGGAAAATATTGACCGGCTGGCAGCGGAATATAGCTGGGAAATGAAGCCGGCTCTGGATACCTTTTCCGAGTCCCTTGCAAACACCAATGCCGGCATGGTGGAGGCTGTTGTGTCTCCCAGGTCCGAACTGATCGGAAAAACCTTGAACGAGGTGGATTTCAAAGAGATGTTCGGTCTTAATCCTCTGGTGCTGTTCAAGGACAACCGCAAGTACTATTCCGGACTGACCAATATCCGGCTGTCCATGGGGGATACCCTGCTGCTTCAGGGACCCTGGGAAAAATTTCATATTCTTAAAAATCGGCCGGCCCCAAAATCGTTAATGTTCGCCTCTGAACTGGAAGGCGAAATTTTGAGGCCCCAGAAAGCAATGCTGGCTGTAGGGTGGCTTGCACTTGCCCTTTTTCAGATCGTGGTCTTAAAAATCCAGTTGTCAGTGGCGCTTATGTCCGGGGCGCTTGGCATGATCATCACAGGTGTTCTCACCGTTGACGAAGCCTATCAGTCCGTAGACTGGATGACGGTTTTCCTTCTGGCAGGACTTATCCCCTTGGGTATTGCCTTTGAGAAGACCGGCACGGCCGGGTTTATTGCCCAAACCGTGCTCAACCTGATCGGAACGCCTTCCCCCATCGTTCTTCTGGCGGTTGTGGGTGTCATGGCATCCTTTTTTACTCTGGTTATCTCCAATGTGGGGGCCACGGTGCTTTTGGTGCCCCTGTGCATGAACATGGCTGTCATGGCCGGGGCTGATCCGAGAATGGCTGCGCTGGTGGTGGGGATTTCCGCATCCAACACCTTTGTGTTGCCGACCCACCAGGTTAATGCCCTGATCATGCGGCCGGGTGGTTACAGGACCATTGATTATACCAAGGCCGGTGCTGTGATGACTGTGCTGTTCCTTGTTGTGGAGTTGGCCGTGATCTATTTTTTCTACGGTATTTCTTAAACTCGAAAAATAATGGTGTTCCCCCGGGCCGATCGGATGACTTTGTGTCCGATCGGCCCTTTTATTGTCAAGAGATAACAATTAAACCGGCTATGGCCTTGTTTCCCATAGCGAACATATATATAAATTGATTATGCGATTCAGTCTTAGACATAAAATATCCTTTCTTTTCCTGGTTTTCATGGTGGTCAACAGCATGATATGGTTTGTGAACCACTATAGTAATTCCATGGTCTTGAATACCCTGGTGCTCATTGAAAAAAAACGGGACCTGTTGGATACGGTGCTCGAGGCCCGGCGTTACGAAAAAAATTTTTTTTTAAGAAAGGACATCAAGGATCTGTCCATGGCCCTGTCATACATCGGTAAAATCGATGAAAAACAAGCGCTTATTGAAAAAGAATTTTCTGACTTTGTGACAAATGATCCCTCCTTTGAGCAACGCAACCAGGCCATCAATGCGTACCGCAGCAACATGGAAACCCTGGCAGATCTGTATCAAAAAGGTACCGTGTCTTTGGCGCAGTCTTTGCAGATTCAAAATACGGTGACCCAGCTGGGGCGGGAGTTCACCACTGATATTGAACAGGTGGTAAAAACAGAGAAACAAAAGGTATTTGAACTGCTGGACCGGTCCAGGCAGTACCTGATGTTTTCCCTGTTCTCTTTATTTATCCTCACGGTGCTGGCCGCCATTTTTTTGGTTATCAAGCTTAACCGGCCCTTAAAGGCTATTGAAACCGGGATTAAACACATTGCCAAGGGAGATTATGATAAAATTCCGGCAATAAAAACCGGAGACGAGTTTGAATCTTTGGCCGTAAGCCTGAATGATATGATTGGAGAGCTGGGTCGGCGTAAAACCCAGCTTATCCAGGCCGAGAAAATGTCATCTTTAGGCACGCTTACTTCCGGGGTCGCCCATGAACTGAACAATCCGCTAAACAATATTTCCACCAGTATCCAGATCATCCAGGAGGAAATTGAAGACCAGGATATTAAGTATAAAAAAAAGCTTTTGGCAAATGTTGAACAGGAGATCAACCGGTCAAAGGAAATTATCCGGGCACTGCTTGATTTTTCCAGGCAAAGTGATTTCAGCCTTGAGCCGGTCCTGTTTAAAAAATTGGTCAACAACACCATGCATCTTATTACAGGGGATATCCCTTCGGATATTGACCTGGAAATCACCGTTCCCGATGATATTGAAGGGCGCATGGATCCCCGGCGCATCCAGCAGGTACTGCTTAATCTGATTATTAATGCCGTATTTGCCATGGAGGACCAGAACGGCGGATGTCTGACCATTTCAGCGTTCAAGGACAGTCAGGCACATGCTTTTATTTTTACGGTTCAGGATACGGGCAACGGGATAAAAAAAGAACATTTGGCCAAAATTTTTGATCCTTTTTTTACCACCCGGGAAGTAGGAAAGGGATCGGGTCTAGGACTTTCCATTATCCACGGCATCGTCGAGCAGCACGGCGGAACAATCCGCGTAAATTCCACCCTTGGCCAAGGTACAATCTTTACCGTCAGCCTGCCGGAGTGACATTAGGGAGCACCATGCAAGAACATATTCTCATTATCGAAGATGAGCAGATCGCTCTTAAAAATCTTGAACACATTCTTCTCAAGGATGGATACAAGATTACTGCCGTCGACAGCGGAACCAAGGGGTTGAACCTTATCAAATCCAAGATTTTTGATCTGATTATCACCGATTACAAGATGAAGAAAATTGACGGCATGCAGATCCTTGAACACAGCCGGGAACTGCAGCCCTACGCTGAAGTCATCATGATCACCGGCTACGCCACTGTCGATAATGCTGTTATCGCCATGAAAGAAGGGGCCTATCATTACATTGCGAAACCCTATAAATTAGATGAGGTCCGGCAGATTATTAAACAGGCCCTTCTCAAGCGATCCCTTCAAATGGAGAATCAATCGCTTAGAAAGCAGCTCGACCAGAAGGCAAAGCTGCCCGAAATTATCGGTAACAGTCCGTCCATGCTTCAAGTGAAAAAGACCATTGCCCAGGTGGCCCAGACCGATATCTCCGTGCTGATTTTAGGGGAAAGCGGCACGGGTAAAGAACTTGTGGCAAGGGCGATTCATAGTCTTTCCAGCCGGAAAAAGCATGAAATGGTGGCCTTTAACTGCGGTTCATTTTCAGAGGACCTCATGGCCAATGAGCTTTTCGGCCATGAAAAAGAGGCTTTCACCGGTGCCATGAAAACCAAAAAAGGCCTGTTTGAGTTTGCCGACCAGGGCACGGTGTTTTTTGATGAAATCGGGGATATGCCGCCCTCCATGCAGGTCAAAATCCTGCGCGTGATCCAGGAAAAAGAGATCATGCGGGTGGGCAGCACCCAGACCCTCGGCGTGGATTTAAGATTCATTGCCGCCACCCACAGGGACCTGCGCCACGAGGTGGATCAGGGCCATTTCCGCCAGGACCTTTATTTCCGGCTCAACGTGGCATCCATCATACTGCCTGCCCTGGCAGACAGAAAAGAGGATATTCCGCTTCTGGCCTATCATTTTCTGGCAAAGAAAAACCGGGATATGGGAAAAAGCATCAAGGAAATTGATCGGATCACCATGGATTTACTTGCCAACTATGCCTGGCCGGGAAACGTCCGGGAACTTGAAAACATTATAGAACGCGCCGTGGCCATGGAAAACAGCGAAGTGATATATCCCGAGGCACTGCCCGATCATCTTACTCAACTGGCTATTGAAACCTACCGCACAGCCCCGGAAGGCAAAATTCCCACCATGAAGGAGCAGGAAAAACGGTATATCCAGTGGGTGTTGGAACAGACCAACTGGAATAAAACCCGGGCTGCCGAAATAATGGAGATCGACCGGGTCTCTTTGTGGCGCAAGATCAAAGCGTTTAAATTGGAATAACAGTCATTTTCCATCGGTTTCTATAATTCTGATATTTTGGTATGAGACTATCCCATTGCAGAAGTTCAGCGTTTTGTTGACGATGTTTCCAAATCTTGTCAAAATATCGCCTATTTGAACAGCATAAAATTACTGCTTGATAAAGCCAATAGTTGATAAATTTAAAAGACGTTAAGGAAAAAAAGTTGAAAGCCATAGAAAGAATCGCCATTTTCGGAGCCGGAGCCATGGGCGCGGCATATGCACGTTTATTTACAGATAACTCAGATCTCCATGTTTGCTTTGCAGCTCGGGGGGATCGCTTTGCCCGCCTTGATGGGGCCACCATCAACGTTAACGGCAGGGATTACACAATTCCAGTGGTACATCCCGATCGGGTGGAGCGCTCCTTTGATCTGGTGCTGGTGGCTCTGAAACACCACCATCTGACGGAATCGGTGCTCAAAGATATCAACGCACTGACAGGGTCGGACACCCTGGTGCTGTCCGTGATGAACGGGCTTGAAAGTGAAAAACTGCTCGGTCAGGTCTGCGGCTATGAAAAGATTGTTCCTGCCATTGCCGTCGGTATTGATGCGGTGCATGAAAATAATCGTTTTACCTTTGCCAATCCAGGCAAAATTATATTTGGGAATGATCCGGATCTTTCCAATGCAGATGACACAGATCGGCTGGAACAGATAAAAAGTGCCCTGGATATGGGTGGTATTCCCAACGAAATTTCACCGGATATCCTTAGAACCATGTGGTGGAAATTTATGGTCAACGTCGGCGTCAACCAATCCTCTGCCGTGCTCGGTGCTCCCTATGGTGTTTTCCAGAATTTGCCCGAGGCCCGGGCGCTGATGGTCGCATTGATGCAGGAGGTGGTGGCCCTGGCCCGGCACAGGGGTATCAATCTTCAGCCCTCCGACATTGATCAGTGGGTGGACGTGCTCAATACCTTATCCCCGGATGGAAAAACATCCATGCTCCAGGATATGGAGGCCAAAAGAAAAACAGAAGTGGAAATTTTTGCGGGTGCTGTTGAGGTTATGGGCAAAGAAGACACAATTCCTACACCTGTGAACAGTACTTTTTTAAATTTGATCCGGGTGAAAGAAAAAATCACAATTGGCAAGCCGGAATATATGCAGCCTGTAGTTTAAGGTCTGTGCGCCTAAAAATTTGAAAAAAAGGCGGCGTTTAAATGCCGCCTTTGTATCAGGCATGGCCGGCAATAAGTTGTTGCTCTGCCATTGTACGGTTTATAAAGGCAGGGCGGTGTTCGGTAACCCTTGCGTAAAGCTGTTCATACTGTTTTTTAATGGGGGCTGATGTCGGGGTTTTGAAATAATGGCTGCCCGGAAGGATATCTGTTTGGTAAAATAGCCTGCCGGTCCTCGTGTTGGTTTTCTTTACCCCGCTGACGGACTGGACAAGGCGTGCCAGTTTTTTGCCGTACCTGGAAAACATCAGTACGGGTTTGTGGACAATAAGGTCCAACTGGTCTTGTCGAGCTGCCACTGAAACCTGATGGCCTTTTTCAGCCATAAGGCGACAGACCTTAGCAGACAGGGTAAATTCTTGGGGAGTCATCTCTTCTTTTTTATTTAATGCAGTATTGGAAATCAGTTCAATCAGATCGGTTTGCCCGGTGGTGGTGACATTCACAATGCCGTCGCAATCCATGGGTCTGCGGCTTTCAGCTGAACGCAGGTAAAGGGACCAGCGTAAAAACGCTTGGTCACTACACTCCAGGTGCTTTTTTCTGTCAACACCTTTTTTGTTGCCGGTTTCGCACTGTATTTTCCGGTTTCTAAAACCCTTTGGCGCTGTGACCAGTATGTGCAGCCCCAGTTCTGAAGGAATTAATTTACCTAAAAATCCGCTGACAATAACAGGTCCATGTTCGATTTTATCAGCCAGAACAGACTTTACCGCTGCGATGCATTTCGCTTTAGCCGGGGTATACCGATCTGCAAACGGCGGATCTTTAAAAATACTGCGTTCAATGCTGCGTTTTTCCAAATTGTATGTTTTAGCTGCCGCATCAATGATGTCCTGGTCGTACAATACCTTACAACCCAGTACGTCTGCTGCCTTTTGTGCCAGTTGTGCTTTACCTGTGTAGGATCTTCCAAAAAATGTGATGACACTCATGTCTGCCTCCTTTGCTAACGGCCCTTTTTTATTTAAATTCTATGAATTTTTAGTTAATGACTATGGCAACTATTGTGCCGGAGGCGTAAGTATATGTAATCGCTTTAATTTATTGGAATTATTTTGATGTGAATTGTTTGGTTTTGTTTTGATGGCGTGTTGCATTGTGCAACTATTTGTGTGATATGATGTGATTTGTCTTTAAATTCAGATATATTGCTCTGTGTTTCATATTTAAATACCGGATTGAATTTTGCAACATTCAGGTTAAAGGCGTTTGTGTTTTGACAGAAACATGTTAATATTCGATCCGAAATTGGATTCAGGCACCGGGACTTAAGGCCGCAAATCATAAATGCTTCGATTGCCCGGTAACATAAGACTCGATGATCAGTTTTTGTTAATTTGCCCAACTTCGGCGTTGGAAAAAATTTTTAATCCTTAAAATATGTTGTATATTAACCTCCGGTTAAAAATCATTTCCGCCTTGAATTTGAACAAATTACCTAAAAACTTGATGCTCGAGTAAGAAAAATCAAACTCAGGATACATCAGATGAAAAATAATAATCAAACGGCCCAGCTCGGCCATGGCACCTTTTTAGATTGTTGTAATCAGATTAGTTTTAAAATATTAAGATTCGTCCTGGTCTGGGGGATTCTTTTCTCTTTGACCACGATTCCCTCCGGCGCCCTGGCCCAAGACGCGGCTGACCTTGCAGACGGTTTGTATGCAAAAATGAATACCGATAAAGGGACCATCCTTCTCCAGCTTTTTTACAAACAGGCCCCGTTGACTGTGACCAATTTTGCCGGGCTCGCCCTGGGAAAAATGGATACAAATGTTAAAAAGGGCGAAAAGTTCTACGATGGACTGACATTTCACCGGGTGATCCCTGATTTTATGATCCAGGGCGGAGACCCGGAAGGCACGGGCCGGGGCGGTCCGGGATACCGGTTCCAGGACGAATTTAGCCCTGAATTAAAACATGACGCCCCCGGAATTTTGTCCATGGCCAATGCCGGCCCTGGTACCAACGGCAGTCAGTTTTTCATTACCTATAAAGCCACACCCTGGCTGGACGGCAAACATACGGTGTTCGGCAAGGTAGTCAAGGGCATGGCGGTGGTCAATGCCATTGAAAAAGAAGATAAAATTAAAACTGTTGAGATCATGGCAATCGGAGATGATGCTAAGGCTTTCAGACCCGACCAGGCCGGATTTGATGCCATTATTGCAAACAGCAGGGCCAATATTACAAACAGCCGAGCCAAATATATGGAAGCGTTTAAAAAACAAATGCATGAAAAATACCCTGATGCCGTGGAAACCGAATCCGGTTTGATGTATGTACCGGTGCAGGAAGGCACCGGCCCTGCCGTCACCTCCGGGGCCACAGTGCAGGTGCATTATACCGGGATGTTCACCAGCGGCAAAAAGTTTGATTCCTCCAGAGATCGGGGTAAACCCATTGAATTTGTATTAGGTCAGGGACAGGTGATTAAAGGCTGGGATATCGGGATTGAAGGCATGAAAAAAGGCGAGGCCCGGCAACTGTTGATTCCTTATCCTTTGGCATATGGAGAGCAAGGGTATCCTGGTGCGATTCCGCCCAAGTCCACCCTGATTTTCGACGTAGAACTGGTAGACTTTCAATAATCATTATTTAAGTACCGGCATGTTTTTCATTTGCCGTAATATGCGGGTTTGACGCAGCCGGACATGGGTGCCGGGGGAGACTGCGGACCATTTGTGGGGGCTTGGCAGGATGGCGGTCAAAAGGGCGGCCTGTCTATCCGTTAAGTTTTTGGCATCGCAGGAGAAATAGGCTTGGGCTGCGGCCTGGGCACCTACATTGGCCTTTCCCCAATCCACGGTATTCAGATACATTTCCAGAATTCTTTTTTTATCCCAGACCAGTTCAATCAGGACCGTGTACCAGGCTTCGGCAAGTTTCCTGGTCAAAGAGCGGCTTGAAGGCAGAAAAAGGGAGCGGGCTGTCTGCATGCTGATGGTGGATGCCCCCCTAAATCCTTTTCTGGTGATGATGTCCTTCAGAGCAAGTTTTATTTCCCTGAAATCAAATCCATGGTGGCTCATGAAGCGCTGGTCTTCGGAGGCCAGCACTGCCTGCTGCAGATACACAGATATCTGCTCTAAATTTTTCCATTTATAGGACCTGGGCTTGAACGGCATATTTTTGTGGGCTGCAATGGCCTTTTCATAGATCATGTTGACCGTGAAGGGCGGATTGACGTATCTGAAAATTATGACCTGGAAAAAGGTGGCCGCCATCACGGCAATAACCAGTCCGGTAATAATTTTTTTTATCCAGGTCATTAATCGTTTCTTCATTTTTTATTGGGTTACGTCCCGGTATTTCGGTTTTCAATTTTTAAGAAGATTGCCAAACCGCAAATCTGAGCTTATCTTTTCATGTAGTACTGAAAACTGCACGTGCAACCTTGATTTTAAACCTATGCCTAATATATGGAGGTTTTTATGGTAGCGATTGGCAGTATCCCCCAAAACCAGTGCGAAGAATATATCAATATGCATATTAATTTGCCAGACCTGGATTTCGCTGCGGCCAAACAGGCGGCCAAAGAAAGGGCACTTGAGCTTTGTTCACATCCCATGATTCTGTCGTGGAAAAACGGGATTACCGGGAAGACCTATCCGGATTATGAGTGCGGCGTCAGTGACCAACCTTTCTGGATTCGGTATGCAAGGGGCAGGGGCGCAAACCTCACCATTGATATTAATGACGGAGACTATTTGTTCATGGTGCTTAAAATTTGAGCATTTTAAGTACTACGTCAATTAACTTGCCACCTAATGCTGCATGTCCAGAGCCTTGCATATCAGGCCAAAGGACGCGTGTAATATTTAGGTGGCATCTATACCGTTAAAGGACACATAATGGATCTTACCCTGCTGGTGGACAATAATACGTTTATCGACCGGTATCTGACAGCCGAGCCAGGGTTGTCAATTCTGATTGAAGATGAAGATGTAACGGTTCTTTTTGACCTGGGTTATTCAAATCTGTTTTTAAAAAATGCCGAAAAACTGGGAAAGGATCTGTCTTGTCTGGATTTTCTGGTCCTTTCCCACAGCCACCTGGATCATACCTGGGGGCTGGGCCCTTTTATCCGTTACTTGACCGAACGGACCATTGAAGGCCTGGACGTAAAACATCCGAAACTTGTGGCGCATCCGGAAGTTTTTTCTTCCGTGCGTGTTGACGGGCTATCGGAGATCGGGTGTCTGGTGACAAAGGAAAAAGCCGGTCGGCACATGGAACTGGCCCTGACCAAAACCCCTGTCAACTTAAGCCCCCGCCTTGTTTTTTTAGGTGAAATCCCCAGGGAAAATACCTTTGAGGGCCAAACGCCCATCGGGATAAAGCAAACACCTGACGGACCTGTTCCGGATCTGATTTTGGACGATTCTGTCCTGGCCTATAAGTCGGACCAGGGGCTTGTCATTATTACGGGCTGTTCCCATGCAGGAATCTGCAACATCGTTTCCCATGCCCAACAGGTGTGTGGGGAAGAGCGGATCGTTGACATCATCGGTGGTTTTCATCTGCTCAATCCGCCGGCCTCCCAGATGGCAGGAACCCTGGATTATTTCAAGCAGATCACGCCCCTGGCGCTTCATGCCTGTCACTGCACGGATCTAAATTCAAAGGTTGCCCTGGCCGGGGTGGCGCCGTTGAAAGATGCCGGTGTCGGGCTATCCCTTCATTTTGATCCCATGCCTTGACTCTATAAATCTGACAAGATGAACCTGAAAAGATAAAATAGATGGCAGGCAGGCAGACAAATAAAGAACCCAAAGGAATCAGGGCAAATGTCAGATAAAAAAGTTTCCCTTTGGTTTCTTTTCCTGGTGTTTGTCAAAATTGGCTGCATTGCTTTTGGCGGCTTTACAGCCCTGATCGCCGTGGTGGAAAATGAAATGATTCGCAAACGCGGCCTTTTGTCCACTAAGGATATGCTCAACGGGGTTTCTTTAGCCATGCTGCTTCCCGGCCCCGTTGCTGTAAATACCGTCGGGTATGCAGGGTTCAGGCTCCGGGGTGGCTGGGGCGCTTTTTTAAGTGTCACAGGCGTGATCCTTCCTTCATTTTTTCTTTTAATAGGGCTATCCCACATTTATTTTACCTATGGTGCGATTCCGGTGGTCAGCAAGCTGTTTGCCGGTTTTATACCCGCCGTTACCGCCATTATCATCACTACGGCGTGGAACATGGGCAAAAAGGCCATAACCAATTGGTCCGGATTTTTTCTGGGCCTGTCTGCCGCAGTGATCCTTTTAGGTGTTGGCGGCTTTTACACCACCTTGATGATTATTGTGGGGGCAGGGCTTGCAGGCTTGATTTTATATACCGGGCAAAAACCGGATACCGCAATTGTGTCCCAGGATCGGTTTTTGGTCGTTTCAGGTATATCTAAATTCAGATTTTACCTGGGGCTGGGGATACTGGCTGTTTTTCTGATTCTTTTTTTTATCCCGGTTTCCGGCTTGGAAAATAATTCCCTGGCCAGGATCTTTGTGACTTTTTCTGGCATGAGCCTGATGCTCTTTGGCGGGGGATTTGTATTTATCCCGCTGATTCAAGAGATTGTGGTGGATGGTCTGCATTGGGTCAGCCTGCCGGAATTTACATCAGCCATTGCCATGGGTCAGGTCACCCCGGGCCCCATTCTGATCAGTGCCGCATTTATCGGGTATAAAATTAAAGGTCTCATCGGGGCCGCCCTTGCCACCTTTGCCATATTTTTTCCTTCGGCCCTGCTCATGATCACAGCCTCTCAGGTCCTGGACCGGATTAAGGGTTCAGGGACTATGCAGGCTGCTTTGACCGGAATCCGTGCAGCCTTGGTGGGCATGGTCTTTGCCGCTGCCGTGGTCATCGGCCGTGGCTGTGAATACCATTGGGCCACACCGGTCATCTTTTTTGCGGCCCTGGCCGCCTTGATGCGGTTCAAGGTTGATATCGCCTATATCATCCCCTGTGCCGGGCTTATTGGGGTGCTGCTTTATTAAGGCTTACGAGAATAGAAGCGGCTGACCGTAGGCTTAGCAGCAAACCACCAGCCTGAAAATTTCAAAATTTATTTGTGACTCCCTAAGTTATATTTTTCAATTCAAAGTTGCTGATTGGATATATAGCTCCTTCTATATAGGTCTTTACATTGTTTTTTGTAACTTTACTTGAAGTTTTTAAAATATTTTTTTCAACGTCATGGTAGGTTATGTAGCCACTCTCAATAAGATTGGAGATTATTTTTTTTTCAAAAAGCCGCTTTTTTATTTTCAATATATCGTTTTGATTATTCAAAATTGGAAAAACCGTTATTATCGAAATTTTTTTACTAAAAAATCGTTTTTCCGTGACTGCATGAATAGTGTCATGCCCTCTTAACAAGTTGGGCAAACCTTTATAACTATCCATGTTTTCAACACCCATCGAAAACACGATATAGCCAAAACCTTTGTCAGATTGAGACAAATCAAAGTTTTTTGTTTTTAGGATTCTAAACGTCAAAAAAATTTGTTTATGAATTTCATAAAAAAATTTGTCTCGGTCACTCTGTATGCTTAATGAAAATGCCAAATCTCTATGCAAAAAAAGAAATAAAGCGATTAAAAGCATACCAATCAAGGCTACTAATAAGTGAAATATAGTCCATAAAGTAGGATAGATATCGTTAGTTAACCAATTGTCAGGAAGAATTTTCTTTTGATATAATAAAGAAAATATTAAACAAATGAATATTAAACAAAGACCCGAGTATAACCTAAATTTATTGGATGGTTTTATGATTGTGTAGCGATCATAACAATTTTTTCGAATCAAAAATACAATAATAATAAAATCAGTAATAATTAAAGGATAAATTGAGGAATACATCACAAATTCATTTTTTGGAAACACGTCTAAAAGCTGTTTATTCAAAAATAAATGTGTGAGAAGTAACAATGCAGGATGTAGAAGAGGCAAACAAAGACTCAAAAATCTTATTTTTAGCGAATCTCTGTCCCGTAAAACGCCCCACCAACTTTCTAATAAGAACAACAACAAAAATAGATCCCATGATAATGATAAATAAAGAAACAAATAATA
The DNA here is from genome assembly GCF_004319545.1 of Desulfobacter hydrogenophilus. NCBI lineage: Bacteria > Pseudomonadati > Thermodesulfobacteriota > Desulfobacteria > Desulfobacterales > Desulfobacteraceae > Desulfobacter > Desulfobacter hydrogenophilus. Next base: position 311,325 of record NZ_CP036313.1, on the reverse strand, counting down.
AGGAGACGAATGATATTTAAAACAATTTTCTATAAGATCTGTGACAATAGTTTTAAAAACCAATGCGTATAAGAAACCGTGAAAAATGACTATGTGATCTCTATATCTACGATCGCTTTTTCTATTATTCTCATTTTTAATTTTTTTTTCATTCATATTCTTATTCATAATGATACCTAAAATATGATTTTACTATAGCAAACGGGTACTTCGAGTATAAAGCCGATAATCAATTTCATTGGGGTAAAATTCGTTTATTTCGTATCATTGATCTGAATAGATGTCTATCAAAGAACCCCTAATTTTTAATGTTTTTTTGTTGCGTTGGATTCAATTTAATTAGAGTTTAATCGTTCGTGTGAAGAATCTCCACAATGGGCAGGTACCATTGTTCAATGTCTGTTGGGGGTCTCTGTGGTAACTCACTTTCATCGGCATTGCGGATGACCACACCTAACACCCGGGCATTGATGATGCCGGGCAGGCGGTGTTCCCATTTTTCAACGCCTTTCCGGGACAGGCTGCCCACACATTGACGGTCCGGGTTGAGGATGCGGATATAGGCACCGTCTCTTTCCAGAAATATACGGTCTCCTGTTCTAAGAGTGGCCAGGTGTTCGTGGATGGGGTGATCCCGGGAAAACCGTTGGGGAAAAGAGATGTAAAGATCTTCCATGCCAAGAATTGAGATGGTCACATTTTTTGAAAAGCCTGTTATTTCGGCATTTGGTGTTTGCTTGCAGTAGACAAAGGGGTGGCGGGCCAGAACGGCGGTGTGAGGGTTGCCTGAATTTTGAACGGCAAAAAGGGTCAGATGTTCCATGGCCCGGGTCATGCCCACGTAGTAAAGGCGGCGCTCCTCTTCGATGTCGCTATCTTTCCAGCCGTGGTCCAGGATAAACACGTGTTTAAACTCCATGCCCTTGATGCTGTGGACCGTTCCGGTGAAAACGCCGGTGCCGGTTTTTCGGGCCTGTTTCTCTTCAATCAGTGCGCTCAGGAAAAATTCCCTTGCCTGGACAACCGAAATCTCTGTGCCGCTGATGACAGAACAAAAATCATTTAAAATACCCCCGACCTGCGCCGTCCATGAAGACCTGTTTTTAAACAGATCCATCACCGCTTTTTTTAAGGCCTCTGGGGCCATGCTTTCATGTTTGTGTTCATTTAAAAAATACAAGGTTTCCTGGAATTCCCGGATTTTGAACAGCGGAAATCCAGGGCTGGATGTAAGACTGTAACTTATGGGAATGCCAAGCCTTGCCAGGGCCATGCGAAGCGCCACAAGGGCGGGAAATCCAATGCCCTGGCGGGAGATCACGGCAATGTCTTGGGGCGTTGTGCCTTCCTGGTCCAAAAGTTCTTTGATGCAGCCGGCTGTATATACGGCCTGGCTTTGGATATCCCGGCAGCAGACCATGGCCACCCGCTCTTTTTCCGGCGTCTTGTCATGGGCCATGGCCAGGTGTTTTCGTTTGTCATTGATCCGGCACCGTGACTGGGTTTTCATGCGCTGCCTGTTTCTGGCGATCAGGTCATTGGCTGTTTCAATCACCGGGTGGGGGCAGCGATAGTTTTCGGTGAGATAAGATTCGCGGGCCTTGTAATCTTCCTTGAACCGGTGGATGAATTTGACGTTGGCATCTCTGAATCCGTAAATGCTCTGGTCATCATCCCCCACAGCCATGATGGCGATTTTTGTATCGTCGTCGTCAGCCAGTCGGCCGGTGAGTGCCGTAATAAATTGGTACTGGCGTTCGTCTATGTCCTGGTATTCATCCACCAGAATATAACGGTACCGGGCCAGCAGGTACTGCCGGGTCTGGTCGGTGTCCACTCCGGAGATTTGTCTTTTGCCTTCAAGGATCTCAACGGCTTCGTCAATCACTGTGTTGAAATCAATTTCCCGGTTCTGATTTTGTCCACTGTGCGGGTCCAGCAGGCAGCGGCCCGTGATGCGCATGGCAAGACCGTGGAAGGTCATGGCCGTCACCTGGGCCGCTCGTTTTCCGGTCAAGGCTTTGATTCTGGCCCGAAGTTCGATCATGGTGCCGTGGTTGAAGCACAGGACAAGAATACTTTCCGGGTTGATTGATCGTGCCTTGATCAGCCAGGCACACCGGTGGACGATTGTTCGGGTTTTTCCCGAGCCAGGACCTGCCAGCACCAGCAGATTCCTGTTTTCCGGGGCGGCCACAATGGCTTCTTGTACCTTATTACCCAGGCTTTGGATAATATCTGCATAGGCTTTGGCCGTCATGGCCGTGGTGATGATTTTTTTCTGTCCGGGAAAATACCTGAGAATGAAATTATCGTGGGAGTGTTGAAAATAGTCCCGGACAAAGTCCAGGGCGGTGCGGATCTTTTCCATGCCGAATTCGGCATATTTTTCCATGACATGTACCTGGACATTTTTTTGATCATAGTGCTGGGACAAGGGTTCGTAATCTCCCCGGGTGTACTGCCGGGGCAGAGCCGCCTCTTCCATGGACAGGGTAAATGCCTGGCGGAATACCCCCAGACCGTTTTGAAGGGTGATCACTTTTGTATCGTGGAGAAACAGCAAGCTTTTTTCCACCAATCTGTTGCCGTTTCCCTTAAACCCGGATAGAAAAATGTCCTGGGTCATGGCCTGGATGATGTCCGAGATGAAAAATTGGCCCAGGATCTCTTTCCGGGCGGCTTTAAGTTCCGGTTCAAGATTTTTAATAATGGCGTCAATGCAAACCCGGGCACACCGGTGGCGCAGGTCCATGCGTTCCTTTAAAATCTGCCAGGGCACATTGACAAAGACCCGCTGCTGTTCCGCACCTTTTTTACCGGCGATCTTCAGACTTTTACCCCCGGACTCCCCCTGGTCGGCAGCCAGGATGTGCAGCAAAGTGGTGCAGATATCTGTGGTGGCGGTTTCAAAGCCCTTGTCCTTGAGACGCTGGGCCACTAGACGCAGGTTGATCAGGTCGGCTTTGTCTGCACTGGATTCCGGGGAGAGTTCTGCCATCAGGTCGGCCATGGTCTTTTCCATGCGGGAAAAAAAAATTAATAGATCCCCGGCGTTGTTTTTGCCCTTTGGCCGGATAAAGGCGGTCATCACCGCCCCTTCCCGGATCAATCCTGCATTGGCCATGTTGTTCAGCTCATTTATGATGGTGCCTGGGTCCAGGTATTTTTCCGGCAGGTTTTCAATGGGGCTTAATGCCTCGCACAGCATGTCCGCCGAGATCAGGGCGTTTTTGCTTTCATTAAAAAGGGTCTGTAAAAGCGTCATATATACCGACTGAACGGTTCTGGACAGATTGAGCGTTTTAAGTTTTTTTTCTGCCTCATCCAGGCTTTTCACCAAAGGCACCCCTTTGAAAAACAGGGTGCGGTTGAAATCGCGCCGGATAAAGCCCCGTCTCTCCAGCCAGGCCACGGCAATTCTGGCCCTTTGATCATCGCCGCCCATATGCTCATATCCTGCCAGGCGAAGGATCTCTGCCGGGGTGATTACGATTTCGGGATGTTTTTTGCCCCGGTCCTTTAATACCTTGAGAATTTTTTTGATATCCTGCAAAGAGAGTTTTGAATAGGCATTCAAGGAGAACTGGTTGTCAATGTCATCCTGTTCATAAAGCAGGATGCAGTCGGCAAGGTCCTGGTCCCGTCCGGCCCTGCCGGCTTCCTGGAGATAATTTTCAAGGGAGCCCGGGATATCGGCATGGATGACCAGCCGGATATCTTTTTTGTCGATGCCCATGCCAAAGGCGTTGGTGGCGCAGATCACAGGGATAGTACCTGATAAAAAATCATCTTGAATGTTGCGTTTGTCCGGTTCGGTTCGGCCTGCATGGAAGGCCTGGCAGACAATGCCGCGTTCATTGAGAAACTGGCTTAACGCTTCGGTGCCTTTCCGGGATGCGCAATAGACAATGGCGCTGCCCTTTGTTTCCGACAGATTATCGTGAAGGGTGCGGGCAATGACATCGTATTTTTCAGCGGCTGTGACAGGATAGACGTAAAAGTGAAGGTTTTCCCGGTCTACACCCCCTTCAAAGCTATCCAGGTCAAGGCCGAGTTTTTCATTAAAATGTTGGCGGATTTCTTCTTTAACATCTTTTTTGGCCGTGGCTGTGAAGGCTCCGATCACCGGCATTCGGCCTGTTTGTTTTTTCTGGTCGGCAATGAGGTCTGCCACGTTTAGGTAATCGGGCCTGAAGTCATGTCCCCATTTTGACAGGCAGTGGGCTTCGTCAAAAATCCAGCAGCCCACCTGGCGGGAGGCGATCAGCTCCACTACGCTTTTGTTTCGCAGTTGTTCAGGAGAGATGTACAAAAGCCCGATGTCGCCTAATCGCACCTTCTCCACCACAGCCCCCCGTTCGGGAAGGGTCAGGCTGCCGTTGATGGCGGCGGCTGCCTGGGTGCCGGTGGCATGATTGAGGTTGTCCACCTGGTCCTTCATTAGCGCCTTGAGCGGTGATATGACGATGGTGAGTGCCCCTGTGCGTTCGTACCGATGAAGTGCCGGAATCTGGTAGCAGATGGATTTGCCGCCGCCCGTGGGCAGTATGGCCAGGTGGTGGCGGCCGGACAGGGAGGCCGAAACGATTTCCCGCTGGAGCATCCGGCCGTCGGGCATGGCCCGGTAGGCTTTGAAACCAAAATGTTTTTTTAAAAGACGTTCCGGGTTGTTGTGTTGTGTGCAAAAGGAACAGGCGTCATTTCCGCAGGCCATCCGAAGTCTTAAAACCAGATCTGCGATACCGTCAAATTCGTGAAGTATCCAACCGGGAAGAACGGAGTTGCCTCCGGCCACCCGCAGCCAGGAAACCAGGTAGGCAAGTTCCGGTTTCCTGTGTGTGGCTTGGTTGATTTCTTCCCAGATTTCCCGGGCCGCCGTGGCACAGCCCCGGTCCCGGCACAAATTTAAAAACAGATCCCGGGCACGGCTTTCACCGGGTTTCTCGCCGCCAAGATTTTCAAAAAGTTGACTGATCCCCTGGAACGTTTCTGTTGGCAGATCAAAGGCCCAGGCAAAAAAGGCAATGAGCCCGGGTTCGCATTTTTTTAAAAGAAGAAAAGCTGCCAGTTGATCTTCAAACAGCACCGTGGAAAGCTTTGCATCAGCCACAGGATTGTTTTTTGATGCGCTCAAAAGTTTATATCCTTTGATGAGCCGGTGGTAGGGATTTTCCGGAAAGGCCAAAGGAGAGAGCACCAGGGTGTCAATGGGGATCAAAGACAGAATTCCGGCATCCGGGCAATGGGCTTTGGCCAGGGCCAGGTCATGCTTGATAATATTGTGCCCGAGGATATATTTTGCACCCTGTGCAAATCGGGAAAGCTGTTGGAGTGCCGGGGCTGGATTTGAAATGTTCTCTTCATTGAAAACCCGGTCGTTAAATACGGCGCCGATGTGAAACACCTCGCCATTGGGTGTGGCTTCGAAATCAATGATCAGGGATTTGCACAGGCAAGTCTTGAGGTCAAGGGGCCGGTCGGCAGGCAGATTCGTTGGTGCGTGTGTCGGTTTCCCGCCCGATTCCCGGTCACTATCCTGATTTTTATCCTGGGAGATCTCCATTATCGGAACAGTTTTGGGGTTAAAAACGCAGAGAGTTTCATTTTGCCTGGGCCGATACGGTTCCAGGCATCTGCGTCCGGTTCCAGCCGGGCATAGGCGCAGGTGGTCAGCTTTTTTCTGATTGTGTCTGTCATCATCCGGTTGCAAAAATCATGAAACGCCGGATTATGGCCCACAATAGGTGAAGTATTTTCATGGCTTAAATAAGTACTCCAATCCATTACGCTTTATTTCATACACCGTACGCAACTGCTCCCCTAATTTGCCCGGGGGAAACCCCTGTCTGCTGAACCACACCAGATAGGGTTCGGGCAGATCCACCAGACGACAGCCTTTGTATTTACCAAATGGCATTCGTGCCTTTGTCAGTGCCTCAAAGGCCTGTTTATCAGGTTTAAGAACGGTTCCCAAGATTTTCATGACCTCCTGTATCCTATGAAAATATGCTACAAAACAATACGATATGACGACGTAAGTCCGCAAGTCCCCTGAACGCAGATTCTTTCCTTGAATTCGGGCTAAAAATTGCGGATCACCATCTCTCTATCTGCGGGTAGATTGCCGTAAATTTTTTTTACTTCCAGTATGTTACATGCGTCGCTATTGTGATGAATCGTCATGGCGCTATTTGGGCCGATTATTCGGGTCCCGGCTTGTATATGCTTTGAGATCTGAACCCTGGGAACCCCAGTATCATGCTTTTTTAACTGCTCAATTTCCGTTTTGCTGTCAGTAATTTTAGCCTGGTCATCCAGGGCCTTTTGAATGCTTTCCTGATGGGCCTCTATTTGAGCCACCAGGTCATCCTGGGTATTGAACAACGCCCTAATGGTCTTTTCCGCCGTTTTCAGGCGGAAAACGGTCTCTTTGTATTCTTCTTTTAAATGCGCTTTTTTGTCTTTTGTAATATGCGGCACCTGACCCTGAAGTTTTGCTGCCTTTTTTTTCAGGTTTTCGCAGGAATAAGAATGGACCATAATTTTTTCATGTATGTTCAAATTTTTTTCTTCTAAGCATTTCTTTTTTTGGATCAGCGTTGTAATAAGGTCTTTTGTCTTATTTTCTTTTTTAAGCAGTTTGTTTTTAACTTCATTAAGGTAGTCGTTCCTGCCGGGTTTGAGTACGGATGGTGATGACTTTTCCGTACCTACCAGCCTTACAAACAACCCCATTTTTGCACAAATGGTAGACGCTATGATTCGGCCTTCCGTGTTCAGAAATTGCCCATTGATGGAAATTGAGGATTCCATTATCTCCCTGGTTACGGTCATATCGCCCAGGGCTTTTATTTTTGATTTATTTATAAATTGGGTCGTTACATTTCCTTGGGCCGTAACCTGTGCATTCGTAATGCCTTTTGAGACTTTCAGATGCCCGTTCGCAGATACTATGCCGCCGTTAATTTCACTAACAGTCAGATTGGCACAGGATACCTTGAATCCATCCTTGATAGTACCGTGAACAAATACATTGCCCTGAAAATCGATATGACCGGTTGCAAAATCCACGTCATTTTTAATGATAAGTTCTTGATAAACCGAAACAATTCCCCTGTTATCCAGACAGGGATCGCCTTCGTCGGTCGCGTATAATGCAAACCCGTCTTCGGAGAGCATTGTCCCGGTCCCCCCTTTTAACGTCACTTTTTCCAGTGGTTCGAGCTGGATATGTTCGCCTAATACATTATGGACAGCAGGACCCTTCTCCCAGAGAATTTTTTTTGCAAGAAGTTCTCCTTTTTTCACAAAGGGGAGATCCCCCCGGTCTTTAAAATCTATGGTGCCGTCCTCTTTAAAAATTCCTGGACACCGGTCATGGGTATTGATAAAATATTCAATTTTACCGTCTGTTTCCGGCTGGGTGAAAGGCGTTTCTGCCACGACCCATTTTTGTCCGGCTCCCGGATGCCTCCTTAACTGCTCTGCTATTTTTTCATCCTCTATTACACCGCATATCACGCCTCTTTTTTCCAGCAAAGTCTTAACCAGCATTGTGTTGATCTCTTTGGGCAATGGCTCCTTATTTTTGATCCATGCCGTGGTGCCATTGGAGGAAACGATCAGTTCAATGGGAATCTCATCCTCGGTCAGATTCGCCTTTTCTGATGGTTTTTCAGGGTCACGCATCACTTCTGTTCCGGCAGCATCTTCAAACATTTTTTTCCAGGTGTGACGGTCGATCATATTTCTTTCTAAAAGAAGATCCCTTACGGGAATGCATTCTCCATTCCTTTCAAACCGCATCATCTGTTCTAACAGACAGATTTCCAAGGCGACGGGTGAAATCAGCTTTTGATCAATCAGTTTTTGGGAACTGGCTTTATCCAGAATTCTTGTCTGGATAAATCGCCTTTTTACCATAAGGCGGCTTATATCCAGCCGAGAGATCGTTCCTGATGCAGCGAGTATCTCTTCAGGCTCCCTGTAGGAAGGTGGCGCGCCATTCTTCGGTGCCATTTGTGCCTGCAATTTCAAAATTTGTTCCATCTCAATCAATCCCTCTTTTTGGGCCAATTCCCAAATATCCGGAACTGTTGTGTACGATTCGATGTCAACTCCGTCACCAAAAGACGGATGGATGTTTGTCAGTAACGGTATAGCATTTTGGAGTGCGATTCCTATGACTTTATCAATCAGATCGTAGTCGGGGGGGGATGCCATGCCGCTTTCTTTCTCTGTCGTGCCTGGATGACCGCCGCCTGTGGGAAAAGACAGGTTGTGTTTTTGGGCCATACTGCCAAGGATGGTGTCTATTTCCTGGTTGAGGATTTCAAATGCCCGGATAAGGATGGATTGATTCTGAATTTGTTTATCGCAAAAAACATGGTCCAGCCCAGGCAATGTTTTTTCCATGCCTTCAGTTTTTTTTAATTCGTTCAGCACCTTTTTGATGGATGCCAGTTGGTTCCTTTTAGCCGCTTCCTGCTTTTTAAATGCTTTTTTTTCCCGGGTTTTTTGTCTGGCCAGTTGGTAAAGTTGTGTATTTTGATTTTTGATAATGACATGAATCCGTTTTTTTTCATGGATGCTGTGATATATTTCAATCTCAGTGGTCAGCGTCGTCAATAAATCAGATTCGTCCCATGGTTTGGTAATGTACTTGTGAATCCCCCCCTGGTTAATGGCATCCATGGCGACATCAAAATCATGATGGCCGGTCATTAGTATCCGTCTCGAGTCAGGGGAAAGGTCCATGACTTTATTAAAAAATGCGTATCCACTGATGCTCGGCATGTGCTGATCTGACAGAATTACGGAAAATGGTTTCTCCGTATTCTGGATGATGGTTAATCCCTGTTCAGCATTTAACGCCGTATTTACGGTGGTGAACCCATGGCGATTTAACAGCCTGCGCAATGCTTTTGTAATATTGTGTTCATCATCCACCAGCAGAATTCCGGAGTTCAGCATGTCTTGGCTTATGGGTTCCATCAGTTTTTTCCCGGCATTGTCAAACCGTTTCGAATCGCAATGTCCTGAAACTGGATGTATACTTCTTCCCGAACCTGGGCGGCAAACCCGGCAAAATTATCCTGGGTCAGTAACTTTTTATCTTCCATGGATTGTTCAATGCGGTCCAGTACCTTTTTGTCTTTTAAATCAGCGAGTTTTAACACATCCATTCTATGGGTCAACTCAGCGATTTCTGCGTCCAACCCATCCATGACTTGTTCAAATTTCTGCGTTTCCTGTTTCAACTCTTTATATAGTTCAAACAGTTTTAGGTTCTGGGTTTTGGCCTGTTCAAACAGGCGTTTGGCCTCAACGTCGGCCTCAAATTGTGCCACCGCATCTAAAACCGCCCGGATGAACGTCTCCTTGTCCAGGGGCTTTGGAATGAAGCGGTTGATTGCCCCATTATTTATGGCCCGAATTATTGCCGATAGATCCGTATACCCCGACATCATGAATCTTGCGGTGTCCGGTGAGATTAGGGCAGCTTTTTCAAGAAGGGCATCCCCTGTCATTTCCGGCATCTTCTGGTCACTGATTATCAGGGAATAGGGGGTTGCGGCCTGACGCATTTTCAGCAACGCCTGTTCACCGTCAGCTGCATACTCAGTTGTGATGTTTTTCGGTTCTAAGAGCCTTTGGATAATCGTGGCGATAGGTTTTTCATCATCCACGATCAGAACTGGATAGGTATGTGTTTCACTCAATGGATCACCCGTCAAATTTAAAGTTTTCGGCCATTGTTTTAAGGCAGGCATCCACAACGTCCGGATCGTAGAATTTGCCTCTGTTTTTTTTGATCTCCGCCAATGCCTTGTCCATACCAAGTCCCGGCCGGTAGGGCCTGTGAGAAAACATGGCCTCAACCACATCCGCCACCATTAATATCCTTGCTTCGGGTAAAATATCATCTCCTGCAAGCCCCAAAGGATAACCAGAGCCGTCCATGCGTTCATGGTGCTGATGAACGATCCGGGCCACAGGTGTGGGGAAATTTATGTTTTTAAGAATATCGTAACCCACCTGGGGGTGGGTTTTTATTAAACGGAATTCGATGTCCGACAGCATGCTGGGTTTTGACAGGATTTCGGCCGGGATGGCAATTTTTCCTAAATCATGTAGAATCCCGGCCATGCGGATACTGGAGATTTGTGTTTTCCCAAGTCCCATGGATCTGGCGATTTCAATGGCAAGCTGTGCCACCCGTTTCTGATGGCCGGCCGTATACGGGTCTCTTGCATCCACCGTTAAAGACAAACTGTTTATGACCCCGTCTACAATTTCATTCATCCGCTCCAGGCTTTTTTTGAGTTCCTGATTGGTTTCACGTTCCTTGATCACCCGATTAAGTCGGATCTGAAATTCTTTCGTGCTGAACGGTTTTTGAATAAAATCCTTGGCGCCTTTTGTAACGGCATTTTCGTAGGACAGGTCTTTGAAGTATCCGGTCATCATAATAACATCTGCCGAGTAGTTTTCTTTTATCTGTTTTGTCAGCTCAATGCCGTCCATTTTAGGCATGGCGATATCAGTTATCACCACATCCACCACTGTTTCTTCCATCACTGTGATCGCCTCAAGTCCGTTTGAAGCGATAAGACAGTCATACCCTTCCTGTCGAACCAGCCGTTGTATCAGCTTCAGGATACTTTTTTCATCATCCACCACCAGGACACTTATTTTTTTTCCTGATGTGATTTCGTTCTCTGTCATGGTGCTACCCCTTTGTGTTTTGTTGCGGGGAAGATTTTTTCAACTGGCCGGCCGGTATATATTGGATGATGCAAAGGTTTGAGCCTTTCGCAACACTTCAGGATGCAACCTTTATCGTTAAGAAAAAAAAGTAAATTACAAAGAGTTACGATGTTTAAGAGTTTACACTAACCAAGAGAATCTTTCAAATTTATTATAATAGATATATGGGTGTAATTGCACATTTAGGGTAAATCCGTCATAGGATTTCATCAAATGTCAATACACCCAAGGTTTTACGCCGAAATTCCACTTCCCATTTTAAAGCACCTACAGATCCAATAATTCTGGAAGTTCAAATTCAATCGGATTTTTTAAATTTTCCTCAGAAAAATCATATTCTCCCTGCAAGTTGATGTGTTGCCAGGTAATCACAGAACCATTTTTGATTGTTTTGGTCATGGTGTCCTTTTTTGCATCAGAGCTGGCGTCATTTATTTTTTTGGATAAATACATATAATTCCAACAGATAATCGCATTTTCGATAAGCCGTTTGCATCCGTCCGCAATCAGCTGTTCTTCTTTGGTGGATAGTTGAAATTCCTGATTATTGCC